>VGOD01000249.1 GCA_016876015.1 Chloroflexota bacterium
CGTGGCCAAAACCTCGGCCATCCGCCTGGTCGCGCTCCGGCACGGCTGGGGCTTCGAGGCGCTGGATGGCATGAGCAGTTTTGCCGACGCCGACCTGGTGGGGTTGAAGACCGATCACGCCGTGTACGCCTCAGTCATCGCCCGCGCCTTCCAACGGGCGCGCAGTGGGGACACCGTGCTCCTGTTCCTGGACGAGCTGACCCGGCTGAACCAGCGCTCGATGGACGTCCTCATGCGGCCACTGCTGCCGATCCCGTGCGAGGTCGCCTGGGCGCAGCGCGTGCCAGCGGATGACGGCCAAGCCGTGCGCATGGTCGAAGTCCCGATGTGGGGCCTGGACTGGGCGCCGGTCAGCCGCTGCAAGGTGGCGCTGGCCTGCAACCCCTGGGGCTCTGCGCTCGATCCGGCCCTGGTGCGGCGCACCGTGCCGCTGGAGGTCGGGTTCGACCCGGCAGTCGCCGCGCTCTTCCAGAAGCCGGCCCGCGACGCCATCGAGACGTCGTGGAAGCTGGTGACGGAGGGCCAACTGCCGCTGCCGATCGGCTACACACTGCTGGCCGAGGCCGTTGATCCGGCCGACCTGGGCTTTGCGCCGACCTACTTCGCTCAGTTGCGAGCGATTGACCGCCCGGCGGCCGAAGGGTTTCGCAAGCTTCTGGAAGGCATGGGGATTCGGATCGGAGGCCGGCCATGAACGCCACACTTGATATCCGCGCCATCCTGGATGCCACCGCCAACCAGATCCTGGCCGTGGTCGCGCCCGACACGGCTCGCCTGGTGCGAGCCTACGTCTCGCTGGACGAGACCGCCGACACCGCCGCCACCGATGGCGTCCGGATCTGGCTGCCGCCGACCTTCGAAGGGGTGGATGTCGCCCACGACACGCCGGTCGCCGTGGGGCTGCTGGTGCATGAGCTGGGCCACTTCCTGCAGCCGCTCAAGGCGCTGGAAGAGGTTGAGCAACAATCTGGCGCGCCGCATTGGCTCGGCAATATCATCGCCGACATCGAACTTGAGGCGATGATGGCCGGCTTGTTCCCACCCCTGGCGGACACCCTCAAGGCAGTGCGCGCGGTCGTCAAGCAGGCGCACCTGGCGGATTACCGCCGGAGCCTGCAGGCAGGCCGCACGTTCCCGGCCATCGCCTGCTCCGTCGCCCTGACCGGCCGCTTCGGCAACCCGGAGCTGCCCTTCGACATCAACCCACACGGGGACAGCCAGACGCTGTTCGCAGCCTTGCGCACGATCGCCAGCCAGACGGCGGCCGACCGCGCGCTCCAGTTCGCCTGGCGGTTGGCCGGCGCGACGGAGATCGCACCTGCCCAGACGCCGGCCTACGTCGAGGAGACGATCCAGACGTTCCCCGAGCTGCGCCAGGCCGCCGAGACCTTCCCGACGCCTGGCGGCGCGCTGAGCGTGGTCGGCCCGGCCGGCCGCGCAGCCCAGGCCGAGGCGGCAAGCAACACCGGCCAGCACGAGCCGCAGTCGGCCGAACCGGTGGCCAGCGTGCGCACCGTGCGCGGGCGACCGCGACCGGAAGCGCAACAGGCCGCCCGCGGGCTGCGCCTGCACTTCCAGGTGGCCCGCAGCGCGACCGAGATCGCGGCGCCGGGCCGGCTCGATCGCCGGGCCGCGGTCCTGGGCGAGTTGATCCCGTTGCGCATGGCCTTGCCGGGCAAGGAGCGGCCCCGGCCCAAGGTTTTGATCTGCCTGGACAAGTCCGGCTCCATGAAGGGCGCCAAGTTCGTGCTGGCGCAGACCGCGGCGCAGGCCGTGGCCCTGGCCGTCCGGGAAGCTGGCGGCGAGGTTGTGGGCGTGCTGTTCGACGACAGCGCCCAGATCGCGACCAGCAGCGATGAAGCCCTGCTCTTCTGCGATCCCGCTGGCCTCTCCTACGGCGGCACCGGCTTCGAGTTCCTGGCCGACGCCTGGCGGCGCTGGCCAGCCCACGCCATCCTGCTCGTGACCGATGGCGACGGCTCCATCCCGCCGGCCATGCCGGGCGACAAGGCTCGCACATCCGCGATCCTGATCCCGCCCGACTGCGACGCGGCGCTCATGGGCCAAATCGCCGCTCGTGTGGTGACGCTCAACGATCTGCGCGGCCTCGCTGACGTCATGACGCTGCTGACGCCGCGCGCAAGTTGTTGAGGGCTACCTGTCCCTCTTGATTGGTCGCGAGCGACCAATCATGTCAAAGCCCGACCTACCTTGGTCGGGCTTTTTCGTTGAGCAGGCCCCGAACCTCAACTCATTGTGAGGCCAGCCTGGGACGCGGCAACCCAAACGACCCACGTCACAATGCAGTTGCGCGTTAGCATCAATCAAAGTATAATGCGCCGCAGTTAACTAACGAAGCCGGCCAGTAGCGAGCTGGTCGGCTTCGGACCCGACTCCTGTCGATCCCCAGGAAACGGGCGTTGCAGCCTTCAAGACGAAGTGCTGTGCCAGGCAGTATAGCACGGCGGTTCGGAACGTCAAGTGAGGCCGCGGCCCTTTCTCATGGGCCGCGGCCCTTTCGTTTTTGGAACAGTGAACTCATAGCAATGAAATCGAATCCTCCATACACTGCAACCCTATCGGGCAAGAGCACCTTGCTCGCAGAGACGTTCGCCGTCCTCCGCGAGCTAGATCGCGGCCACACTGTCGCCGAGGTCAAGGCGCTGGTCATGGAGGCCGATCTGCTCGGCAAGCTGACCCAGAGCACCCGCAAGTCGGTCTGGGATCACCTCCACACGCGCTATCTGACCGATGAAACACGGGCGGCCACGCTGGCGCGCATGGTGACGCGCGCGCCTGACCAGCAAACAGCCTCCCTGGTGCTGTACTTCGAGATGTGCCGGTCGCTGCCTGTGCTGCGCGATGCCGTGATCGGCTGCATCTACCCGCGCTATGCGGCTGGCTTCAGCGGGGCCGGCAAGGCTGACCTGCAACGCTTCTTCGATGAAAGTGCAGCCAGCCACCCCGAACTGACGGCCTGGTCCCCCCAGACCCGCGACAAGGTGGTGAGCAACATCCTGACCATCCTGCGCGATTTCGGCTTGCTCACCGGCGCCCAAAACAAGCAGTTCGCCCGCCTGTATATGCCCCTGCCCGCGTTCGTCTATGTCCTGTATCGGCTGGCCGGCGACGGCGTGCGCACTGCGCAAGGGGTGCTGGCGCACGAGGACTGGCGGCTCTTCCTACTTGAGAGCGCCGATGTCCAGGCGCTGTTGGTCGAGGCCAGCGCGGCCGGCTACTGCACCTTCAAGGTCCAGGGCGATGTGTACATCCTGGACCTACGCTTCCCATCCCTGGAGGCATGCGTTGAGAGCCTTACCGGAGAAGTTTGAGGAGCTGGAACGCTGGCTGCTGCGTGACCGGCCGCTGCTGGCCCAGAGCACGGGCGTGCCGTTCATCCGTCTGGTCTATCGGCCGGCAGAGGAAGCCGACTGCGTCCAGCGACGTGAGTCGTTGCGCCGTACGCTAGAGAGCCAGGGCGTCAAGGTCCAAACGGTCAGTTGCCGCGATGTCATCTTCGCGCACTACGAGCGCCGCGGCCGGCTGGAGCAGCTTTTCGAGTTGGAGGCCACAGCAGGGGCCGAGCTGAACGAGAATATCGCCCGCCACGCCGGCCAGGAATTGACGAACCGTCTGCTGCAGGCAGCGGACGCGTTGGCCGGCGACGGTGTGATCTTCCTGACCGACGTGGCCTTCCTTTACCCTTATTTGCACCTGGGGCCGATCCTGGACAACTGCACCAACTGCATCCAGCCGCCCATGGCGCTGGCTGTCTTCTACCCGGGTGAAGTCAGTCTCGGTAACCGCCTGATGTTCCTGGGCGTGCGGCCCACCAGCTATTACCGTACGCGTGATCTGATCTGAGGGAGAACCGGATTCATGGTTGCATCCACCCCGCTTCGCGAGCTGTTCGTCTATCCCATCGAGCGTTACATCCCCCCGGTCGCCAAAGTCAACGACCTGGCGGAAGCCATCGTAGCAGCCGATCTGCGCGAGTATGTGGTCACCGGGCCCATCGAGGATGCGCTGAGGGCGTTCCTGGAAGGGTACGCCGAATCGCGCACTGCGACCACCGATCGGATCGGGGTATGGATCTCGGGTTTCTTCGGCGCGGGCAAGTCGCACTTCGCCAAGATGCTGGGCTACTTGCTGGAAAACCGGCTCGTTGGCGACCAAACGGCCCGCCAACTCTTTGCCGCACGACTGGCCGGCAGCGCGCAGCGGATGGAGATCGAAGGGCTGCTGCACCGGGCCGGGCTGCTGGACAGCCGGGTGATCACCTTTCAGATCAAAGCCGAGCAAGACCTGACCGCCAAGGATGACAGCATCAGCGAGATCATGTACCGCAGCTACCTGGCCAGCCGCGGCCTGAGCAAGAATATCGCGGTAGCCAGCCTGGAGCTCTCGCTGATCGAGCGCGGCCTGTACGACGCATTCCGGGCTGAGGTCGAACGGCGCATGGGGCGCCCCTGGGCCGAGGAACGCGAGGACTTCCTCTTCATCCGCGCCACCGTGGCCGAGGCGCTGCAAACCGTGGCGCCGGCCGCGTATCGCAGCCGCGAAGAGGCGTTGGCCGCGCTCGATCTGCTCCGCGCCAGTCAACAGCTCTCGGTGTCCGACCTGGCAGCCCGGCTGACCGATTACGTGGACGAGCTGGCGCGCGGCGGCAACCCCGAACGGCCGCCGCGGCTGGTCTTCATCATTGACGAGATGGGCCAGTTCATCGGCGATGACGGCCAGAAGCTGCTGGAGCTGCAATCCATCGCTGAGGAGTTTGCAACGCGGGGCCGCGGCAAGCTGTGGTTGATCGTCACCTCTCAAGCCAAGCTGGACGAGCTGATCGCGGGCGTGAAGGCCAAACAGGCGGACTTCAGCAAGATCGGCCAGCGCTTCGACACCCGCCTGGCGCTGACCGCCGACGACGTGGAAAAGGTGCTGGAAGGCCGCATCCTGCAGAAGCAGCCGGAGCGCGCGGCCGACATCGAGGGCTTCTACCACGCGCACGCGGGCGCGCTGGCCAGCCTGGGCGCCTTGCCCGGCGCCAGCCGCAGCCTGCCGGCCATGTCGGCCGAGCGGTTCGCGGCCAACACCCCCTTCTTGCCCTACCATCTGCCGTTGATCCAGGCGATCTTCGGCGCGGTGAAAAGCGCCACAGCCACCGGCTTCGGGATCAACCCGGAGGCGCGTAGCATGATCGGCATGGCGATGGGTGTGCTGAGCAACCGCGCGAACGGCTTCACCGGCGGTGAGCTCGGCCGGACGGTGGCGCTGGACATGGTCTACGACCGGATCGCCGCGGACATCCTGCCGCAGGACCGCCAGGAGATCGAGAACCTCGAACAACGGCTGCCGGGCTGGCAGGCGCTGGATAGCCGGGTGCTCAAGGCGCTGTACTTGCTGCAACAGGTGTCCTGGGTCGCGGTGACCGCGGACACGCTGGCCCATGCGTTGGTGCGCGATGTACGGAGCGATAACCTGGCCGCGCTGCAAGCTGCGGTGGCGGCCAGCCTGGAGCGGCTGCGCGACGCACGCTACGTGGTGACCAAGGAGAACGGCGCCTGGGAGTTCCTCACCGGCGCCAAGAAGAGCTTCGAAGAAGAAGCTGCCGGCGTGATCGTGCGCCAGGCCGATGTGCGCCGCGCGGCGCGCACCCGGCTCGCTGAAGTCCTGCGGCCGATCGGCAAGCTCAATTATCGTGACGGCCTGCGCTCGTTCGACGTGGTCGTGCGCGGGGACGGCGAGGAGTTGCAAGGGGGCCAGGACCTGGTCCTGGAGGTCTATTCGTCGATCTACCGGCAGTTGGAAGAACGCTTCAGCCTGGAGGACCTGGAACAGATCGAGAGCTTCAGCCGCCCGGAGACGGTCTTCTGGGCCGCCGACCCCGACGCCGATCTCGCCAACCAGTTGACCCGTCTGATCAAGCTAAACGATGTGCTCGGCAAGTGGCAGGCCAGGCAGACCAAGACCGACGAGGAGCGCGAGATCATCCGGGAGAAAGGGACCGAGGTCAGCACGCTGCAAACCAAGATCGAAACCAGCCTGCGGACCGCGCTTTACAACGGGGTTGTGATCTGGAATGGCCGCGCCGAGGAGTTGGACGGCCGCACTACCACCCTGAACCCGATCTTCAACCGGGTGCTGAGCCAGGTCGTGCCGACCGTCTATCCCAAGTTCGACCTGGCGGCCGTGAGGCCGGCCGAAGACGACATCAAGGCGGCGCTGACCATCGCCAGCCACGCGCTGGTGGCCGTGGGGAGTGGGCTGAACCTGTTCGGCGCGGACGGCCACCTGAACCAGCACAGCGCGGCCGTGGCCGAGGTGCGGGCGGAGATCGCGGGCCGGGCGCGGCGCGGCAGCGACCTGGACGGCAAGGCGCTGGAGGAGCGCTTCACCGGCGCCCCCTACGGCTGGCACCCGACCGTGGTGCGGCTGATCCTGGCCGCGCTGTTTCGCGCCGGGCTGATTTCGGCCAAGGCCGACAACGTGCATTACACTGATCACACCGCGCCGGCTGCGCAAGCCCTCTTCACCCAGGTGCGCCCCTTCCGCCGCGCCGTCTTCTTCTATGAAGAGGCCGAGGCGATCACGCCGGACGAGCTGCGCCGGGCGCAGGACGAGCTCAAGCTGATCTTCGAGACGCCGCGCCGCGAGGAGACGGCCAACGTCCTGGCCGAGCAGATCGTCAAAGAGCTGAACGAGTGGAACGGCCGCGCCGAGCGAGTCGTGCTCCAGCTCCGGCCCGCGGGCTACCCCATCCCGCCAGCGCTCACCGGCAGCACCGATCTCGTGCAGCGGGTGACGCGCCACAGCAACCCCGGCAAGATCGTCAAGGCATTCCTGGCCGCGCTGGACGAAGTGCGCGGCTGGCACGCCGAGACCGCGACCCTGCACGACTTCATCCGCCGGAAACGGCCGGCGCTGTTCCAGCAGGCGAAGTACTTGCTGGCGGAGATCGGCCGCAGCGAGGGGCTGCCGGGGACTGAACCGCTGTCGGCGGAGGATGCCCTTGCCTGGCGCGCGGCGCTGTCCGCCCTGGTGTCCGGCGGCGCAGCCCACGCGTGGGACGATTTCACAGCTGCGTTCGTCCCGTTGGGCGAACGCTTCCGGCAAGTCTATGCCGGCATGCACGCCGAACGCGATCGCCTGCTGGCCGAGGCCGAGGCGCGCCTGGGGGAGAGCGCCATCCCGGCGACCGCTTTGACCCGTTACCGTTGCCGCGGGCTGCGGTGGGCGGAAGGAGAGATCACCAAGTGCGGGCAGTGCGACCTCTCCTTGCGCGAACTCGACCTGCAGATCACCGCGCTGCCCGGCGAAGAGCGCCGGCTGCGCGACCAGCACCGAGTCGTGTACCGCGACGAGACCGGGACCGGCCCGCAGCCGCCGCGCGTCAAATACCTGAAGGTGGCCCAGGTGCTGGCCCAGAAGC
This sequence comes from Chloroflexota bacterium, assembly GCA_016876015.1. Taxonomy (GTDB): domain Bacteria; phylum Chloroflexota; class Anaerolineae; order CG2-30-64-16; family CG2-30-64-16; genus VGOD01. The sequence goes on from VGOD01000249.1 coordinate 7,427, forward strand.
AGGCCAAACCGCGCATCGCCAGTGAAGCCGAGCTCGATCAAACACTGAACATTCTACGCGATGAGGTCAAGCAAGCGCTGGCGGAAGCCGATGCAGTGGAACTGGAATAATCGTCGAGTCTGTGTTTCCTGGCGTCCGTGGGGGAACGCGCTGGCGGCCCACGGACAGAAGCCAACACGGACAGGAACCTGCTCTTGATGTCTGTGTTTCCTGGCGTCCGTGGGGGAACGCGCTGGCGGCCCACGGACAGAAGCCAACACGGACAGGAACCTGCTCTTGATGTCTGTGTTTCCTGGCGTCCGTGGGGGAACGCGCTGGCGGCCCAC
>VGOD01000250.1 GCA_016876015.1 Chloroflexota bacterium
TTCATCTACTGGCTGCTGGGCGAGAAGCCGGTTGGCGTCAGCATGGCGGCCGCGCAGGGCGGCCAGTTCGAGCACACCTCCATGCCCAACGTGCTGGCGCTGACCTGCGACTACGCCTGTCCCCTGCTGACGACGATCCATCTGAACTACGCGCAGATGCCGCAGCGCAGCGCGTGCGAGGTGATCGGCGACCGCGGCTGGGCGCTGGCCGAGGTCGAGAAGCAGACGCTGCGGATCGGCCTGCGCGCCGACAGCACCGAGCGCGAGGAGCAGATTCCGGTGGAGCGCGATGACCTCTACCGCACCGAGCACCAGCTTTTCCTGGATGCGGCCGCCGGCCTGCGCCAGCCATCTAGCCCCGCGTCCGAGGCAATCGTCAGCATGGAAATCGCCGATGCTGCGCTGCGTTCGTGGCGCGAGGGCCGCCGCATCGAGATGTAGGCCTTCAGCCAAGTTAAGATTGGAAAGACGATGAACATACGCGAACGCTTTCTTGCCACGATGGATTTCGAGCCGGTCGCCCCACCCAAGTGGGAATTCGGCTACTGGGGCGGCACGGTGCGCCGCTGGTACGCCGAAGGGTTGGTCCGCCGCGCCGGCATCCCCGATGATACCCTCGATGGGGCGACGGTGCAGGGCGGCGGCGCGGCCTGGTGGCCGGGCCGCGTTCCCGATTTCGATGTGGAGCAAACACTGCAGCTCGATCCGGGGCTGTGGCGCATCCCGCTGAATAATTACGTCTGTCCCGCCTTCGATGAGGAGGTGCTGGCGCAGGGAGATGGCTGGGTGCAGGTGCGCGATGACATGGGGATGATCGTGCAGCGCCGCGGCGACCGCCAGACATTGCCGCACTACATCCGCGGGCCAGTGGAGACGCGCGACGATTGGGAGCGGCTGAAGGCCGAGCGTCTGCGCCCTACGCTTGAAGGCCGGCTGCCGTCGACCTGGCCGGCCTTCCTGGAGCGCTTCCGGGAGCGCACCTTCCCGCTAGCGATCGCCGGGATGCACGGCTTCTTCGGCACGCCGCGCTACCTCCTCGGCGAAATGCAGGTATTGCTCACCTACCACGACCAGCCGGAGCTGATGCGCGCCATCGTCAGCGACCTGACCGACTTTTGGATCGCGCTCTACGACCAGATGCTGGATGTGATTGATGTGGACGTGGCGATGATATGGGAGGATATGGCCTACAAGAACGGGCCGCTCATCTCACCGGCCATGTTCCGAGAGTTCATGCTGCCGGCCTACAAGAAGCTGACCGGCTTCTTCCGGGATCGAGGCATCCGCCACGTGCTGGTTGACTCGGACGGCAACATCTGGAAGCTCATCCCGCTCTTCATCGAGGGCGGCGTCACGGGCATCTACCCATTCGAGGTGGCGGCCGGGATGAACGTGGCAGAAGTGCGTCGCGCCTTCCCGCGGCTGCAAATCCTGGGCGGGGTGGACAAGATCGCGTTGACGCGCAGCCCCGAGGGGATCGCCGAGGCGCTCGCCGATGTGCCCTGGATGCTGGCGCAACGGGGCTATATCCCGTATGTGGATCACCTGGTCCCGCCGGATGTGTCGTGGGCGAACTTCCGCACCTACCGACGACGACTCAACGCGCTGATTGGACAGTCGGAGTAGGCAAGAAAGAGATTGATACGGAGGATGGCGATGATTCTCGACGGACACATTCACTTGACGGACGGCGATCCAGCGCCGGATGCCCTGCTGACCGACCTAGCGGCCGCGGGCGTCGGCGGGGGCGTGCTCATTTCGCAGCGGCCGGCCTGCTTCGACCGCACCAGTCCACGGCCGGCGCAGCCTCCTGCCGTCCGGCTCCAACACGTGCTTGATTGGTGCGCCGCGGGGATGAACCTCTACCCGCTCTTCTGGATTGACCCGCTGGAGCCAGACGCCCTCGACCAGGTGGCGCTAGCGGTCAGCAGAGGCATCGCCGGCTTCAAGGTGATCTGCGCGCATTTCCCGCCGGGCCACCCCGACGCGCTGCGCACCTTCCGCGCCATCGCCGACGCGGGCCGGCCAATCCTCTTCCACTCCGGCATCTTGTGGGACGGCCAGCCGTCATCGCAGTTCAACCGGCCCGCCGGCTTCGAGGCGCTGCTCGACGTGCCCGGCTTGCGCTTTGCCCTGGCGCATATCTCCTGGCCGTGGTGCGACGAGCTGATCGCCGTCTACGGCAAGTTCCTCAACGCGCTGGGCCGCAGCCGCGCTGCCCCGGTCGAGATGTTCGTGGACATCACGCCCGGCACGCCGCCGATCTACCGCCAGCGCGCCCTCACCGACCTTTTCACCGTAGGGTATGACGTGGCCGATCACGTGATCTTCGGCAGCGATTGCCATGCGCCCGGCTACAATACCTGGTGGGCGAAAGAGTGGTTGCAGCGCGACGCGGAGATCCTGACCGGCCTCGACTTGGGCCAAGACGCGCTGGACAAGGTGCAGGGGGAAAACCTGCGGCGTTTCCTTGGCCTGACTGACCAGCGGGCAGAGCGCGCCATCCCACGTCCCGGCGCCTGATACCTCGCCAGTCTCAGTACCTGATTTTGGCCCCATGCTTCAAGCGGGTCCATGACCCGCCGGATCACGGATCCGGCCTGAGCAATTGTGATCTACTGAGTCTCTTACTGGTTTCGCACCGGGAAGACGCATGACTGACAGGCCCTACCAAGAGCCGATCGCAAGATCAGGACGCAGCACTTGCGCAGTCCCATTTGCACCGTATCTCGCGTCGCTGCCATGTCGTTTTCCGCGAATTACCTTGACAAGCACAACCAGACGTGTTATCCTGATGTCCGTCATACTATCGCACGACCGTTGGCATACAGTAATTCGGCCCGCTGTGCTGATCGGGCTGAATCCTGCCCTGACAGTGTCCTGCAGGCTCTACCCGATGCAAGATATGTGCGGAAGGTATCCTCTCTCAACAATCCGGGGAAACGGCGGTCACAGACCGCCTACGAGCCTGCTTTCAGGGGGTCTGCGACCCCCGTCGGCCCTCACTTATTGAAAAGATACTGCGGAAGTATCTTCTCAATAATCCGGGGTAAGGGCATGGCCTTGCGCCTGCCCGCCGGGGCGACCGCAAGGGTGCGCCCCTACAAATTGAGAAGATACTGCGGAAGGAGGTGAACACGCGGAGCAACAGATTGGGTTCTTGTGTTGTCTATCGCTACTGCTCGTTCTGATTGACCAATGGAGGAGGCAATATCATGGCACAGCATGTGATCAAATCGCGGCGTGAGTTCATTAAGGTCGCCACGCTCGCCGCAGGCTCCACGGCGTTAGCCGCCTGCAGCGCAGCGCCGACGGCTACTCCTGTTCCCCCGCCGCCCGCCGCCACCAAGGCGCCTGCTGCTCCGACAGCAGTCCCGCCGACAGCAGTCCCGCCGACAGCGGCGCCTGCTGCCACCAAGGCGCCCGCACCGACCGCAGTACCCCCGACCGCCGCTCCCAAAGCAGCGGAGCCTCTGGGCGCCAAGTACATCGGCAAGCTCGAAGGCTACGAGGTGCAGGCCAACGCGGCCCGGCCGGCCAAGCTGGCCGAGGCGCCCATGCTGGCCGATCTGGTCAAGGCCGGCAAGCTGCCGCCCGTCGAGCAGCGCATTCCTGACGAGCCGTGCGTGACCAAACCGCTGGCCGAGGTCGGCAAGTACGGCGGCACGTGGCGTCGCGGCTTCACCGGCGCGTCCGACGGCGAGAACGGCAACCGCATGGTCGCCGTTGACAAATGGATCTTCTGGGATTACACCGGCACCAAGGTCATCCCCAGCCTGGCCAAGGCATGGAAGGTCTCGGACGATGGCAAGACCACGACCATCTACCTGCGCAAAGGCCTCAAGTGGTCAGACGGCAAACCCTATTCGGCCGACGACTGTCTGTTCTGGTTCGAGGACATCTACTCGAACAAGGACCTGGTGCCGACGCCTGACAAGGCTCTGGCGCCAGGCGGCAAGCCGGGCAAGATGGTCAAGAAGGACGATCTGACCATCGAGTTCCAGTTCGAAGCGCCCTACTGGCTCTTCGAGTTGGTGCTGGCGGGCGATATGCTCCCTGGCCGCGGCCAGGCGGTCGGGCAGTTTGGCGCCCAGTGGTACGGTGGATATGCCCCCAAGCACTACCTGTCCCAGTTCCTGCCCAAATACAAGCCGCAGGCCGAGCTCGACGCGGCTGCCAAGGCTGCAGGATACGACAACTGGAAGGCCCGCCTGCAGGTGCTCAAGGACTGGGAACGCAACCCCGAGCTGCCAGGCGTGCAGCCCTGGAAGGTCGTGGCTGGCTCCGATATCACCAAGCCCGTATGGGTGGCCGAGCGCAACCCCTACTACTGGGAAGTGGATACCGCCGGCAACCAGTTGCCGTACATTGACAAGATTCAATGGACGCTGGCTGAGAACGTCGAGGTCATCAACCTGCGCGCCATCGCGGGCGAGTATGATCAGCAGGAACGCCACTTGGCCGTAGCCAACCTGCCCGTCTTCATCGAAAACCAGCAGAAGGGCAACTACACCGTCCACATTGATCCGGGGGCCAATGGCGGCGACGCCAACATCTACTTCAACTTCTCCTATGAAGAGGACCCCGAGATCGCCAAGTGGATCCGCAACAAGGACTTCCGCCGGGCGCTGTCCCTGGGCACCGATCGCGAGCAGCTCAAGGAGGCCTTCTTCCTCGGCCTCGGCACGGCCGGGTCCCCCATCCCCGATCCCGTTATGCCGGAGTATCCGGGCGATGAATGGCGCAATAAGTGGCACACGCTGGATCTCGCGCAGGCCAACGCACTGCTCGACAAGATCGGCCTTGATAAGAAGGACGCCGAAGGCTATCGCCTGCGCTCCGACGGCAAGGGCCGCCTGCGCATCGAGATTGACTGCACGAGCTCCTTCTTGGCCTATCCCAAGCTGGCCGAGATGGTCGTGCCGCAGTGGAAGAAGATCGGCATCCAACTGGACATCAAGGCTCTGGAACGCGCCACGATGGAGCAGAACCGCAACGCCAACAAGCAGCACCTCATGATGTGGTCCAACGGCGGCACGGAGCTGCTCTACCTCTACCCGATCCACGCCCTGCCCGTGCAGGAGAACAGCCAGGTCGGTCCGCAGATCGCCAAGTGGTACGCCACGGGCGGAGCCCAGGGCATGGCGCCTACCGATCCCGATCTCAAGAAGTGCATCGAGCTGTACGATCAGGCGCAGACCAAGAAGCTGGACGAGCGCAACAAGATCGCCCAGGAGATCTGGAAGATCTATGTGGACGCGGTGCTGGCGATCGGCACGGTCGGTCTCTCGCCGGCCTTCCTCGGCATGCGCGTCACCAGCAACAAGCTGGGCAACATCCCGGGCCGACACGTCAACGCACAGCACATGCGCACCCCAACCAGCTCGCGGCCGACGACGATCTTCTTCAAGTCGTAGAGCGCGTCAAGCGGCTACCCGCCAGGAGAGAAGGGCCTGTCAAGAAAACAACTTCTGCAAGCCCGAAGCATCCTGAGCGGAGTCCCGCCGTTTTTTGGCGGGACGCAGTCGAAGGATGCGGCCTTACAACAGGAAAACTGGCTTCCTGATGGCCGCATCCTTCGACTCCGGCCCGTAGACCCCACGGGCCTCCGCTCAGGATGCTCCCCTGTGGCTGAATAGATACCTTTTGGAGTTGCTGACTCCGCCCGACCCAGAGGGAGCAGCCGTGCTATCCTACATCTTCCGTCGCTTTTTGCTGGCCATCGTCACCGTGTGGGCCATCACGGTGCTCGCCTTTGTCATCATCCAGTTGCCGCCGGGCGATTTTGTAACGATCTACATCAATGCCCTCCAATCATCGGGCAGCCCCATTTCGTTCGGCCAGGCCGAGGCGATGCGCGCCGAGTACGGCCTCGACAAGCCGATGTACATCCAGTATGCAAAATGGATGGGCATGGTACTCCAGGGGAACTACGGCATGGCGCTGGCCTGGAACAAACCGGTTAAGGAGATCATCGGCGATCGGCTGACGCTGACGATGGTTGTGGCCATCGCGGCCATCATGCTGACCTGGATGGTGGCGCTGCCGATCGGCATCTACTCCGCGGTGCGCCAGTATTCCCTTGGCGACTACGTCTTCACCTTCATCGGCTTCATCGGCATCGCGGTGCCCAACTTCATGCTGGCCCTCATCCTGATGTACCTGGGGTTCAAGTACTTCGGCATGAGCATCGGCGGCCTCTTCTCTCCTGAGTACGAGACCGCACCCTGGAGCCTGGCCAAGATCGGCGACCTGCTGCAACACCTGATCCTGCCCGCCCTCATCCTGGGGCTGGCCGGCACTGCGCAGCTCATTCGTATTATGCGCGCCAATCTGCTGGATGAGCTCCGTAAGCCATACGTAGTCACAGCGCGGGCCAAGGGCCTGTCTGAGACACGCGTCATCATGAAGTACCCCGTGCGCGCTGCGCTGAACCCGTTCGCCAGCACCATCGGCTACTACTTCCCCTACGTGGTATCGGGCAGCATCATCGTCTCCCTGGTGCTCGGTCTGCCAACCGTCGGCCCGCTGCTGTTGACCGCGCTGGTAGCGCAAGACATGTTCCTGGCCGGCACCATCGTCCTGATGCTCGGCGTGATGACGGTCATCGGCACTTTCGTATCGGACCTCATCCTGATGTGGATTGACCCCCGCATCCGGATGGAGGGCTAGGCAGCCATGACGACACAGACGCAAAAACCAGATGCCGCAGAGCGCATCTCGGTCGCCACGCAGTGGCAGCTCATGTGGTGGCGCTTTCGCAGGCATACACTGGCCAAGGCCGGGGCGATCGTGGTCATCCTGTTCTACCTGGTCGCCCTGCTGGCCGACTTCCTGGCCTATTCCGACCCCGCATTCGTGGAGGCGCAACGATCGCTGCTGCCGCCGCACGGCATCCAGTGGATAGACGACGGACGCTTCGCGCCGCATGTCTACGGGTTGACCGGCAAACGCGATCCTCTGACCTTCAAGCGCGTCTATGTGACCGATCCCGATCAAAAGCACCCGGTCCGCTTTTTCGGCAAGGGCTTCGAGTGGACGCTCTTCGGCATGAAGCTGGATCGTCATCTGATCGCAGTTGAGGGCGCCAAGGCTGAGGAAGTCCTGTTTCTGCTGGGAACCGACCAACTGGGCCGCGACCTGTGGTCCCGCCTGATGTACGGCACGCGCACATCCATGTTCATCGGTCTCGTCGGCGTGATGCTCAGCCTCTTCTTGGGCATCTTGCTGGGCGGCATCTCCGGCTATTACGGCGGCTCGATTGACACCTTCATTCAGCGCATGATCGAGGTCATCCGCTCGATTCCCACCATTCCGCTCTGGATGGGTTTGGGCGCGGCGCTGCCCAGAGAATGGAGCGTGCGCCAGGTCTACTTTGCCATCACGGTCATTCTGTCGCTCATCGGCTGGACCGAGCTGGCGCGCGTGGTGCGCGGCCGCTTCCTCTCGCTGCGCGAGGAAGACTATGTGACGGCTGCAGAACTGGCCGGCTGCAGCCAGATGCGCATCATCTTCCGGCACATGGTGCCATCGTTCCTCAGCCACATCATCGCCGCCACGACACTGGCGATTCCCGCCATGATCATCAGCGAGACCGCGCTGAGCTTTCTGGGCCTGGGGCTGCGGCCGCCCGCGGTCAGTTGGGGTGTGCTCTTGCAGGACGCACAGAACGTGCAGGCGCTGGCCATCTCGCCCTGGCTGGTCATTCCCACCCTCCCGGTGGTCGTGGTCATCCTGGCATTTAATTTCCT
>VGOD01000251.1 GCA_016876015.1 Chloroflexota bacterium
CGCAACCACTCGTTCCTCTGCACGATCCGCGGCTGCAGCGCGGCGGGCAACGGTAAGTCCAACATCTACCTGCAAGACCTGGCGGAGAAAGGCCGCTCCGGCGAATATATCCCCAACCTGGTCGCCGACTGCACGATCTACGGCGGGGGCAAGGGGATCGAGACCAGGCGCACCATCGTGGCGAACATCGTCGGCTGCTGCGTCTTCCAAACGCGCGATACCGGCTTCCACATTCACTCGGAGAGCAACAGCGTGGTCATCACCGGCTGCCGCACCTTCCAGGTGGGCAAGCACGCCGTCCTGCTGGAGGACACCGACGAGTTCAACCTGTCGTCGAATATCTTCTGCTGGCACATCGAAGACGGTGTGGTAATCCGCAACGCCCACTGGGGCGCGATCACCGGCAACGAGATCATTGACACGGGCAGCTACAACGCCAACGTGCCCGACAAGACGGCTGGCTGGGACACCCTGCCGAAGGACCTGCCGCGCTACAGTGGCCTCAAGCTGCTGAACGCCCAGGGCTACAGCGTCACCGGCAACACGATCTTCAACTGGCCGGTCTGCCCGCCGATGGAATATGGCATCTTCGAGGACGCAGCGAGCTTCAAGAACAACTTCACCGGCAACAACGTCAACCTCTACGACAAAGAGGCCGTGCTCTCGCTGGGCCGCGAAAGCACAACCTGCAACAACATCGGCTACGCCGACCGCCCGCACCGGCAATTCAGCGAGGAGGGCCGGGGGATGGCGACATTCTATCAGACCTTCCAGACCGCGTTGACGGACAAATTCGTGGCGGACCAGGTGGGGTGAAGGCTCTGGAACACGAAGGCGCGAAGAGGCCGCACTGCGGTGCGGGCGAAGAACGCGAAGCGCGAAGTCCCGCCTCGCATTCTCGGAGCGTAGGGCAGCCTTCGCGATCTTCGTGCTTCGCGAGCTTCGCGGGCCTTTGTGTTTTCGTGTTCCGAACACCCATACCTCACACACTACCAATCGAGACATGACCAACTTACACCAATCCATCATCGTCTATCTTGACAGCGCGACCTGCCGGGCCATCGGCGCGGTGGATCGTGCCGAGATCGCTGCGGGCGACTCCGCGGCGGTCGTCATCCAGTCAGGCCTGGACATCCTGGGCCGGGCCGGCGGCGGCAAGCTGAGCCTCGAACCGGGTATCTTCGCTTTGGATGCACCCCTGCGCGTCCCCAGTCAGGTGAAACTGGAGGGAGCGGGCAATAGCTCGGTGCTGCGCGTGACAGCGGCCAACGCGGAAGGGATCGGCATCGTCTGCGCGGGTGTCCACAACGCCATCATCTCCGATCTGACGGTAGAAGCCGCCGAGGATGAACCGATTGCGGGTGTCGGCCTGGCGCTTGACAAGGCGATTGACTGCCTGGTGGATCGCGTGACCGCGCGCGACTTCGCCCGCTACGGCTTTGCGCTGCGCAACCAGTCGTCGCTGTGCAAGATCCACTGCTGCACCGGCGCGAACAACGGTGAAGCGAACTTCATCCTCGATCACCTGGACGCGTGGCACAACGCGCCCGACGTGCCCGGCGACTTTGCCCCCAACTACGTGAGTAACTGCCAGGCCTACGCGGGCGGCGATGGCTTCCTGGTGCGGCGTTCGGTGTGTCAGAACATCGTCGGCTGCCTGGTCTATAACGCCGGCGGACACGGCTTTCACGTGTGCGAACAATCTGCCAGCACCCTCATCTCGGGCTGCCGCAGTTTCCAGGGGAAGGGAAACGGTGTCCTGGTCGAGGATTCGCCGGAAATCAACATCTCCAGCTCGGTCTTCTGCTGGCATAATGGCCACGGGATCGAGCTGCGGAACGTCACTTGGGGCACGGTCAGCGCCAACGAGATCATGGATCCCGGCGTGGACAAGGAGGATAACCGGCGCCACAACCTCTATCTCCATGCCGATGTCAAGGGCGTCCAGGTGACGGGCAACGCGCTTTTCACCTGGGCCGACCAGTGGCCGCCGCAGGTGGCGCTGCTGGAGGATGAGGACTGCCGTGACAACTGCATTGCCGGCAACACGATCAATTACTTTACGGAGGCGGGGCTGGTCTCAAAGGGCAAGGACACGATCGTGGCGAACAATCAGGTACAGAAGGTCGGCTATCCCAACCCGAACATGCAGCCATTCGCCCAACCCACGGCAAGCTACGGCAGAGGCCAGCCGCCATTCGAGACCAGCCGCATGGAAGCCTACGTTCGCCGCCTGCGCCAGCATACGCTATGACCGCTAACCCGATTCTTCCTGGCTTCAATCCTGATCCCTCCATCTGCCGCGCGGGGGACGATTTCTACATCGCGACCTCCAGCTTCCAGTGGTGGCCCGGCGTGCCGATCTATCACAGCCGCGATCTGCGCCATTGGGAGCTGGTCAGCTACGCGCTGACCGACCCGGCCCACCTCGACCTGCGCCGCATCGGGGACTCGGCGGGGATCTGGGCGCCGTGCCTGTCGTATGCCGACGGGCTGTTCTGGCTGATCTTCACGGTGGCGTCGGGCGGCCGGCAGCACACCTACGAATGCCCGAACTACCTGACCACTGCGGCCGACGTGCGCGGGCCGTGGAGCGCGCCGGTCTACCTGAACACGACCGGCAACGATCCCTCGCTCTTCCACGATGACGACGGGCGGAAATGGCTGGTCAACACCGAGTTCGTGTGGGCTCCGGGCTATCGCGCACACAACGGCACGCTGCTGCAAGAGTATTCTGTTGCCGAGCGAAGGCTGGTCGGGCCATGCCGCAACATCTTCGGCGGCACTGCGCTCGGTACGCCGGAAGGCTCGAAGCTGCACAAACACGGCGGCTGGTACTATCTGATCACCGCCGAGGGCGGCACCGAATATGGGCACGCCATGACCGTCTCCCGTTCGCGCGATATCTGGGGGCCGTACGAGGTGCATCCCCAGAACCCGATCCTGACCGCCAAGGACGACCCGGCCAACCCGATCCAGCGCGCCGGGCACGGTGACATCGTACCGGTCGCCGGGAATCGCGTGGCCGTGGTCTACTTGGCGAGCCGGCCGGTCGAGCAGCGGAGCCTGCTCGGCCGCGAGACGTTCCTGGCCGGCGGACGCTGGGACGACGACGGCTGGTTGCGGCTGGATGCACGGACACCCCAACGCGAGCTGCCGGACTTCGGCCTTCCGGCGGCTCCCGTCCCCGAGCTTCTCCCGCGGGATGATTTCGACGGCGCCGGGCTGGGATTACGTTGGACGAGCCTGCGCCAGCCCATCGGCGAGTTGGCCGACCTGACCACGCGGCCCGGCTGGCTGACGCTGCAGGGCACGCCCAGCCCGCCCGACAGCTTCATCCGGCCCAGCCTGGTGGCGCAGCGCATCCGCCATCACGCCTTCTCGTCCGAGACGCTGCTCGACTTCGCTCCGACCGAGATGCAGCAGTGGGCGGGGCTGATCTGCTATTACGACACGCGGCATTGGTATCTGCTGCACCGCCAGTTCGATCAACGACTCGGCCCGTGCATCGCGCTCTACTGCCGCCGCGGGCCGGCGCCCCGGTACGAAAACCTGGCGCAGATTCCGATCGCCGACGTCCCGGGGGTGCGGCTGGGCGTGGATTGCGACGGCCGGCTCCTGCGTTTTCGCTGGGCTGCGAGCGAGGATGGCGCATGGCAACCTGTCGGCGAGCCGCAGGATGCGCTGGTGCTCAGCGACGAGTTCGTCGAGAAGCACGATCCGATCCCGAGCTTCGGGTTCACCGGCGCGCACGTCGGCCTGTACAGCTACGACATCACCGAGCGGGCAATCCCGCCAGCGTTCGATTGGTTTGAGGTTCACGGACATGCCAGCGTCGGCGATGGATGGAGTTGAATAGAGACGGCAAGTCAGGCGATGATGTGTGCTACCGCATGCGGAATCGAGGCTTCAGCCGGTTGGGTGGTCCGAGCGAGTGACCGGCCAAAGCCTCGAAACCAGGTTGTGATCCTGTTGGCGATGGAAAGGATCCCCAGATGAGTGATTGGCAACCTACCCCCGAACAAGCACAGCAATACGCGACCGAGGGCTATTTCATCCTGCGCAACGTGCTTCCGCACGACGCGGCCGTCGAGATTCGCGGCGTCATCAAGAACATCCTCCTGGCGCCCGAGCCGGACGTGCGCGCCGATGTGGATCCCATGGATCCGATGGGCGACAGCCCCCAAGCGCGCGCGGCTCGCTTTCGCAAACTGAGCAACTTCGCCCCGAAAAACCCGCTCATCTGGTATAATGTCTACGCGGGCGAGCGCCTGGCGGCGATTGCGCGCTATTTTCTGGGCGACGATCTCCTGCTGAAGTTCAATAGTTGCTTCGTCAAGCCGGCGCGCACCGGCAGCGCGACTCCCTGGCACCAGGACAACGGCCTCTGGCGCGATGGGGAGACCGAGCCGTTCAACTTCTGGATGGCGCTCGACCCGGCGACAAGGGCCAATGGCTGCCTTCAGTTCATCCCCGGCAGCCAGCAGACCGAGATCGTCCCGCATGTACTTTACCTGGACAGCATCCACGGGGAACTGCCGCGAGAACGGGTGCGGGCGATGGTGGGGCAACACGGTCTACACCACATCGAACTGGCGCCGGGGGATGCCGTTTTCTGGCACAGCTCGCTCTGGCACTACAGCCCGCCCAACACCAGCGACCAGGGCCGCATCGGCATCGCCGGTGTCTACACCACGCCGGCGATTGTCGAACGCGGCAAGCCGTATTGGCCCAACCTGCTCTGGACGATGCGGGCAGGCCAACGCTGTTCGCAGTTCCCGCCGGACGCGTATCCGATGAACCGGACGCTGGAGAAACCGCCCGCGTACCTCAAAGCGGACTAAGACTTTTTTCGGAGCACTTCATGCCAGCAGGCAAAGTCATTTCTTCTGAGGCGGCCGCGCGCCTGATCGCCGACGCCGCGTTCGTCGCGATCCAGGGTTCGGGCGGCGGCGTGGGCGAGCCAACCGCCCTCCTGCGCGCCCTCCGTGCGCGCTTCCTGGCCGATGGCGCGCCACGCGACTTGACCTTATGTCACGCTACCGGTCTGGGCGACAAAAAGGAGATCGGCACCGACCTCCTCGCCCTGCCCGGCCTGGTCAAGCGCGACATCGCCGGCCATCTGGGCATGGCGCCGGCCATGGCCAGGATGATCTCGGCCAATCAGATCGAGAGCTACAACTTCCCCCAGGGCGTCCTCTCGCAGATGTACGGCGCGATCGCGGCGCGCAAGCCGGGCGTCTTCTCCAAGATCGGGCTGCGCACCTACATTGACCCGCGGCTGGAGGGCGGCAAGATGAACGCCATCACCACCGCCGACTTGGTCAAGGTGGTGCAGCTTGAGGGCGAGGAATGGCTCTTCTGGCCGCGCTTCACCGTGGACGTCTCGCTGGTGCGCGGCACCACGGCCGACACCAAAGGCAACATCACCTGCGAGCAGGAGCCGACCATCCTGGAAGGGATCGCCATCGCCCAGGCCGCCAAAGCGTGCGGCGGGATCGTCATCGCCCAGGTCAAATACCTGGCACAGGCCGGCACGCTCGACCCGCGACAGGTTCGTATCCCCAGCACCTGCGTGGACTACGTCGTCGTAGATCCCGACCAGAAGCAGACCTGCCTGACCGACTACGAGCCGGCGTTCTGCGGCGCAGTGCGTATGCCGCTGGATGCGCTGGAGCCGCTGCCGCTCGACGTCCGCAAGGTAGTGGCGCGGCGTGCGGCGCGCGAGCTGTTCCCCGGCGCGATCGTCAACCTGGGCTTCGGCATGCCCGATGGCGTAGCGGCTGTGGCCGCCGAAGAGGGGCTGCTGGATCAGATCACGCTGACGGTCGAGCAGGGGATCGTCGGCGGCCGGCCCGCGCCGGGGGTGATCTTCGGCGTGGCCTATAACCCCGAGGCGATCATCCCCGAGGACGCGCAGTTTGCCTTCTATGACGGCGGCGGCCTCGACCTGGCGTTCCTGGGCATGGCGCAGCTCGACCGTGAAGGCAACGTCAACGCCTCCAAGGTCGGCGGGATGCTGGCGGGCTGCGGCGGCTTCATCAACATCACGCAGAACGCCAAGAAGGTCGTCTTCTGCGGCACGATGACGGCCAAAGGGGTCGAGTACACGGTCGGCGGCGGCCGGCTGACCATCGCCAGCGAGGGCAGCATCAAGAAGCTGGTCGAGCGGGTGGATCAGATCACCTTCAGCGGCGCATATGCGCGCCGCAACGGCCAGAAGGTGCTCTACGTCACCGAGCGCGCCGTCTTCGAGCTGGGCAAGGACGGGGTCGTGCTGCGCGAGATCGCGCCGGGGGTGGATCTGGCGCGCGATGTGCTGGCGCAGATGGCGTTCCGACCGATCGTGGCGGATGATCTGGCGGTGATGGACGAGCGGATATTTGGGTAGAAGGCGGCGGGTTTGGAACGCGAAGCCACGAAGACGACGAAGAACACGAAGCGCGAAGACGTCTGCGCGGCACATCAGGCTTCGCATACTTCGCGCTTCGTGGCTTCGCCATCCTTCGCGACTTCGTGATCCAGACGCCCTTACATCCCTGATTCGAGGCCTCATGCAAACACACATCCTCCTGGACATCACCGGCGACCTCGCCACCCTGACCCTGACCCCCGACGAGCCGGGCAAGCCGCCGACGCTGGACTACGCGGCGCTCGACGAGTTGGAAGCGCACATTGCGGCGATCCGCGCGGCCGAAGGGCTACGCGCCGTGATCCTGCGCAGCGCATCGGAAAAGCACTTCTGCGTCGGCGCGAACATCAACGCGCTCAAGACGCTGGACGCCGAAAGCATCGTGCCGTGGGTGGAACGCGGCCACGCGGTCTTCAACGAGTTGGCTGCTCTGCCCCTCCCAGTGATCGCCCGCGTCGAGGGATTCTGTCTGGGCGGCGGGCTGGAGCTGGCGATGGCGTGCGACCTGATCGTGGCATCGAAGATGGCCCGCTTCGGCCAGCCAGAGGCCGTGCTCGGCGTGATCGCGGGCTGGGGCGGCACCTGGCGGCTCCCGCGGCGCGTGGGCATCAGCCGGGCCAAAGAAATGTTCTTCACCGGCAAAGTCATCCCGGCGGACGAGGCGATGCGGATCGGCCTGGCGAACTTCGCGGGCGCGCCGGCCGAGGTGGACGCCTCCCTGGCCGCCTTTCTGGAGGGTCTGCGCCGGTGCAGCCCGCTGGCGGTCGGGCAGATGAAGGCGATCGTGGATCGCGGCGGCGAACTGACGCTCGATGAAGCCTGCCGCGCAGAAGCGGACGCGTCAGCCACGTGCCTGGCATCAGCCGACACGCGGGCGCGCGTGGCCGAATATCTGGAAAGTCGAAGGCGGAAGTAGAGGATGTTGGTCTCGAGGCTTCAGCCGGTTGCGCTGTGCAGCGCCAGACCGCCTGAAGGCTCGAATCCGAGATATCAGTATCTTCAGCCCCTGCGGGGGCTTCTCAGTTTCAGGCAGGGATCTCGATCCCTGAAACAAGGAGCTACGATGAGCAAAAAACCGGTTGGCGTCCAGCTCTGGACGCTGCGCAAGGAAATCGCCGGCGACCTGACCGGCACGTTGGCGAAGGTGGCCCAGATCGGCTATGCGGGCGTGGAGCTGTGGTTCCCCTCCTGGCCCGATGTCGCTGTGCTGAAGGCGGCGTGCGCACGCTCGACGCGCTGCTGGCGGTGCGCGCCCTCGGCGTCACTCGCTGCGGCGCGACCCGCACCGCGGAGATACTGAATGAATGCAAGAAGCGGCTGGGATTACCCTGAGAACCGG
>VGOD01000252.1 GCA_016876015.1 Chloroflexota bacterium
GCGAGTGCCACCGTCAGCGTTGCCGCTAAGTGCGTGGCCCCGTGCAAGTCAAGGTTGCATCAAGCGCCAACAACCGACTAATAACACCATTATTAAACAAGCTCTCAGGTTTGCTGTCTCCGAAAAGTTTAAGGTTCAAGTGGGACAGATCCGTGGTACAATCATATCACAGCATGCTGATCTTGCTCGGTGAGGTGCAACATGGCGGAGCTTCGACAGAAGTTTGGCGGTCTGGCCCTGGCGGTAGTAGGGATTCTCGTTTGCAGCGCGATCCTGGCAGGCGCCTGGCGTGGGCCAGCGCTCTCGGTCGCGCAGGTACGGAGCACTGAACCTGTTCGTGTGCTAGAAGCCTCGGCCAGCGCGCCCGCCATCACCCTGCACTACCAGGGCCGCCTGCTGGATCCTGCCACGGGCCAGCCCAAGCGCGACGGTTCGTATGGCATGATGTTCAGGCTCTACGATGTGGAGACCGGGGGCGCGGCCCTTTGGACAGAGTCTCAAAACGTCGCGGTCGCCAACGGCGCCTTCAACGCCTTTCTGGGGTCGGTCACCGCCCTCAATCAGAGCCATTTCGACGGTCGGGCGCTGTGGCTGGGGGTCACGGTCGGCGCTGATCCCGAGGCGACCCCACGCCAGGTTGTGGCCTATGCGCCGTACGCGCTGTTTGCCCGGAATGCCGCGGCGCTCCAGGGCAATCTGCCGACCGCCTTCGCCGCGGCAAGTCACACCCACAGCGGGGCCACCATCGTGGATGGGACGATCGCCGCGGCCGACCTGGCAGATGGCGCGGTGACGACCCCCAAGATCGCTGTGGGCAACGTCACCAATGCCAGCCTCGCCGCCAACAGCGTGAGCGGCGCCAAGGTGGCCGATGGCAGCCTGTCGGCCGATGACATCGCGGACCGGCCGGCCAGCCTGAGTTTTCCGGCCAGCGTCCTCAGCTATGAACCTTCAGGCACGACAATCCAGGCGCATGCGTATGGCCTGCTCTGGCAGCCCACCTATTCGGGCGGCGCGCTCCTGGCCGTCCCGCGCCCCGAGGACTGGACCGGCAACACGCGCAGCGAAGTCGTCATCCACCTCTTCTTCTATCCGACAACCGGCAGCTCTGGCATGATGGCGTTCTTCGCGCGCGCGTGCGGCTATAACCCAGGCGACACGGCCTTCTGCAATCCAAGCTATGGCGGGGAGAGCGTGCCCGCGCGCGGGTCGCGGGTCATCGCCGAACAAGTGATCCCTATCCCGGCCAGCGTCTTCGCCGACAAGTCCTTGTGGTGGATCACCTTCCAGCGGGTGGGCTACGGTTCTGGCGGCGAGACGTACCCCGATCCGGTCGTTCTCGTGACCGTCCGCGTGGACTACGAAGCTGACCGCTAAGCACGCGTCAAGAAATAGTTCGCGCTCTGGCTCGGTCGGAGACCGGCCAGAGCGGGAAGTTGTTCTTGGACAGGCTCTAGCCATTACGAAAAGCGGGACGAGTATGAAGCTACCTATACGCCTGCCGGTCATCCTGGCCGTGTTAGGGCTGATCGGTCTCGGAGGCGTCGCGCTGGCGCAGACGTCGCCCGACTTCGACCTGGCGTGGAGCCGACTGGCCGGCGGCGGCGGCCAACGGCAATCGGCGAGCGTCATGCTCCAGGACACCGTCGGCCAATGGGTCGGCGGGGTCTCGTCCAGCGCGGGGGCCAGGCTGGAGAGCGGCTTCTGGCCTGGCGTGACCGCGCCGGCCGCGACGCCCACGCCGACGAGGACAGCCACGCCTTCGCCTACCCGGACGAAGACGCCGACTTTGTCCCCCACGCCTTCATCTACCCCTACGCCCACATCGCCCCCTGCCAGCGCCTGCGATCTGGTGATCCAACGCGGCAGCTTCGGCGTCGTCGAAGATGCTTACATCTGGGCTGCGGACCCCCACTACACCGGCAATGGGCGGGAACTCTACACCGGTCTCGAGGGAGGTGGGCGCAAGCAGACGCTGATCCGCTTCGATGCGAGCTTCCTGCCCCCCAGCTCGGCTGTTGACAGCGCCACGTTCAGCATCTATCAATATCAGGGGGGCGGACCGCGCGCGGTAAATCTGCACCGGATCACCGCGGCATGGTCCGAGGCGAATGTCACCTGGGACAACTTCGGCGGCTATGAGTCGGTTCCTCTCGCCGCGTTCTGGGCGGCAGACCTGGGCTGGAAGTCAACTGATGTGACCGGGTGGGCGCTCGAATGGCTGCGCGGCAGTTATCCGAACTATGGTCTGCTGCTCGATGACGCGACCACCATTCTCGGCGAGTATGAGATCTATCACTCCAGCGAGTTGGATTTGATCCCGATGCGGCCCAAGCTGGAGATCTGCTATCACGGTTGGACCCCGCCCACGCCGACCCGCACCCCTTCGCCGACTGCAACCGCAACGCGCACGCCTACATCCACCGCAACACCTACCCGCACGCCCAGCGCGAGTCCGACAGCTTCTCCGACGAGGACAGTCTCTCCCACCGCCTCGCCGACAGGAACGTGGACCACGACCGCGACGCCTACTCGCACGGCCACGCCATCCGCAACAGCCTCCAGCACGCCGGCGATCTCTGCAACGCCCACCCGCACGCCGACGGCGTCGTTGACGCCCACCCGCATGCCAACGGCATCGGCGACGCCCACCCGCACACCGACCTCAACCTCGACCTCGACCTCGACCCCAACCTCGACGCCCACTGCCACGCCGACTCGCACGCCGACGCCGACGGCCACCGCGCGCGGGGACGACTACGAGGACGATAACGTCTGCGCACGGGCCAGGACGATCTCGACCGACGGCCTGGCGCAGACGCACAACTTCAACGTGCCCAACGACCAGGACTGGGTGAAGTTCACGGCCACCAGCGACAAGACCTTCATCATCGAAACCAGCAATCCTGGCCCGCGCTGCAATCCCGTGCTCTTCGTCTATGATCGCTGCGACAGGCCGCCGACCGCTACGGGGAGCAACGCGTTTGGCCAGACCTTCCGCCTCGAACTCGATGGCACAGCCGGGTCCACCTATTTTCTCAAACTGCAACAACACGACCCTGCCATCGCTGGCGCCGACACGAGCTACGATCTATCGGTCTCGGTGGACACGGTGAAACCGGCCGCGCCGCGCAATCCGCGCTGCGCCGCGCTCAACGAGACCACCCTCAGCATGCAGTGGCAGATGAGCCCTGAACGCGACGTGGTCCGCTATCGGATCAGCTTCTATGCCGACGATGGCAGTTTGAGCGGCACAGATGATGTGGACGGCCAGGCCACGACCTACTATGAGCTGCGCCAGCTCGCCCCCGATAAGTGGTACCACATGCGCGTGAGCGCGCTCGATTTCTCTGGCAACGAGAGCGACAGATCAGGCGATGTCTTCTGCCGCACCCGCCGGCCCGATGACCGCACCGCGCCGACCATCAGCCTGACGCAGCCCATGACGACCACGGGCGTCTACAGCACCACCTTGAGCCACCTGTCCTTCAGCGGCGTGGCGCGGGATGACGGCGGCAACCTGAGCCGCGTTCAGGTCCTCAACCGCACGCACAACACGAGCGGCTGGGATTATGGCCTGCAAGGCAACTCCCACAGCTTCAGCGTCGAGAACGTCAGCGTGGGCTCGGCCGACAACCAGATCGAGATCACGGCCTATGACAATGCCGGCAACAGCAGTACGTCTACGGTCACGATCCACCGCCTGGGCCAAAGCCTCGGCGCTGTGATCCTCGTCGCCGGCCATAACGAAGAATTCGGCCTGCAGACCAACATCCAAAACGTCGTCAATCGCGCCTATCGCGTCTTCCAGGGCGCGGGCTTTGCGGCCAGCGACATTTACTACCTGGCGCCGAATTCCGAGGACCCCAACGGCGACGGCGTCAGCGATGTGAATGCGCCGTCCACGGCCGCCAACCTGCTCCAGGCCATCCAAACGTGGGCCGCCACGCGCGTCGGGCCGGGGAAACCGCTGTATCTCTACATGATAGATCACGGCGAAAGAGAGAACTTCTGCATTGACGGGTGTAGAGGCGCTGGTCAACTGACGCCCAACGCGCTCGATACAGCCTTGCGAAATCTCGAAACGGCCAGCGGAGTTGACGAGGTAAACGTGATCATCGAGGCCTGTCACTCCGGCAGCTTCATTGATCGCCGGAGCGTGACCGATAGCATCGCCAAGCCCGGCCGCGTCATCATCACGTCCACCGACCGCGATCACAACGCTTATGCCTCGGCCCAGGGCGCCTATTTCTCGGACGCGTTCTTCTCTTGCCTGGCTACCAGCCAGGATCTGCGCACCTGCTTTGCGCAGGCGAAAAGCGCGGTCGGCGTTACGCCCAACGGCCAGACGCCGTGGATGGATGACAACGGCGACGCCCTCTACAATGCGACCGATGGCTCGATCGCGCAGCTGCGCTACGTCGCGCGTTTCTTCGGCGCGACGCCGCCGCGGTTGATAGACCCTTCGGTGGTGGTGACCGGCACTTCGGGCGTGCTGACGACGCGGGTCGAGTTGGGCGGCAACAAGGTCAGCCTCGTGTGGGCCGCGGTGTATGGCCCTTCCTTCCACGAGCCGGCGGCCACGACGCTGGACCTGGGAGTTCCCCTGCTGCGCCTGGAACCGGATGCAATCGTTCAGAGTCTCTATAGGGTCAGCTATGCTAACGGTTTCATGGAGGCTGGGCCGTACCGCATCGTGTTCTATGCCCAGGATGAAGCGGAGAACTATGCCCAGCCCCGGTTGGTGACGGTGGGCGAGATGCGGCTCTTTCTACCCCTCTTGATCAGGTAAGGAGGTCTGCTGATGACTTTCGCTTTTCTGCGTCGCGGCCGGGCTGCATGGCCCGGTGTAGCGATCACGCTGTTGGCGCTTGGCAGCCTGCTGGCGGCAGCGGGCTGCCAGGGAACGGCCGGCCAGATCAACGTCATGGCCGCGGCCGATCTGAGTAAGGCCACGCAGTTGACGATCGCCGAGCAAGTCAGCCCAGGTCAGACGAACTACGCCCCGCGTCTAACCATCACCAATGAGCCGACGATCCGGCAGCTTGTGAATCTGCTCGATCGGGGCCTGTCGTTGGGGCCGAATGCGCGTTGTCAGGGGCAGTTTCGTCTGCGCTTCAGCCTGGCGACCGGCGGAATGCAAGAGTTCGAGTACTTCTGCGAAAGCGGCGCGTCGTTCCTGCGCGGGGATCAGGCCTTCTGGCAGGGCCAGCAGGTGACTCCGCCAGCGCAATTCGATGACGTGATCCGCGGTCTGCTGGCCGCCGCGCCGCCGAAGTGAGGATGTGTCTCTGTTGCGTGAGGAAGGAGGTGATGCTGGACCTGACCGGCCGGCCCATCAGGACCCACCGGAGGCCCTACTGCTGACACGGTTTCACTTGGCAACCGCACCATTGAGGGAAAGAAGCTACAGGAGGTAATGCAATGAAAGGGCGTGAATTACGGCGCGGCCGGTGGTGGCCTGGCCTCTTGACCGTGACTGTCTTGTTGTTCTCGACGGTCGTTGCAGGCGCTTCGTCTGCTCCGACCGCGCTGCTAGAGCTCGCCGGCACAGCCGGCGCCGATGACGCCTATCTGCACGTGGGCGCTGAGTACACGGCCGATTCTCCGCCGACAGGTTCGAGCAGTGGCGACCTGCCGCTGTGTCGAACGTCGGCGCAGAACTTCTACAACCGGCTGCGCAGCAACGGTTACAATGGCTCGCGCAGCTTCATCTACGGCGACAGCCTGGCCTGGCAGAGCGACTGGAGCACCAATGACGACAGCTATGTGGACAACGTAGACATCGCGTACTACTGCGATCACGGCTTCAGCGGCGGGGTGTCGTTCCCGTGGGACCACCCCAGCACATCCCTTGTGCCATCCCAATGCTACCGCAAATGGGGCACCAAAGATGTCGAATGGATCGCCTTCGGCACCTGCCTTTCGCTGACCAACCACAACGGCTGGGCCAATTGCATGAACGGCGTGCACCTCATCTTGGGCTACATCACCGTCTCCTATGATGCTGACGAAGGCGGCCAATGGGCCAACCAGTTGCTGGCCGGCAAGACGTTGACCCAGGCCTGGTTCACGATGTGCGACATTACCCAGCCGAGCAGCGTAAAGGCACGCGTGATCGCCGAAGACTCCCGGCACTTCAACGACAAGCTCCACACGAAGGGCGGCCCGGCCTATGGCGATGTGGTGGACAACTGGTACACCTACCAGGACCACAACTGCTTCAAGCCAGCGCCGTTCGCCGTGGACACGGCTGTCTTGACGACCTTGCCAGCCTACCAGGTGGCGCAGCGCAACGTAGATGCGGCCTATGCGGCCAGCCTGGCGACCACCCTGGGTCTGTCGGGCACGCCGACGCATGAGAACGGCCAGTGGACCCTGACCGACACCAGTGGCGGGATGACGCGCACCTTGCAAGTGGCCGATGCCAGCGGCGGCTACGTCTACCAGAACAACAGCGCCCTATGGGTCCCGCCCGATCCGGCCGCGCCGCTCACTCTGCCCGGCCCTGAAGAGGCGCGGCAATTGGCTGGCTCCTTCTTCCTGGCGCATGCCCAGGCCCTGCCGGGTGCACAGTATCGCGACCTGGCCAGCGAGACGATCATCCGCGAGACCGTGGCTACCACCGGCAAGGAGGCGAGCCTGTTGGGCGCGGAGAACGTCGTGGCCGAGCTCGGCGTGGACGTGATGGTAGCCTACGGCCGCCGCCTCTCTACCGGGCTCCAGATTGCGGGCGCGGCCGATGTCGCGGTGGCCGGCCCAGGCGCCAGCACCAAGCTCTATCTGGGCGGCAGCAGCGGCGCGACCGCGGCCGCCAATGGGCAGCCGATCGGCCTGCAAGGCGGCTCGCGGGACGTTCAGGCTGTGCCGGGCAAGACGATCCCGATCCAGAGCGCCAACAAGGCCTGGAACGACTTCATAGCTGATCACGGCCTGGCGCTCGTCACCGTGCCGCTCGACGCCGATGAGATCGTTCGCAAGCCGGTGTCAGACACGCTGGCGTTCTACGAGCAGCCCCAGGGCATCAGCCAGGCTGAGCTGATCCCGGTTTGGGTCTTCTACGCTGACTTCAAGCAGGGCGGCCAGACCCTGGCGTCCGATGTGATCGTCTATGTGCCGGCGTCGCCCGACTACTATCCGCCGGAGGTCACGATCACCCAGCCGACCGGCAGCGCGACCATCCAGTCCTGCCAGCCGACCACCTTCTCGGCCCAGGCCACCGGCGGCTTCGGACCGTTCTCGTATGCGTGGGAATCCGGCCAGCAGGCGATGGGGGAGTCTGCCAGCATCTCGACCATCCTCCAGCCGGGCGCGCGTCCGGGCCAGGCCGGAACGACCGAACAGACCGTCTCCGTCAAGGTGACGAACCTGAACGGCCAGGCGCGCACCGTCAGCGTCGCGGTGAACGTCCAACCGTGCATCTATCTGCCGTTGCTCAAGAAAGCTCAGTAGTCCCCCGAACTGGCTCGGTCGGAGACCGGCCAGAGCGGGGTTTGCTCACGTTTGTTGTTCGAGGCGGTCTCCTGACCGCCAGCTACTCGCTCGGTCAGGAGACCCCCGAACTGGCTCGGTCGGAGACCGGCCAGAGCGGGGTTTGCTCACGTTTGTTGTTCGAGGCGGTCTCCTGACCGCCAGCTACTCGCTCGGTCAGGAGACCCCCGAACTGGCTCGGTCGGAGACC
>VGOD01000253.1 GCA_016876015.1 Chloroflexota bacterium
AGCTGGGCGTCAGCTTCTATCACTACATCCGCGATCGCGTGTCCAAAGCCTACACCCTGCCCAGCTTGGCAGACCTGATCCGGCAGCGTGCCGAGCAACAACCCTTGGACGCGTCTTGGAACTCAGGATAGCGCCCCCCCCCGGATTTTTGAGAAGATACGGTAAATCGTATCTTCTCAATTTGTAGGGGCGCACCCTCGCGGTCGCCCCGGTGGGCAGGCGCAAGGCCGTGCCCCTACCCCGGATTATTGAGAAGATACATGGACACCAGATAAGTGTTGCCGCTCGGGTCATAGGCTCGCTGCGCCCTATACCAATCAGGATGTACTATCAACGCCCTCAGCTCGGAAAACATTCTGGCGCGTGTTAAGTGGTAGACCAAGTGACGTAAGCCGTAGGAGTATTCACGCTCGTGCATCGAAGGTTTCGCTAATCTCGGCAACCCCGCTTTCAGTCCTCCACAGTCGTTCAAGAAGCCGTCTGCGAACCTCCGATGGGCTTGTACGGTTCTCGCGGCCAACTCGTCTACTAACGCCACTTCTGCCACTGTCAGAGCATGATGGTCTACCTGACCGCTGCAGAACTCCTTCAGAGTTAAGTGATAAAGACCGAAAGTTGAAGCATCGCCGCGGACAGCAGTAAGGAATGGCCGCCACTGCTCGTTGAGAAGCCTGTGTGCTTGCTGTCCTGAAAGCGCAGCGCCGGACCATCGAAGCAGTTGCTCGACCGAGATCGGCTCGCCTGCCGCCGCCAAAGTAGTCAGCAGCGGCAAATATGACTTGTACCACTGCGCCTCGTCGGAGTCGCGCCACCGCCGCCAATATTGAATGTAGTATTGGGTCATGCCATCGGGCAAAATGGCCAGGTCCAGAGGCAGCCATTCGCGACGGTCAATCGCGTGAGTGATGTAATGCAGGTACATCCACAGCCCATGTGATTTTTCTTGTAAAGTGGCGATGAGTCGCTCGGCAGGAATCGCACTCTCTTGTAGGAGCCGCGCAACACCAGGCCAGCCAGTTGCGTTTTCCAAGAAACGTTGCACATCGGTCTGGTTCTTATCATCGGTTGCGTTCAGATGAAAGACGCAGCGGGGCGTGGTAGCAGCATCGCCCCGCAACGGTACGGGCACAGGGCGCTGGGAAGCAATGAAAAAGACACCCATGGGAAGCGCATCAGGCAAGCCCAGCACGTTCTGGGTAGGAGGTGTACCGGCTTCGTCGAGAGCATCTATCACCAGGACTATTTTCTCGCCAGGTTTCCGTTGATCGGCAGCCCGTCTGAGCAGACTGTGAAAGTAATCGGGCCTATTTGCAGCACCAGGTAACACACCGTCCGCTTCCCAGGCGCTCAAGTGGCAAGTCAACACCAGCTGTGCTGCCAGACTCTTCAAGCCTATGCCAATGCCCTCCAGGCCAGGCACCCGTTCGCAAAAATGCTGAAGGTATCCTCTTGTCTTCACCAGCCACGCCATGAAGGTTGTCTTGCCCAACCCAGCTTCAGCTTCCAGAATGAAGTAACCCCGGTCGTGGTCGCGTAGGAATGCATCCACCTCCGCCAGCAACCACTCGCGACCCACGAAGTGGTCCAGATCCACACGTTCAAACACCGGCGACGGATCAATGTAGGCATCGCGCAGCCGCTCGTATTCACCCGTGAAGTACTGCTTCGTGATCGTGACAACATTCCCGTCGCCGATCACATTGCCGTCGCCGTTGATGTAGATGTAGGGCACCTGCTCACCCATCGCCATCATCCTCCTCCCACAACCTCAACTGCTCCACCCCCCGCGCGACCCGCGCCCGCTGACCCTCCGCCCACCGCAGCGCGCGGCTCTCCAGATCCACGCGCGTCCCCAACAGGCTGAGCAGCGCCTTGCGCTCGGCGTTGTCGCGCGGGAGCAGCTCGACGATGGCCTGGGCGACCGGCCACATCTCGCCCCCGCGCGCGGCCACCAGGGCGGACAGCTCCTCCTGCCGGTCCGCGGCCCAGAGCAGGCAGGCGGCGTGCAGGACGTCCACCAGCGGGACCGCGCCGCCGGCTGCGACCCGCTCGGGCACTCGCTCCAGCCGTGCAGCCCGGTCGGCCGGCCCCAACAGCCGCAGCTTGTCCTTGACCTTGCCCACCAGTCCGACGCGCTCCATCAGGACGGCCAGCTCGATGCCCACAGCCGTGCTGAGCAGCAGCGCCTCGCCGTCGGGCACGTCCCAGTCGTTGTAGCCCCACCGCCAGAGCACGTAGAACTGCGTAGCGGGGTCGAGCCGCTCGGCGAAGCCCTCCTGGCCCACGATGCGCTCGATGGCGAACGCGGCCACCTCGTGGCGCACCCGGTCCAGGAAGTCGCCCACCGTCACCGGCGCACCGTCGTAGCGCTCGACGCGGGCGTAGCGGCTGTAGACCGACAGCCCCGGCCCGATCGCGCTCATGAAGAAATCCGCGCCGCCGATCCCCGCGGCCCAGAACCGCTCCAGGTAGCGGCGGATGGTGGTGCGGAGGTCGGCGGTGATGTCCTCCAGGTAGCCGGTCGTATTGCGTATTGCGTGTTGCGTATTGCGTGACTCTCCGCCGCTCCCTTTCTCCCCCTCTCCCTTTCCCCTTGTCTCCTTGTCTCCTTGTCTCCCCGTCTCCGTGTCTCCGCGTCTCCCCATCTCCCCATCGGCACGTTTCCGGCACACCAGATACACCGACGACGCCAGCGCCACGGCGCGGTACGATTGCAGGCGCCGGCCCTCGGTGCTGAGCGGCCACGAGGCGGTGACCTGGAAGCCGGCCCGCACCAGCGCGGCGACCAGCGTCTCCCAGGCGCTCGACTGCTTGTGTGCGAACATGATCACTGCGATCCCGTCATCGCGCAGAACGCGGTGCATCTCGGCGAACGCCTGCGCCATGCCATCCTCGTAGAACTGCTTGGCCGCGGCCTTGGTGCCGCCGTGGTAGATCGCCTCCTGCACCAGCTCCTCGTCCTTGGGCGTGACCTCGGTGACGAACGCCTCGGGGTAGTCGTCGCCGACGATCCGCTTGTGCCAGGGGTAGAAGAAGTCGCTCAGGTCGGCGTAGGTGACGATATCGTAGTACGGCGGGTCGCAGATCACGGCGTCGAACTGGCCGGTCCACTCGGCAGGCAGCCGCGCGGCGGAGCCGAGCCGGACGGTTGCGGGCGGAGCATCTA
The DNA here is from genome assembly GCA_016876015.1 of Chloroflexota bacterium. GTDB lineage: Bacteria > Chloroflexota > Anaerolineae > CG2-30-64-16 > CG2-30-64-16 > VGOD01. Next base: position 3,167 of record VGOD01000253.1, read on the forward strand.
TCGCCGCGCAGTTCTCGATGGTGCGCCACAACGCTTCGATGAAGCTGTGCCAGCTTGTGGCCTGCCCACTGAACGGGTTGGACTCGGCGTAATCCCAGGTCATCTGGATGTCGTGGCGGCTCATGGTGGGCGCGATCTTCAGCCCGCCTGGCTGCCACCACGCGGCCGTCGAGTTGTAGACAACCATCTTGGCCAGCACAAACTCCAGGTAGAGCGCAATCGCCCGCGCGTACCCCTCATCCTCGGCCGCCAGCAGGTCGCGCACCGCCCGGATCTGCTGCCCCAGGGTGATCAGCGCCAGCGCCTGCCGGTCGTTGAACATCTGGCCCCAGGTCTCGACGCCGTAGAGCCGGATGCTGATGCTGCGCGCCCGCTCGTTGGGGGTCGGTTCGTCGGGCACCACCGAGAGCAGGCGCTCAAAGCCCCAGAAGTCGTAGCCCTCGGCCTGGGCCGCGGCCAGCTTCTCGGCCGCCAGGCTGAACGCGGCCCGGTCGGCCTCGGTCGCGGCGCGGAAGTCGCGGCCGGTCTGTCCCGCGCGGTAGAGCGCCACCGCCAGCAGATGCTGGCCCATCTCGCCGGCCTGCGCCTGGGCCACGATGCGCGCCCGCTCCGACGGCGTGCCGCAGTAGATGCACTCGGCTGTAGCCCCACGCATCGTGCCCCGCTCCGGCGCCGACCGGACCGCCGCGTCCCCCCGCAGGATCTCCACCGAGTAGCGCCGGCCGGCCGCGTCAGCGACCAGCTGGTACGCGACCGGCTCATCCCCCTCGCCCTGCGCCAACCACCGGCGCTTGATCAGCGGCACCTCACCGCCGCAGTGCGGGCAGCGGATCGTCTTGGCCCACAGGTATGCCACCGGCACCGCGCCGTCGGCGTCCACCGGATAGCACACCCCGATCTGCGCCTCCGCCTGATCCAGCACCCACGCGGCCCAGTAGCGCACGTCGTCCACCAGGCGGGAGGTACGGCTCGTGGAGGGCGGCTTCTCGATGCCTGGGAAAGACTCGGCCAAAGCCTCCGTGGTGCGTGGTGCGTGTTCCGTCCCCTTGTTTCCTTGTCTACTTGTTTCCCTGTCTACCTTCCCAAACCTCTGCGGATACACCAACGACCCCACCAACGCCAGGTACGCCACGGGGTTCAGGTCGAGCGCGGTCGCCTCGCAGCCCAGGCGCATCGCCTCCAACGGCATCGAGCCGCCGCCGGAGAACGGATCGAGCACGCGCGGCGGCCGGCCGCCGTGGGCCTGGCGGATCAGCTCGCGCGCCCGCGCCAGCAGCGCCGGCTCATCGGGCCACTCCTCGCGGCTCAGGCTGATCACTATCTCTTCCAGAGCCGTGCGCTCTTCCTCGGAGCGCGGCGCATCGGCCAGCGCGGCCAGCGTCATTGCGCGGGACGCGGTCAGCGGCCGCCGCGCGAAGTACGGGTGCATCGCGTTGAGCGATCCCACCCCGCCGCCCCGCTGGGCGTATTTGTTCAGCTCCCCGAGGGGGAGGACGTCTTCGATGTAGCGTTTGGACATTGTTAGCTTGCCAGCGACTCCGTTACGTAGGCAGCGCGGCTCGCAGGTCGGCATCCAACCTGGCCAGGTCCACCAGCAGCCCGCCGGCCGTCTCCGCCTCGGGGCGCGCAGCGTCGGTGAAGCCGGCGCGGGCGAAGAAGGCGTAATGGGTGCGCCACTCCGGCCCCGGCGCCACCTTCGGCGCCTTCTCGATCAGCTCGCGCACCACGGCCCGATCCACCGGCTCCGCACCCCACTTGCATTCGCCGAGCAGGATGGCGCGCTCCTGCCAGTTGATGGCAACCACATCCACTCCCGCTTCGGCGGGACTTCGCTTCGCTCGCTGTACGTCAGCCGACCAGTGGCTCCCGACCAGCTCCGGCGTCAGGGGCAGTCGGCCGGCGCGCGCCTGAACCAGCGTCCATTCGCGGCACAGGTCTTCGAACGCGGTCAGCCCGACGAAGGCCCGGAACTGGTCGCCGATGCGCTCCCACAGGAGGTCCGTCAGCTCCTGCTCCACCAGGTCGAGGTTGGGCGCGATGAAGCGAAAGTAGAAGCGCAGGTACGGATCAGCCAGGTGATAGCGGCTGTTCCGGCTGGTGCGGCGCTGCTCGGGCGGCACGGTGGCCGGGAGCCGCCGCTCGACCAGGCGCAGCGCCTCTAACTGCTTGAGGTAGGGGCTGAGATAGGAGGAAGGCAGGTCGAGCGCCGCGCCGATCTCCTGGGGCGTGTGCCGGCCGCCCGCAATGGCCCGCAGCACCGCCTCGTAGGTCTGGGTCTCCCGGCGGATCACGTCGCCGATCAGCAGGAACGGCTCGCTGTGAAACATGCCCGTGCGCCGGATGAACAGCCGCTTGAGGTTCGCACCGATGTTACCGCCGTCGTCGAACTGCTCCAGGTAAGCCGGGATGCCGCCGACCACGGCGTAGGCCGCCACCCGCTCCGCAGCACCGTAGCGCGGCAGGAAATCGTGCAGCGCGCCGAAGGGCAGCGGGTCTACGGGCAGTTGCGCGGTGAAACGGCCATAGAGCGGCGCGTGGTAGCTCATCTGCTCGACCATCATCCCGATCTGGGAGCCGGCCAGCACAATCGTGACGTTGCGATCCTTGAACAGATGATCCCACGCCGCCTGCAGGTGCGAAGGCAGTGCTGGATCTGACTCGGCGGCGTAGGAGAACTCGTCCATGACCAGGATGACCGGCTGATCCCCGATCAGCCGCGCCGCCATCTCGAAGATCTGCTCCCAAGAATCGTAGCGCGGCACGGCCAGGTCAGGGTCTCCGGCCAGCCGGTCGGGTGGATAGGCCCAGGCCCATAACGCACGGGTGAAGCCCTGCCGCACCAGCGCGGGCAGATCGCGCTTGGCAACCCAGTAGATCACCGGCCGGCCGGTCTGCTGCGCCCACTGCAAAAGCAGGGTCGTCTTGCCCACCCGCCTGCGACCGTAGATCAGGACGAAATGCGCGCCCGGGCGGGCGATCGCCTCGTTCAGCTCACTGAGATCGCTCGCCCGGCCGATGAACTTCCGCATGGCCCTGCCTCCGAGGATAAACAGATTATTATAAGCTACTTAGATTATAAGCGGAGGTGCGTCAACTGTCAAGAGCCGATTTTCACGTGCGCCGTGTCAGCGCTGCCTGCGACATCCTGCAAGCCCACGGCCCAGCGTTTCATCTCGCGCGGCCGCAGCCGGTTGTAGGAGTCACGGATCATCCACAGCATCCCATCCGCAAGACGGACGATGTAGAGCCAATGCTGATCGCCCAGGCGGCGGGCCGCCTCCCACTCAGGGTCGGTCAGCCACACTTCGTCGGCGTCCTCTGGGCCGCGGCCCTTCACCTCGATGTAGCGCACGGTCACGCCCTGAGCATCGTCCGATTCGATATCCCAGGAGTGCCCCACGTGCACGTCGCGCGGGAAACGGCCCTGGCGCGTCTCGTAATTCATGACCGCCGCCATCGCCGCCAACTCGACGGCTGGGTCGCGGTGCATGGCGGAACCCCGCGCGCTCTCCCCCCTCGCAGGGGGGAGTTGGAGGGGGGTAGGTGCAGGCAGAACCAGGGCAACGCCCAGCACTTCAGGCGCCAGGAGCAGGAGTTGACCGGCGCGAGCCATCTGGTCAGCCAGCTCCTTGAGGCGATCCTGGGCCGCTTCGCCCTGGCGGATCAGCCGCTCGCCCGTGTCGGCGTCCCCCTGGCTGTAGGCGTCCAACGCGGCCGCGTTCAATTGCTCGGCCAGCGCGTTCAAGCCCGATTCGAGGAAGCGCCGGTCGCGCGCCACGGCTGCCTGCTGCGCCGCCCGCCGTCTGGTCAGCTCCAGCAGGAAGACGTCTGCCACGCATTGATCGGCGACCTCTGCCTGCGCCGCCAGCATCGGCCCTGCCTGCCGGATGCCTGCCTCGTCATCCATCTCCCCTCTCCCAAGCTTGGAAGAGAGGTCGGGGGTGAGGGCCGTCTCAAACGCATCCAGGATCTCGCTCGGCGCGTGCGTCACCCGCTCCTGATCGGCGCGATGGCGCACGGCGGCCAGCAGGTCGGCGGCGGAACGATCCAGGCCATCCCGCACCCGGCTGCGCAGAAACCACACCAGTTCCGGCCCGCCCTCCGGCCGCCGCAGGTCGTAGTAGACCGCACCCGCGGCCAGATCGGGCGCGCACTCGGCCATGACTCGATCCAACAGCGCCTCGAAGAGCCAGTGCCCCGGCGCAATGAAGAACACGCCGTTCGGGTCGCTGTCGTCGTCGCTGCACGCCGCGGGCCAGAAGGAGAGCGCCAGCTTGCGCGGCCGGCCCCTACAGAAATCGACCGGCAGCGCCACCTCGAAGGCGGGACGTGTTTTCCGGATAGAGACCCTTGAGGTTTCCGGCCTTGATCTTCGTTTCGGCCACCGAGCTCCATTCGCTGGCTTGGCGGAGCGCCGGGTCCGGTTGGCGATTGAGACAAATGGCAGGCCATCAGGTACAATTCCTTCCATCTTGTCCGGGAGGA
>VGOD01000254.1 GCA_016876015.1 Chloroflexota bacterium
ACCATAGGCATCAAGCTAAGCCTTTCGGCAGCTCACCGCCGGTCTGTGACCGGCGGTCGGGGCGCGGCAACTGCTCGCGGTAGGCAGTGTACTTCCCGGTCGAGCAGCGCCGACGCCCCATTGCTGGCGACGGTCCCGCCAGAAGCGGCCAAACAAGCGGTCAAGGCGGGGTCGCAGACCATAGGCATCAAGCTATGCTTTTGGATTGCTTCCAGCCGGTCTGTGACCGGCGGGTGACGCCCTCATGGGCACATCTTGCGGCGCTCATACCCCTTTGGCGCACCCTGACACCGTCGAAAGCAGCAGAAAAGCGCCTGAGTCGGGGTCACAGACCCCTTGTGAGCCAGCGCTGAGACTGCGAACATCGCTTAGCTTGATGCCTATGGGGTCGCAGACCCCTTACAAGCGCGCGATGAGACCAGAACGACCTTAGCTTGATGCCTATGGTCTGTGGCCCCCGTCTTGGGGCCGGAAGCGGTACACAAGTCCCTGCGACGCCGGTCGCAGACCGGCTGAGAGCCAGCAAGAACGTGGCCGACCACCAGTTGTTAGTGACATTGGGTCTCCGACCAGCCAGATCGCTTTCTCAATGACAGAATCAACCCGAACACCACCACCTGCACCCCGATCCCCAATACGAACGGCGCGCGGGGATTGGCGGCGTAGAGCGCCCCGGCCAGCGGACCCGCCGGCAGCGCGCCGAGCGCAATCGCCGCGGACGCCGCGGAATAGATCTGGGCGCGCTTCCGCTCGTCCACCACGTTTGCCCAATAGCTCTGGCTGGCCGGCTGGAAGAAAGCGGATGAAACCGCGGCCATCAGCGCCCAGAGCAGCGCCAACACCATCGTTCCGGCGGGCGAGGCGACGAAACAGAGCGCGGCCGCCAGCCAGAGAAGTTGCCCGATCACCAGGTTGGCAGCCGGCGACCCCAGCCGGATGCGGTTGGCCGCCAGCACGATCATCACCATCGTCGCGGCCGCGGAGACGAACGGCAAAATCGAGACCGCCGCCTTCGGCAGGCCCACCCCCAGCGCATCGGTCAGGTAGATCACCGCATAGGTGTTCCAGATCGTCATGACGAAGCCGAACAGCACCCGCACTCCCAGGAAGGTGGCGGTCGGCCGGTCGGCGACGATGGCGCGCGCCGCGATCAGGTAATCGCGCGCGGCCGCGACCGGCGACGCGCCGGCCATGGCTGCCATCCGCTCTTGCCCCATTTGCGTCTCGTGGAGCGTGAACTGCCGGTAGATCGCCGTCGCCACGGCCACCACCATCGTCGTCGCCATGATGACCCGGCCAGCCACGACCATCCCCAGACTGGCGACCAACAGGCCGGCGACCGGCACGAACAGGTTCGCCGCGGCGTAGACGAAGCGCAACATGCCGAACACCGCCGGTCGCCGTTCCGTGGGCACATCCTCCACGAACAGGCACTCGAAGCTTGGCATGACGATGTAAACGAACCCGTTGATCAAGCGGCCGATCAGGAAATACCACGGGTTCTGCGCGACGGCGTACAGCAGCATCGGCGCGCCCCAGCACACGATGTCCGCGACCACCAGCATTCGCTTCCGACCGAAACGATCGGCCGCGTAGCCGCCCAGCAACGTGCTGATGAACTGCGTGGCGATCAGCACGCTGGCGAGCAGCCCCACCTGCACCTCGCTGACTCCCAGCGCCACCATGTAGAGGGGCAGATAGGTCGTGTACCAGTGAAAAGCGATGGCCGAGACGCCCTCGGTAATCACCAGGACGCGGGCGTTGCCTTCGACCGCCGCGAACAGCCCTTGCGCCGGCCCCATCAGCCCGCCGAGCCGGCGCATCATGCCGCCGCGGCCCTGCGGCCATGACTGCGCCGCGGCTCTTGCACCCACAGCCCCAACAGCCCGCCGCCCACGACAGCCAACGTCAGCGCGATGGCGAACATCGGCTGGTAGCCGAACAGCGACACCAATGCGCCGCCGATGATCGGCGCGATGGTCGTGGCCGGCGCCATCAGCGTGTTGGTCAGCCCGATGTAGGTGGGCCGGTCTTCCGGCTGGCAGAACTCCAAAATGATGTTCAGACCAGAGACCAGAGCGCCGGCGGTGGAGAACCCGACCAGCGCAAAAGTCAGCGCCAGCCAACCGATGCCCGGCGCCAGCAGCACGCTGATCGCGGCCAGCCCCATCAGCAAGGCCGACGCCGATAGGATCGTCCGATGACCCAGGCGGTCGGCGACCGCGCCCAGCGCAAAATTGCCCAACGCCTGGCTGCCAACGAGTATGCCTGTCAGCCAGCCGACCGTTTGCCCGTCCACCCCGAAACGGTCAGCCCCGTAGACCATGACGAAGCCGGCGCCCATCCCGCCGAGCACCGCCACCGAGCGGGCGATCAGATAGCGGACGTAGTTGCGGTCGCGGCGCAGGATGGCCGGCAGTTGGCGCAAATAGGCGATCAGCGTGACGCGCGGCTTGGTCACGACGCTGTCGGGCTCGCGGTTGAGCGCCAGGCAAACCCAGGAGAAAACCAGGGCCGCCGATGCCGCGAAGAAACAGAACGCAACGCCTTGCGGGAAAGCGAAATCGGCCAGCAGCTTGCCGGCCAGCGCGGCGCCAGCGACCCCCAGGAGCGATCCACCCCCGCGACTGACCCCTGCCCACAGGCCGCGGCGTCGCGGCGGGATCACCTTGGCGATGAGATCATACCAGGCCGGCGTCCCCAGCCCGGCCGCAATCGCGGTCGTCGCCATCAGGAGATAGAGCCCGATCAGCGTCAGGCCTGGCGACCGTTCGGCCAGGAACAAGAGTAGCAGCCCAGCCGCAAGATACGGCCCGCGTTCGCCGAGGCCGCTGATGATCATGATGAACGGCTTCTTGCGGCGCAGCCCCTCGGCGTAATTGGCGATCAGGAGCTGCGGCAACAGATAGCCTACGCTGTGCACGGCAGGAATCAGGCCGATGGCCACCGTGGAATCGGTCAACTGGCGCACCAGCAGAGGCATGATCGTCGCCTGTGACACCATGCTGAGCGCCAGCAGGAAGAAAGCGACGTCGGCCGCATTGACGGCGAAATTCCAGCGGTAATTTGGATCCGGAGGAGCTTCGGATAAGTCTGACAAACTCACGCCTCTGAGATGCTATGGCGTCAGCCGGTTCAGCATCCGCGGGAAGGCAATCGTCTCGCGGATGTGATCCAGGCCGCAGATCCATGACACGGTGCGCTCGACGCCGAGGCCGAAACCACTGTGCGACACAGAGCCGTAACGACGCAAATCCACGTACCATTCATAGGGCCTGCGCGGTAGCCCATGCCGATCAATGGCCGCCAGTAACACCTCGGGATCGCTCATCCGCTCCGAGCCGCCGATGATCTCGCCGTAGCCTTCGGGCGCCAGCAGGTCAGCCGAGCGGCACACCTGGCTGCGACCCGGCTCAGGCTCCATGTAGAACGCCTTGATTGCGCTGGGGTAGTGGTGAACGAAGACCGGCTTGTCGAACTGGCTGGCGATGAAGGTCTCGTGCGGCGCGCCGAAATCGCCGCCCCATGCGAGCGGAGGCAGCGGTTCATCGTTCGGCGGCACAACCGCTCCCTGGGCCGCAGCCGCGTTGATCCGCTCGACCGCCTCGTCGTAGGAGATGCGGGGGAAGGGTGGGATGACCTTCGCCAGATGCGTCGTGTCGCGTTCCAGGAACTTCAGCTCGGCCGCGCGCTCGGCCAGCGTCGTCTGCACGATGTAGCTGATGTACTGCTCCTCGATCTCCAGCAGTTCCTCCAGCTTGCAGAAGGCGATCTCCGGCTCGACCATCCAGAACTCCTGGAGATGGCGACGGGTCTTGCTCTTCTCGGCGCGGAAGGTGGGGCCGAAGCAGTAGACCCGGCCAAAGGCGAAGATGTTCGCCTCGTTGTAGAGTTGACCGGTCTGCGCCAGGAAGGCCGGCTCGCCGTGGAAATCGGTCTGGAAGAGGGTCGTGGTACCCTCGGCCGCCGCAGGCGTCAGGATCGGCGTATCTACCAGGACAAAGCCATTGTCATCCAGCCAGTCGCGCATGGCCTTGACGATGGTTGCGCGCGTGCGCAAGATGGCCCACTGGCGATTGGAGCGTAGCCACAGGTGGCGATTGTCCATCAAGAACTCGACGCCGTGCTCCTTCGGGCCGATGGGATACTCGGCCGATTCCTGGATCACCTTCAGGTCGCGCACATCCAGCTCATAGCCGCCAGGGACGCCGGGCGCGCGCGGGTCGGCTTTGACCACGCCGGTGACGATCAACGACGACTCCAGGGGCAGACGCCTGGCCGCCTCGAACACTTCAGCCGAGACGTTGCCCTGGAAGATGACTGCCTGGATGATGCCGGCGCCGTCGCGCACGCGCAAGAACTGCAGCTTGCCCTTGCCGGTTTTGAGCTGCAGCCAGCCGCGCAGCGTCGCCTCTTGCCCGACGTAGCGGGCGATCTCCTCGATGCGTATGATAGGCGCCAAGGAAGTGCTCCTCTTGTGTGGTGCGTGAAGCGGGAGAGCCCCGTGACTTGATCTGGTTCAGTATAGCACAACAAGGGCCGCATGTCATACTGGCCCTCTATGTTGTCCACAGCCGACCCGCGAACTGGTCGTACTGATAGCGATTCGCCTCTTTCACGCGCGCCAGCAGCGCCTCGGTCTGCCCATGACGGACGCAGTACTCGATCAGCCGCTGCGCCTTGTCCAGCCGGCTCATGCCCGTCGTGAACAGATCGTGCACTGCCGGGAAGTGATCGAAACAGAAGACGCCGAACTCCTCGTCGTTGAACGCCGCGATGAGCAGAGCGCGCAGGCTGGGCGTGTTGAACGCAGGGGGCGCGCGGCGGATGGCGGCCGGCGGCTCCGCGGCGGCCGCAGGCGCTGGTTGGCCTGATGGAGGCCGCAGGGCTGGCTGCGCGGTCGAAATCGTCCTGAGCACCCTGGCGAACTCGCGTTCCTCGTTCACCCCGCCGGTGAGATCGGCAGACATCAGCATGGCGATGCGCGGCGGCAGCTCGCAAGGCTGGCGCAGCACGGGCAGCGTGCGCCGGCGTTGGCCGATCGGGTCCTGGCTCTGCGCCAGAATCTGCTCGTAGAGCGCCCACTCGCTCGTCAGATAGGCCGGAGTCAGCACCAATAGGGTGTGCCGGCTGTTGGCCACGGCACTTTCCATGTTGAGCAGCCTGGGCGCGCCGACATCGAACGACTCCTGGTCGGTGCAGACGCGCAAACCCGCGTTTTTCAGCCGCGGGGCCAGCCACTCCCAAACCCAGTCCGCATCGGCAGGACTGTAGGAAATGAAGACATCGTAAGCAAAGGCCGTGGGCGCTGATTCAGGCGACATGGCATACCTCTCATGGGAAGACTGTCGGCGCTGCTAGATGGAGGATTATACAACCGAAGTTGTGCGACTGTAAAACATCGGCCATCTTGACATCCGCGCCCGCGGCGGGTAAGATGCTGGATGATAACACCTCCAAAGGAACTCGCACTATGGAATACCGCACTCTCGGACGCACGGGCGTCCAGGTCTCATGTCTGTGCTGCGGTGCAATGGCGTTCGGCGGCGATGCGGATGAGGCGACCTCCGCGGCGATGTTCCACCGTTGCCGCGAGGCCGGCGTCAACTTCTTCGACACGGCGAATTCCTATTCCGGCGGCCGATCCGAGGAGATCCTGGGCCGGCTGATTGCTGAATCGAAGTGTCGCGACGAGATCGTCTTGACCTCCAAAGTGCGCGGCCAGGTGGGTTCCGATGTGAACGCGCGCGGAACATCGCGGCGTCACATCATGCAGCAGATCGAGAAGAGCCTGCGGCGTCTGGGCACCGATCGCCTGGAGCTCTACTTCCTGCACGGCTTCGATCGGCTGACGCCGATGGAGGAGTCGCTGCGCGCCCTGGACGACCTGGCGCGCCAGGGCAAGATCCTCTACCCCGCGGTGAGCAACTGGGCAGCCTGGCAGATCGCAAAGGCGTTGGGTATCTCCGCGGCGAAGCATCTGGCGCGCTTCGAGTGCATCCAGCCCATGTACAACCTGGCGAAACGTCAGGCCGAGGTTGAAATCCTGCCGCTGGCGCTTTCAGAAGGCGTGGGCGTGATCTCTTACAGCCCGTTGGGCGGCGGGCTGCTGACCGGTAAGTACGGTGTGGACAGACGCCCCGAAACGGGCCGCGTGGTGCAGAACAAGATGTACGCGGCGCGCTATGGCGACCCCATCAACTACGAGGTGGCCGACCGCCTGACCGCGTACGCACAGGCGCATGGCCAGCACCCGGCGACCCTTGCCGTGGCGTGGGTGATGGCGCACCCGGCGATCACCGCGCCGATCATCGGCGCACGCAACGTGGAGCAGTTGGAGCCGTCGCTGGCCGCGGCCGAGATCAAGATGACACCCGAATGGCGCGCTGAGCTCTCGGCGCTCTCGCCCGCGCCGCCCCCGGCCACCGACCGCAGCGAAGAACGCCGCGCCTGAACCGACTGCTATTTGCTATCTGTTATTTGCCTTCCACGGAGGTGTCAATGATGACCCAAGCATCTATCCAGGACATGAAACTCGCCCACAAGACACTGGCGGAGTTCACCTACGCCGTGCCCAAGGTGCGCCGCGGCTACGCGGGCCAGACCCTTTATGTCAACATCGCCGCCGGCCACATCGAGGCCCGCCGCGTCACCGACGAGATGAAGCGCATCTTCACCGGCGGCAAGGGCTTCGGCCTGTGGCGGCTGTGGCACGCCGTCACGCCGCAGACCAAATGGAACGACCCCGAGAACGAGCTGGTGATCGCGTCCGGCCCCATCGGCGGCACGATCCTCTATCCTGGCGCCGGCAAGTCGCTCGTGGTGGGCATCTCGCCGCTCACCGGCATCGTGGTGGACAGCAACGTGGGCGGCTACTTCGGCCCGCTGCTGAAGTTCGCGGGCTGGGATGCGCTGGAAATCCAGGGCAAGGCCGCGCGAGATGTGATCCTCTTCATCGCAGGGGAGACCGGCCGCGTCACGATCGAAGCGGCGCCGCTTGAAGGGGTGGATACCTACCCGCTGACCGAGCAGCTCACGGCGATGTACGCGCGGGACGAGGCGGATCGGCGCAACGTGTCGGTGATCTCGGCCGGGATCGGCAGCGCGCACACCCGCATCGGCTGCCTGAACGTGAGCTGGTATGACCCCAAGCGCGGGGTGGCGCGCATCAAACAAGCCGGTCGCGGCGGGCTGGGCACGGTGCTGCGCGACAAGAAGATCAAGGCGATCGTCGTCCGCTACCCCGGCATGAGGGCCGACTCCAATGACCCGGCTGACATCAAGCGCATCCGCAAAGTGGGCCAACGCATCAACAAAGAGATCGTCGAACTGGACAACGAGCAGAACCGGATGCGCCGCGTGGGCACCGCGCACCTGGTCGAGATCATGGACGATTACGACCTGTTGCCGGTGCACAACTTCAGATTTGGCAGCCATCCCGACACGCCCAAGATCAACTCCAAGGTGTGGGACGCGCTCTTCACCCAGACCCACCCCGACTCGTGCATCTACGGTTGCACGATGGCGTGCTCGAAGGGGGTGGACCGCTACACCGTGCGGACCGGGCCGTATGCCGGGCACGTCGTCACCGTGGATGGGCCGGAGTACGAGACCGTGGCGGGCTGCGGCTCGAACATCGGCAT
>VGOD01000255.1 GCA_016876015.1 Chloroflexota bacterium
CACCGTCAACCAGGGCGCCGCGGCCCGAGTGGCGGCCTGGCCGGCGGCGGTCGCGGTGGCGGCTACGTCAACAGTCGGAGGGGGAACAGGGGTCGCCGAGGGCAGCTGCGCCTGTGCGGTGGGGACCGGCCGGGTGGGGGGGGCCGGCATGATGGCGACACGAAACCCGGGCAGGGAATTGACCAGGACGAGCGCGACTGCCAGAATCGCGACGGCCAACACGCCGACCCACACCCAACCTGGAATCCGGCGGCGTCGGGACGGCGGTGCGGTCGGCTTGACGCGCGGCGCGACGGGTTGTCCGCACTCGCTGCAGAACTGATCATCTGGGGCGAGACTGGCGCGGCAGTTGGCGCAGACCGCTGGAGGCGGCGGCTCGCTCGCCGCCACGGGGTGTCCGCACGCCTCGCAAAACCGAGCCCCTGGTTTCAGATCGGCCTGGCAATTCGCGCATTTCACGCGTTCCGATGCTGGCGCGACCGCGGCGGAGACGCGGCGGCCGCACTCTCTACAGAAGCGTGCGTTGGGACTCAACTCAGCGCCGCAGTCGGGGCACTTCATGAGATCTCCCCCTTATCAGTCGTGCGCGGCCTTCCCTCGTCGCGGCATCGCCAGGCGAAAGGCCGGACGCGCTGGCGAGACCGCCGCCTGAGCAGAACCAGTCCGACCGCGGACGCCGGAAGCGCCATCGCGCTGCCGCACATCTGCTCCAGATAGGCCGCGATTTGTCGTTCGATCTCCTGCTGGATGCGCTGCTCGATGGCGCTGCGCACGTTCTGGTAGTGGCAGCGCAGATCGAGCAGCCGGCAACCTCCTTCGGGTGTCCCGCTCTCGGGCCGTGCGCCGCAGGGGTTCCGCTGCGCCGGCCAGGGGAACTTCTCGATCTCACGGCCGGCAAAATGCACCGTGATGGCGGTCCGAATCGGTGCGCCGCCTGCGTTCACGTGCAACAGGTATCGCCCTGCCGGCAACAGAATGCCGCCCCCCGCGGCGGGTGGCCTGCCGGGTGGAATTCCGCCCGACGCTTCCACCTCGGCGCTGCCCGATTGCGTGAGGCCCTTAACCACTGTGTACCAGGTGATGCCAGCAGAGTCCACGATCCAGTAGGTCGGCGTGGTCGCATCGCCCATGATGGAGAGGCTTACCACCTGCGGCGCAACGAGCTCAAAAGCCGCGTCATCATATCTGGCGCTCGTCGCGCCGGGATCGAAAAGCGCCGTCGCCGAGGCCTTCGGCGCAGTTGGCTGCACAGGCCCGACGAATTGGAGCGTCCACTGATCGCTGATCTGAACAGGCAGGTCTTGCGCCCAGTCCACGTGCAGGCAATACCCGCCAGGCAGCAGAGCGAGCGTGCTTCCGCTGAGCACCGTGCCCTTGTCAATTTCCCACAAGATGTTTCCGTTAAAATCCGCGATCCAGCCATTCGACTGTGGGGGGACCGCCCAGCAGCCCAGGGCTGCCGTATGGGTTGGGATAAAAGGAGACTACCTGAGACGCCGCCAGGTAGAAGAGCCGGTCGTTGTATCCGTGAACCCAACCGTCTGGAGGAGGCTCTGAGGGCGGCTGATGCGCCCTCGCGGTGACGTGATAGAAGGGGCCTGGCGGCGTCGGCGGGCTGGCTGGCACGTCAATCGTGGTTTGCGAGCTGCGATTCCGTTGCGGCCCCGCGCAACCGCCATGGAGGAGGAAGACGCCTGCGGGCAGAGAGACCTGTAACTCAGCGCGCATGGCGCCTGCGGCCGCGGTTTCCGCGGGCATGATCACCTTGCCGCTGTCAACCCATGCGAACATCGGTCCCGCGGGCAGCATCGAAACCCACCAAGTCCCGTCCGGGTCATACTTCACTGCCACCAGAGATGGCGATGAGAGGGTGAAGCGCACCTCGTCGAACCTGCTTCCAGTCAGGGTACACTCAGCCGCGGCCACGAGGGTCTGTTGCGGCCCTTGCGCCAACGCTACGGACTGACTGGCGGCCATCAGAAGAACACCGCAGAAGCAGCAGAGCACGAGTTGTCGTCGCCTGTTCATGTGAAACCCTCCCAAAACTCCGACTGGCCGCTCGGAACGCCCCTGCACAGAAGGCCGGCGTGACTCCCGCGGTCACCTGAACCTGGCATCCACCAGGCGCCTGACATTCCCCAACAGGGCATCCCAACGTATCTGCAAGGCGGTTTCGTCCGACCAGTTGGCCAGCCGCAGTTGAATCAGGTAACGATCCCGATAGAGGATCACACCTTCCCGTGTGAAGATCGGCGCGGACAAGACAGTTGCGCGCGCGTCGAAAATGGCCGCTTCGTCGGTCCAGGTCGAACGATCAACGAATCCTTCCTGCCTGGCAAGAGCAGCAAGAAGCTGTTTCTGGGCCTGCGCGTATGCGGCAATGCGCCGGAGGACTGCGTCACGTGCGGCCAACTGCTGAATCGTCACGGCATCCGCGCTGCCGAAGTTGCAGATGAGCATGTCGGCCGTTGCGACTTCGCCGGCCACAACAGGCGTGATGGCTTTGCAGTCCCCGCGACGCAGGCCGGGTCGAAGCGAGTTCACGACCGAGACAGCGGTCGGCGTCAGGGCGATGAGAGCCGCCACGATGACGATGACTGCGAGGAGGTAAAGACAACCCCTCGCGCACGACGGCCTCTTGCGGCGCGGCCCAGCAGGCGACGCGCTGGCCTGAACCTCTGGCCTGGACGCGTCGCCAACCGGTCGCCCGCAGCGTCCGCAGAAGCGCGCCCCAGCTCTCAGACGCGCGCCGCACTGGCTGCAGAACTGCGGGCCGGTGGCCGCAGTTGGCGAAGGCTCCGGCGCTGCCTCGGCCGCGATGGGGTATGGGTTGGCTTCTGCCTGTCGGGAAGCGTTGGCGGCTTGCATGGTTGTCTCCGGCCTGGTCTCGTGGTCGCTATTCTATCACGACTCGGTCCCAGGATCAAGCGGTTTTCGTGGGCTCCCATCGGTTGGACAGCCGCGCAAAGCTGCGGTATGATGCGCGTCACGCTTTGGAGAGCTGACGCTGCATGACACTTCATTCGTTGACAGGCCGGCTGGGCGCCCTACGCCAGACGGTGACCATCACCCAGGGCCGGCTGCGCGACAATCTCTGGCAGTTGAGCTGGCCGCTGATGATCAGCCAGGGCCTTTCGTTCTTCCCAGGTCTGTACGACGCCTATTGGCTCGGCCGGTTGGGACCACAGGCCCTGGCCGCGGCCGGCCTGGCAATGTCAGTGCGCATCACGATGATCAGCGTGCTGATGGCGCTGAGCGCGGCCAGCGGCGCAGTGATCGCGCGCTACGTGGGCGCACGCGATCACGAAAGCGCGAACCTGGCCGCGGCCCAGGCGATCGTCCTGTTCGTCGTGTCGGCCGGCAGCCTGAGCATTATCGGCCTGATCTTCATTGGGCCGCTATTGAACCTGGCCGGCGCCAGCGGCGCCCTGATGGCGCCCACAATCGCCTATGCACGGGTCATCTTCGCGGGCCTGATCGCCATGGAAATGGTTCCCAGCATGGGCTTCATGTTGAGCGCCGCGGGCAGCCCCCAGCTTTCGCTCCAGATGAACCTCTGGGTTCTAGGCCTCTTTGTGACGCTAGAGCCGCTCCTGATCGGACTGGGCTGGGGTGTGACGGGCGCGGCCCTGGCGACGGTCGCGGCGAACACCGTGGGCATGTTCTACGGGCTGTACCTGCTAACCACGGGCCGCGCCGGGGTGCGGATCGAGTTGCGCCATCTGCGGCCGCAATGGAGCATGATGAAGCGCATCCTGCGCATCGCCCTGCCCGGCGTCATCCAGCGCGGCATGCCCAACCTGGCAAACAGCATCCTGATGCGCTTCATGGCAGCCTACGGCGCCGCGCCCCTGGCCGCCTACGGCCTCTTCAGCCGGCTGGCGATGCTGCTGCTGATCCCTTGCAGCGGCTTGAGCAGCGCGGCCGTGCCCATGGTAGGCCAGAACCTGGGCGCTGGCCAACCGACGCGCGCCGCGCGCGCGGTCAAGCTGATCGCCGTAGCCGCGTTGGTCATGGCCGGCATCCTCCTCGGTCTCCTGGCGGTCTTCGCCGAGCCAGCTTTCGGGCTGTTCACGCGCGACTCGGAAACGATCCGCGTCGGAGTCAGCGCGATCGGCGTGCTGGCGCTCTGGC
Organism: Chloroflexota bacterium; assembly: GCA_016876015.1. Classification (GTDB taxonomy): domain Bacteria; phylum Chloroflexota; class Anaerolineae; order CG2-30-64-16; family CG2-30-64-16; genus VGOD01. Next base: position 4,135 of record VGOD01000255.1, read on the forward strand.
GCGGGCTGATGCAACTGGGCATCATCATGGACGCCGGCTTGACCGGCGCGGGCGATACGCTGTCGCCGATGGTGATCAACATCATCGTGCTATGGCTGGCGCAGCTCCCGGCGGTCTGGCTTTTCTCCAGCCGGTTAGGCTGGGGCGCATACGGCATCTGGTGGGGGCTGGTGATCGGCGCGGCCGGTCAGGCGCTGCTGCTGACGCTGCGCTTCCGGCAGGGCCGTTGGCAGTTGGTGCGCATCTAGCGCCGAACACGCATCCCCCCAGTCACACCGCGGCCGGCGATCTGCCAGCTCCGGCCATTCGGTGTGATGGGCAGGTAGAACCGCCACGGACGCAGAACGACCGTGCGGCTGCGGTTATCCTCATCGCACTCCTCCGGCGCGCCGACGCCAGCGCCCGTGTCATCCGCAACCGCATAGATGACGTGCTCGCCCGCGGTCGGGGGCGTCCACCGATGGTCAGCTCGTCAGCCTGCCCAAAGGCCAGCGGCCGGCTGGTGACGGTCGTGGTGATGAGCACGCCGCCCGCGGCAGGCTCGCCTGCGTAGAACGTCACCGGCACGTCGGCCGGCGCGATGGCCTGACCTGTATTGGTCACCCGCACCGTCAGGCTGATGGGGCTGGCTGCCACGAACGCGCTGACCAGATCGGCGGCCACGCAGTAGACGGTGATCGCTCGCGTGTCGCAGCCGGTCTCGTCCTCATCGTCGGTCGCGCAGACGGTCAATCGGTAGACGGCCGCCTCTGTGTAGCTGTGGGTGGCTGTAATCGCGCCGCCGCCCGCTCGTAGCGCCAGCCGGGCCACGGCTGCCGCGCCGTCGCCCCAATCCACGGCCGCGGTGTGCAGATCCAGGAGGCCAGGAGCGGTGAAGCTCGCGGTGACGGTGATCTGATCCCCCTGGAACACCGGCCCAGGCACTGCGGTCGACACAGCCCCGATCTGGACCACCGGCGCGATATTCCTGATGACCGCCATCAGCGCATCCATGCCCACGCCCCCTTCCCCGTCGCTGGCGCGCAGGAGGACCCTGAAGACGCCGCTCTCCGCATAGGCATGCCGGGGTTCATAGCTGCCAGCGGCGCTCTGCCCATCGCCAAAGCTCCACAGCGCCGCGGCGCCGGCCGGGCCAGCGCCGCTGAAGGCGATCTCCGCGCCCTCGTCGGCCGCCAGATCGTCGCCCGCGGCGACCGCGAGAGGTGTGAAGTAGACCCCCTTTCCCCGACTGACGCCGACGTTGCCGGCCTGGTCTACAGCCTGCGCCATGAAGAGCAGGTCTGCGGCCGCGCCTGCCGCGTCTCCGGTCCACACCCCTGCGCTGGCGTCATAGGCCAAATCCAGCGGCAGCCAGACGCCCGCCCCATCGGTGTAGACGACAACCACCCGGCGAACGCCGGAGGCATCGCTCACCTGCGCCACGAAGCGGATGCCATCGCCGGCCGGCCCGGCCGATGCGGCCGATAGGCTGTCGAGCCGGCTTGTGCTGACCCAGGCAAAGGTGGGCGGGGTCGTGTCCGCAGCAGCTGGGGGCGGCGTCCACATGAAGTCATCGGTCCACAAATAGCCCGCGTTCAGGCTGGCGCCGTGCGCGCTGTCGGGCCGCACCCGTGCGGCGTCGCGGTAGTCGTGTTCGTTGGGGGTGTGCACGATGTCGGGCAGGCGGCGGAAAGGCGCCACCTCATCGCCGTCAACGATGACCACATAGGTCAGCCCGCTGAATGACCGATTCTCGAAGTAGGCGCGCAGGTGGGCTTTGATCGCACCGGGCCAAGAGACGACCGTGCAGGTGCGGATCGGCAACGTCGGCGCGGGACACAACTTGCCCACCGGCGCGGCCGAGCTGCGACAGATGTGGCTGGCGGTCACAGTCGCCGATGCGGCCGGGCAAGAGGTTTTCAATGCGGGGAAGACCAACGAGTACGGGGAGCCGATCGCGGGAACGGCGGTCTACGGCGTCACCTGGCAAGATGCGGCTGCGCCCCCACCGACCGACTATGGGAAGCTGCCAGGCCGCTGACCGACCGGCGCATTCCGGCCGGCGGATCCGTGACCGAAACGTATCGCTTCACCGCGCCAGCCGATGCCCGCGGCCCGCTGACGATACAGGTCAGGTTGAACTACCGTGCGGCGGCAGGCTATCTGACCGCGCTGATGACGATCTATCAGGGAGCTGAGGTACCGGCCGCACCCGTTGGTCGAAATGGCCGCGGCCGAGATGCACGTACCGGTCTATAGTTCTTCGAAGTAGCAGCGAGGTCGAGCTTCCCCCTGGCTGACCTGGCTCCCCAGTCCGGATGACCGTGCGCGGTTGCACTTCTGCGCGAAACGTGTACAATACCGTTCAGGAAGCATACTGAAATGGCTGTTGCGCGCAACGACGCGGTGGGAGGTGCATGATGCCCAAGCGAGTATTGTACGGTGTCGCCAACTACGAGGAAATCGTCCGCAAGAACGGCTACTTCGTGGACAAAACCCCTTACATCGCCAGGCTGGAGGCGGTCGAGAACCCGGTCTTCCTGCGGCCGCGGCGGTTCGGCAAGTCGCTGCTCTGCCGGATGCTGGAGTGCTACTACAACATCGGCCAGCGCGACCAGTTCGCGGAACTGTTCGGCCACACCTGGATCGGCCAGCATCCCACGCCGCTGCACAACTCGTGCATGACGGTCGCGCTCGACTTCTCGGTCGTGGAACCCAGCGCCACGATCGCGCAGATCGAGCACGACTTCAAGCGGCACTGCAACTACGCCCTCGACTTACTGCGCGTGCGCTATCCGACCTTGCTCGGCGACCCTTCGACAGGCTCAGGGCAGGCTCTGCCGCCGGTGGATCTCAAAGACACGGTGGCGGCCAACCTGGCGGGGGTGTGTCAGTTCATCGGCAGCCGTCGTCTGCCGCCGCTCTACGTCATCATTGACGAGTACGACAACTTCGCCAACCAGCTCATCACCGGCCATCGCGACCAGCTCTACCGCGAGCTGACCCGCGATGACAGCTTCCTCAAGACCTTCTTCAAGGCGCTCAAAGAGGGCCGCAAGACCGGCGCCATCGCCAACGTCTTCATCACCGGCGTCCTGCCCATCACCATGGACGACCTGGCCTCCGGCTTCAACATCGCCCGCTTCATCACCCTGGAGCCGGGGTTCGAGGCCATGCTCGGCTTCACCCAGGCCGAGGTGGACGCGCTGCTGGACGAGATCTACCGCGACTATGAGATGGACCCTGCCACCCGCCGCGAGGTGGACGCGCTGATCCGCAACCACTACAACGGCTACCATTTCGTCAACCCCAACGGCGAACCGCTCTACAACTCCACCATCCTGATGTTCTTTCTGGACTACTTCACCCGCTATCGCGAAATCCCTGAGTTCCTCACCGACCTCAACCTGCGCACCGACCTGTCGTGGGTGCGCCGCATCACCGGCAGCAATCCCGCCTACACCGAGGCGTTCGTGGATCAACTGACCACGACCAACCGCA
>VGOD01000256.1 GCA_016876015.1 Chloroflexota bacterium
GTGCCGGACTAGGACCGAGTTTTCGGTGAACCGCCTTGTCTACGCTAACCGCAAAGAGCGACAAACCATAGTGGGCGTAAACAGCGTAGAGTTTGTCGGCAAGAGCATGTGCCTGGTCAGAATTCAGTAGTGTCCACGGCCACCTGGCCCGAGGGGTTCCCCACGAGCGCAGTGCAATGGGTTTTATCTCCACATCGCGAGCTGATACCCCTGGGAAGTATCGCTCCTTCAAAGCGGTTAACTCAGTGTTGATCGCCCACCATTGACGATCCGGAATACCCACTGCACCGAGCGTGAACCACGGATACGCTGCCACGCTGGCTGCATTCATCTGGGCGTTACCACTTTCGTCAACATAGAAAAGATACACCAACGTCCTCCCGGGAACTAGGATTTCGCCAACCCCCTTAAACACACCTCCAGCGCGACCCGGCACAGGCCCGCGGCGTCGGTCGCAATCAGGGTCCGGCGGAGCGGGTGCGCCATGAGGGTCAGCGCGCCATTCAGCGCGGCCCACAACACCCCGGCCGCCTGGCGCGCGTCGCCAGGCGCGAAAATGCCCAGCGCCATACCGTCGGCGATGGCCTGGGTCGCCAACTCCAGGGCGCGGTCGCTGGCGGTCAGCAGGAGCTCGCGCTGGGCCGGCTTGATGCCCTGTACAAAGTCCCCGCGATCGAATGCGGTCAACAGGCGGAAATAGTCGGGCGCGTTCTGGGCGAAGGACAGGTAGGCGTCGGCCAGGGCGCGCAGCCGTTGATCGGGGTGAACGACGGGATGGCTATCGTTGGCGGCCTGGAGCCGCCGACCGAGCTCGTCCAGCGCCCGCAGCAACAGTTCGGCCAGAATGTCTTCCTTCCCTGAGAGGTAGAGGTAGACCGTACCCTTGCCAACCTCGGCGCGAGCCGCGACCTCGTCTATGGTCGCACGGCGGAAGCCGTACTCCGCAAAGACGGCACGCGCCGCCTGGAGAATCGCCTCGCGGCGCCGAACGCGCTCTTGCGCCCGACGGTCAGCAGTCGCCAATTTCCCCCTCCCTCGCAGGGAAGCCGGCTGGCGCCGGACCATGAAGAATCGTCAAAAAGAGCTAGGCCGCAATGAGAGGACAATGACCGGCGGTCACTTTTTGACCGCACGTCTAGTATACCGCGGCCCAGGTCGGTTGTCAAGCATCGTGCGTTACTTATGCAAGACTCGGCAAGAGGTTGGTAGATTGGCGCTTGGTACATTGGTGACTTGGTCGCCAGTACAGCAGCAATCCAGCGCCCAGTAGCCCAATCTGCCACTTTACCGATCTACTGCCATCCCGTGGTAAAATCCCCCCCATGCCTATACATATCTTGTCACCCGAAGTCGCCAACCAGATCGCGGCCGGCGAGGTAGTCGAACGCCCGGCATCGGCCGTCAAAGAGCTGATCGAGAACAGCCTGGATGCGGACGGCCGCGACATCCGCGTCGAAATCCGCGACGGCGGCCGCCGGCTGATCCGCGTTCAGGATGATGGTTGCGGTATCCCCGCGTCCGAGGCGGCGCTGGCCTTTCAGCGCCACGCCACCAGCAAAATCCGCACGGCTGAGGACTTGAGCCGCATCACGACCCTCGGCTTTCGCGGGGAGGCGCTCGCCAGCATCGCGGCCGTCAGCCAAGTCACACTACTGACCCGCGCCCGCGATGACGAGATCGGCGTGCTATTGCGCATGGCCGAAGGCCGGGAGATCAGCCGCGAGCCGGCCGGCGGGCCGGCCGGCGCTGTCGTCACCGTCGAGCATCTCTTTGCCAACACGCCCGCGCGCCTCAAGTTCCTCAAACAGCCCGCCACCGAAGCCGGCCATGTTCAGCAAATGGTCACCCGGTATGCGCTGGCTTTCCCCGAAAGGCGCTTCAGCCTGGTGGCCGACGGGAGGCTGATCTTCCAGTCCAACGGCAGCGGCAAGCTGTACGATGTGCTGGTGAAGGTCTACGGGCTGGACATGGCGCGCCAGATGCTGGAAGTTGAACACATTGACCAATCTACCAATCTACCGATCTACCAATCTGCCATCCGCGTCACCGGCTACGTCGGCTCCCCCTCGTTGCATCGGGGCAACCGAGGCTATATCACGCTGTTCGTCAATCGCCGCTGGTTCCAGGATACCTCAGTGGCCTTCAGCGTGATCCAGGCCTATCACACGATGCTGCCCACAGGGCGCTACCCGGCGGCCGTGGTCTTCATCGAGATTGACCCGGCCGACGTGGACGTCAACGTGCACCCGACCAAGGCCGAAGTGCGCTTCCGCGACAACCACGCGGTGTTCAGCGCGGTGCAGAAGGCGGTTCGCCGCACCCTCATCGAGCATGGAGGGGCAGCCATGATGCCGGCCGCCGCGGGCGCGGAAGGTTTACCGGCCGGGCCGGACCCCGCCGCCGCCCCCTCTCCGTCAGCCTGGGGCGGCGAATCGGGGCTACGGCCGACCCGGTTCGACGATGCGTCCTGGGCCCAGCGTCGCGACGCTCTGCTCGGCGCAGGCAGCCAACGGCGCCTCTTCCCCTCGCCAGATGCCGACGCCGCGGGCTGGGCCGTTGGTCTCCAGCCTCCAACCTCCAACCTCCAACCTCCAACCTCCAGCCTCCAACCTCCAGCTTCCAAACCCCTCCTCCCCCTGCTGCGCGTCGTGGGTCAGCTCGGCGCTACCTACATCGTGGCCGAGGGGCCAGATGGCATGTATCTGGTGGACCAACACGCCGCGCACGAGCGCATCCTCTATGAGCAGATGACCAGCCAGCGGCTCAGCCACGCGCTGGCCATCCAGCCGCTCTTGGAGCCGATGGTGCTCGATCTCAGCCCGGAACAGGCGGCCGTGGTGGCGGAGGGATTGGACACGCTGAACGAGCTGGGGGTCGCCATCGAGCCGTTCGGGGGCGGCAGCTACCTGGTGCGCAGCGTGCCCGCGATCCTCAGCCGAGATGACCCCGCGTCCGCCCTGACCGAGATCGTAGATGGTCTGGCCCAGCAGACTGATGTGATCGAAGGCGCTGTCGAAGCCATGCTGACCACTCTGATCTGCAAACGCGCCGCGATCAAAGGCGGACAGGTCTTGAGCCAGGCCGAGATGCACGAGCTCGTCCGCCAACTGGAGGCGTGCCGCGCGCCGCGCACCTGTCCGCACGGCCGGCCGACGATGATCTATCTGAGCGCCGACGAGCTGGCGCGGCAGTTCGGGAGGACGTAGGATGGCCGCAAATTCGCGCTTTGCGGCGATTGTGTGTATAATGAGCGGAATTGTATACCGTCAATCGTTAGGGAGGATGCTTTGACAGAGCCACTCATCATCACCAGGTCCGAGCGCGACGATCACCAACTCGATTTTACGATCCAGTTAGGTCCCGAGCGGACTGAGAGCGCATTGCAGCGCGGCGCCCGGCAGATCGCCAGACGCGCCCGCATCCCAGGCTTTCGCCCTGGCAAGGCGCCATATGCCGCTGTGTTGCGGATGTTCGGTCGTGAGGCAGTTTTGCGGCAGGCGCTGGACGACCTGGGGCAGGAGATCCTGCGGGAAGCTTTGGATGCTGAAAAGATCGAGACTTACGGGCCAGCCGAATTGGCCGATCTGCAGTTCGACCCGGTTGCCTTCAAGCTCGTGTTGCCGTTGCGACCCACTGTGGATTTGGGCGACTATCGCGCTATCCGCGTGGCAGCGCCCGATGCAACCGTCACCGAGGCCGATGTTGATGCGCTGATCGAGCGGGCGCGCAGCGAACAGGCTGTCTGGCAGGCCACCGACCGGCCAGCCGAAATCGGCGACACCGTCGTGATGGACATCCACGGCACGGTGGGCGAAGAAACGCTCATGGACAATCAAGACTGGGAGCTGCTGCTGAAAGCCGAGGGCGGCTGGCTGCCCGGTTTCGATGAAGCGTTCGTCGGCGCCACAGCCGGCGAGGAGAAAGCCTTCAGCCTGACCTATCCGGAGGATTCGGCCTCGCGCTTCAAGGGGCAAACCGCCAGCTTTCGAGCCGCTATCAAGCAGGTCAGGACACGCGCCATGCCCGAGCTGGACGATGAGTACGCCAGAACCCTCGGCGACTATCAGGATTTGGCCGATCTACGCGCCAGGCTGCTCGCCAGCCTGACGCAGCAGCGCACAGCCGAAGCCGAGGAGCGGCTCACCAACGCCGCGATCCAGGCCATGGTCGAGAAGGCCACAATCGCCTACCCTCCCCTGGCGATCAAGGAGATGACGGACGAGCTGGTGAGCGACCTTGAGTCACAGGTCAAGAGCAGCGGCCGCAGCCTCGAGGAGTATCTGCGTTTGCAGGGTTTGACGGTCGAAGTCTATCGGACCAGGATTCAGCCTTTGGCTGAGCAGCGCCTGAAGACCCGGCTGGCGCTGTTTGAGTTCGCTGACCGCGAAGGGCTGACTGTCGAACAGGACGAGATCGCGGCCGGAGCAGACCAGGCGGTCGCGGCCGCTGCGGATCAGGCTGATGCAACGCGCCAGTATCTCGGCTCTGATGCCGGCCGGCGCGCGCTGGCCTCGGAACTGCTGACGCGCAAGACCCTGGCGCGACTGCGCGCCATCGTCACGGGCCAGGTTGCCGAAGCGGAAGCGCCTGCCGCCGCGGACACGGACGAAGCGGCCAGCCGCGAGTCTGAGGGGACCGGCGCGCCTGTCGTCGAGACGACTGAGGCCCTTACTCCAGCCGCCGAAGATGCCGAGGCCCCTACTCCAGCCGCCGAAGATGCCGAGGCCCCTACTCCAGCCGCCGAAGATGCCGAGGCCCCTATCCCAGCCGCTGAAGATGCCGAGGTCCCTGTCCCAGCCGCTGAACCTGCCGCACTCTCAAAAGGAACACAACTATGACCAACAGCGCCTTGACGCCCCAGTCGCTCATCCCGATGGTCATCGAAACCTCGGGTCGCGGCGAGCGGGCTTTCGACATCTACTCGCTTCTGCTCAAAGAGCGGATCATCTTCTTGGGCACGCCGATCAACGATCAGGTGGCCAACGTTACCGTCGCGCAGATGCTCTACCTGGATCGCGAAGACCCTGAAAAGGACATCCAGGTCTACATCAACTCGCCGGGTGGGCAGATCTACGCTGGCCTGGCCATCTACGACACGATGCAGTTGATCCGCGCGCCCATCAGCACGTTCGCAGTCGGCGTGACTGCCAGCTTTGGTACGCTGCTGTTGGCCGCCGGCACCAAGGGCAAGCGCTATGCGATGCCGCACGCCACCATCCACATGCACCAGCCCCTGGGTGGCGCGCAGGGCCAGGCGACCGAGATCGAAATCCAGGCCAAAGAGATCCTGCGTTTGCGCGAGGAGTTGAACCGCATCCTGGCCCATCACACCGGCCAGCCCATCGATCGCATCGCGGAAGACACCGAGCGCGATCGCTACATGACGCCGGACCAGGCCAAGACCTACGGCTTGATTGACGAGGTCCTCAACCCTGCGACCCGGCCGGAGAAATCTGGGTGACAAGCAAAAGCCAAACCGCGGTTCGCGCCTGCTCGTTCTGTCATCGGGACAATAGCCAGGTCCGGAGGCTGATCTCGGGGCCAGAGAACGTCTTCATCTGCGACGAGTGCGTACACCTCTGCGTCGAGGTGTTAGAAGAAGACGGCATCAAACAGGCCGGACAGAGCGCCGCGACCCCGCGCTGGCGTCTGCTGCCCCCGCGCGAGATCATGCGCCAGCTCGACGAATACGTGGTGAGCCAGACGCACGCCAAGAAGGTGCTCTCGGTGGCGGTGTACAACCACTACAAGCGCATCGCCAGCGGCCAGATCCATGCGGACGTCGAGCTGGAGAAGAGCAACATCCTGCTGATCGGCCCCACTGGTTGCGGCAAGACGCTGCTGGCGCGCACCCTGGCGCGCATCCTCGACGTGCCCTTCACCATCGCCGATGCAACGGGCCTGACAGAAGCCGGCTATGTCGGCGAGGATGTCGAGAACATCCTGGTGCAACTGCTGCAGGCGGCCGACTGGAACGTCGAGCGCGCCAAGGTGGGCATCATCTACATTGACGAGATTGACAAGATCGCTCGCAAGAGCGGCGCCAACCCCTCTATCACGCGCGATGTTTCGGGCGAGGGGGTGCAGCAGGGGCTCTTGAAGATCATCGAAGGCACGGTGGCCAACGTGCCGCCCCAGGGAGGCCGCAAGCACCCCAACCAGGAATACGTCCAACTGGACACCAATAACATCCTCTTCATCTGCGGCGGCGCGTTCGCCGGGCTGGAAGAGGTGGTCGGGCAGCGCATCGGACTCAAGGGGCGGGTCGGTTTCAGCACCTCGCCCGAAGCCCGTCCCACCAAAGAAGCGCAGACCGCCGCGCTGCTCCAGCAGGTCATCTCCGACGACCTGCTGAAGTACGGCCTGATCCCTGAGTTCGTAGGCCGGATGCCCGTGACGGTCAGCGTGGAACCGCTGGACGAGGCCGCGTTGATCGCCATCCTGACCGAACCGAAAAACGCCCTGGCGAAGCAGTACCAGCGCCTCTTCGAATTGGACAAGGTGGAGCTGGTGTTCACGCCAGAGGCGCTGCGCGTGGCCGCCCAAGAGGCGCTGAAGCTGAAGACCGGCGCGCGCGGTCTGCGCACGATCATCGAAGGCGTCTTGCTGGATGTTATGTACGAGGTCCCCTCGCACCCCGAGGTCGTCAAGTGCGTGGTCAACGCCGAGTGCATCACCCGCGGCGCCCCGCCCCTGCTCCTGACGGGGACGGGTCAGGCGGTGGCCTGGGGAGAGTTCACTCGCGAGAAAACAGCCTGAAGACAGGAGGAGTCGCCGTGAATCTCGAATACTGTCCTGAAGGACGCTGGCGCAATGACAGCCGCTCCCGCTGGTATCGTGTTTTTGCTGTAGCAATGATCTTGACGTTGGGACTGGCGTCCTGTGGCGCGCCGACCGCCTGGACGCCGTCTGCGCCAACCGTGCAGACGCCAGCCACGGCGACGCCGCCCCCGCCATCAGCCACGCCGACCACGGCGCCTCCATCGCCAACCGCGATCCCGCCCACACCCACGACCGCGGCGCCCACCGCCGCGCCGCCGCCCACGATCGAGAGCCTGATCGCCAGCGTGCAAGCCAGGGTTCCCAAAGATGCCTTCAGCTACGGCGGCGTGAAGGTCCAGCCTCTTGCCGTCCCGACCGGCTGGCGTCCGTTGTGGCTCGTCTACTCCTATGGCATGCGCAACTGGGATCTCAAGCCGCTGCCCGATCACTTTATCGCGATCTTCGGCCAGGAGAAGGGTGCATGGCAACAACTGGCGTGGCAGTTCCTGGCGTCCGATGACCAATCCATAGCCTCGCCCGACTACGTCGGCGACGGCTCTGTGACGCAGGTGCAGATCGCGGCCGGCCGCATCTGGCTGCAGATCGAAGGCGGGGTCGGCACGCACGGCGGCGTCTTCAATCTGGCCAGCTTCGATGGCGCAACGCTCAAATTCGAGCTGGCCGGCTTCCATGTCAGCCCTGGCGTGGGCCAAATCCGGGATGTCAACGGCGACGGCGTCAACGATGTCATTCTCAACGCCTCCGATCGTTATGTCTTCTGCTATGCGTGCGGCGTCACGCAGATCGCATTTGGGGTCTTCAGGTGGGA
>VGOD01000257.1 GCA_016876015.1 Chloroflexota bacterium
CGTGTATCAGGTCATGGTCAACGACGTAAGTGCTGCGTTCGAGCTGACGTCGGACAACGTGATGCCATCGGCTTCTATCTCTGGCACAGTGTGGCACGACCTATGCGCGGCCAGCGCGCACGGCCAGCCGGGGCCCGAGACCGCGCCGCCGGGTTGTGTGGCGGGCGGCGCTCGCTGCGCGTGGCGTTGACGGAGCTGCGCAAGGCGCTGGGCGACGCCGCGCTGCTCGGCGACCGCGACGCGCTGGCACTGAACCCGGCGGCCGCCGCCGAGATCGACGCCCAGCGATTCATCCACCTGTTGGGCAAGCCCCACGCCGCATCCACCGCCGACCTGCTGGCTGGCCTGGCCCTCTACCGCGGCGACCTGCTGGAGGCGTTCTACGATGAGTGGGTGCTGCCCCTGACCAGCAGTTCCGGGCGGCCTGGCTGGCGGCGCTGCTCCTGCTGATCGAGCGCTACCGGGCCGCGGGGGACTACGCCAACGCCATCCAGCAGGCCCGCTGCCTGTTGCAGCGCGAGCCGGCCCACGAGACCGCGCATCAGCACCTGATCTTCTGCCTGGCCGCGAGTGGCGAGCGGGAGGCCGGCCTGGCCCAGGTGGAGGCGTGCCGCCAGGCGCTGCGCCAACACCAGTGAGGGTTGCTAACTTTTCCGAAAAGTTAGCAACCCTGATCCTCCTGCCGCAAGGTTGAACCATGCGACATCCCTCCCGGCCCCTGACGCTGATTGCCCGCAGCCTGCTGCTGGGGGCGGGCGCGGGCGCGCTGTTGGCGACCCTTTACACGCTGCTCGCCATTCCCCTCTTCGGCCTGCTGCTGCTGACCAACATCCCCGCGGGCAAGGCGCTGGACGCGCTGTTGGGCGTGGGGGCGTTTGCGGTCTGTGCGGGGCCGTTTGCGCTGCTCGTGGGCATCCTGCCCGCCGCGTTGATCGGCGCGCTGGCCGGGCTGCCGATCGGCCTGCTGAGCCTCGCCTTGGGCGAGCAACTCACCCCCCGCCGTGGGGCGCTGATCGGCCTGGGGGTGGCCGTGGCGCTGGTTGCATCTGCCAACGTTCTGCTCGGTCCATCTCTGCTGCGGATGGAAGAAGGCAGCTTCGGCCGCGCCTTCCTCTACCTGTGCTGGTTGGGCGGCCCCAGCATCGTCGGCGCGTTCTATCTGCTGTTGGCGCTGATGAACATGTACTTCGTCTTGATCAATCCCGGCGCCATCGGGGCAATGACCCAATTCCCTTTCCCCGCCACGCCGGATACGATCCAGGCGTTCGTGGACGGCTGGTCGCCTTTCGCCTTCGAAGTCCTGGGAATCGGCACGTTCATGCTATGGGCCGCGCGTAACCCGCGGCGCTACCTGGGCGCGGTGTGGCTGTTGGTCTGGCTGGAGCTGCTGCACGGCGTGCTGGATGACATCTATCTGATCGCCAGAGGGTATGACGCGGGCGGCTACATCGCTTTCATCGTGATTCATCTGCTCATCATCGTCACCGGCGTGCTGTTCGGTCGGCAGGGTGAGCGCGAGGCGGCGTGAAACGGCTTTGCCCCAATCACACACGATCGAGAGGTCTACGGGTGGGTCTCCCGCTTCGCCTGGGGCTGGATCGCCAGTCCGCTCGGCATCGGCTTCACCATCGGCTCGCTGGCCGGGCTGGCGGCCCTCCTGCTGGGCCTGCTCTCTACCGGTCCGACGGCGAAGAAGCTCGCTGCGCTCGGCGGCCAGATCGTTGCAGCCGGCGGTCCGTCCTCGCCGCAGCAGATGGCGGAGCTGGGCGGTCTGCAGGCCAAGCTGGCGAACAGCAGCACCTGGAGCACAATCCTGACGACCGCGGCGCTCGGCGGGGGTGTCGGCGGCCGCGTTGCTCAAGGCATAGGAGTAACGCTGGTCATCTTCCCGTCGGATGACCAGCCATTCTTCCGCCAGTTGGCCGTGGCGCAGGGTCCAGACGCGCCGCATGGCAAAGGGATCGCACAGGGCGCCGCGTTCGGTGCTGCGTACCTGAAGGCGGCGAAAGCGGGTCTCGGCCGCGGCGAGCAGTTGGCGGACTTCAACGGCCGCCGGAACACTCACGTCCTGGGATCGCAGCACGCGGGCCGGTGGTGGGTCGCCCACGGGGGCGGAAGCGGCCGGAGTTCGGGCTGCCGCAGGGAGACGTGAGTGTTTTCGGGCACTTCGGCCATAAGATCCGCAACTACTTCAGCGGGCAATCCCCAACGCTGGGAGGCATATATCACGCCTCTCCTCGCATGTCGAAGGCGGGCGTTGCCATCCCGCCCCAACCGTGCTACAATCTCCGCCACACGCACCACGGAATACGCAAGACGCAAGACGCAATACGCAATACGCAACCCGTCCAGGACTTCGCCATGGCTACCCTCAATCCCAACATCCCATCTGTCGAACTGACCAGGGCCCTCAACGCTGCCGCACAGCGCATGAGAGCTTTGAGTTTGCCGTTTTTGACGCCGCCTCTGTTGCTCGTCACCTTCGCACGCGACGCCGACAGCTCCGCACACCGGCTGCTTGCAGCGCTGGCGGTCGAACGCAGTTTCCGGCTCGATGAGCTCGCAGCATCGGCCGAGGCGCTCGGCCGCAACGCGCTCGGCCGTGATGCGGATTTCACCTTCACCGACCAGGCTGGTCAGACCGTGCGCCTGTCAACCGAGATGGTTGTCGTCCTCGACGAGGCGCGCAGCATCGCCCAGGCCAGCGACGAGCGCAAGGTGGGCGCCGAGCACGCCCTGGCTGCGCTCGCCGAACGCGGAGTGAGCACCGCGGCGCTCCTGCGTCGCCACGGCATCTCAGCCGAGACGATGACCAGCCGCCTGGTGCAACAGGCTCAAGCCAAACGCCTCAGCAGCCAGGACCTGGTTGCCCAGGCCAGGGCCGGCGAAGCGGCCCCGGTCTTTGCCCGGCCGGACCTCTTGCGCGATCTGCTCGGACTGCTGACCCTGGCCAACCACCGCCATGTGGTCCTGGTGGGCGAGACCGGGGTGGGCAAGCGGTCTCTAGCCCAGGCGTTGGCTCTCGTCATGGCCGAAGGCAAAGGCCCGGCCGACCTGACCAGCCTGGTGCAGGTGTCCGACAGCGCGTTGCTGGCCGATCCTGACCAGGCGCTGCAGAACGCTCTGCGCCTGGCGGCCGACGGCATCCTGCTCATCCCCAGCGTCGAGCGATTCTTCCCCAGCGCCATGCTCAACGCCGAGTTCCCCAAGGGCGCGCGAGCCCTCCAGCGCGCCTTTCTTGATCTGCGGCCCGTCATCCTGACCACCACCACCGACGCGGGCTGGAAGGAACGCCTGGCGCTCGATTCGACCGTGAGCCAATACAGCCATCGCCTGCGGGTGCCTGAGCCGGGGGCCGAGGAGACCATCGCCATCTTGCGGGTTCATGTCCCGCGGCTAGAGCACGACTATGGCTTGACCGTCGCCGATGCTGCGCTCTCAGCCGCAGCCAACATGTCCAAGCGCTACGTGGCTGGCATGCCGTTGCCGGCTTCGGCTCTGGCCGTGCTGCATCGGGCGTGCGCCATGCTCAAGCTTGCGGCCCAATCGCACGCGGCCTTCCGGCCCGCTCTGCCGCCAGACTCCGCACTGGATGAAGATGACGTTGCGGCAGCGGTCAGCGCCATCACCGGCATTCCCGTCAGCAAGCTCGGCGCCGACGAGCGCACGCGCTACGCTGGCATGGTCGAGGCGATCCATCAGCGCATCATCGGCCAGGACGAGGCCGTGCTCGCGGTCAGCCGGGCCGTGAAGATCGCCCGCGTGGGCCTGAAAGATCCCAAGCGGCCGGTCGGCTCCTTCATCTTCCTGGGCCCCTCTGGCGTCGGTAAGACCGAGCTGGCGAAGGCGCTGGCCGAGTTCATGTTCGGCGCAGAAGATGCCATGGTCGTGCTCGACATGAGCGAATACCAGCAGGATCATACCGTCAACCGGCTCATCGGCGCGCCGCCCGGCTACGTGGGCTTCGAGGGGGGCGGCCAGCTCACCGAAAAAGTGCGCCAGCGGCCATCCACCGTAGTCCTCTTCGACGAGGTCGAGAAAGCCCACCCGCGCGTCCTCGATGTTTTGCTTCAGATGATGGAGGAGGGCCGGTTGACCGACGCGCAGGGGCGTCTGACCCATTTCAGCGAGACCGTGATCATCCTGACCAGCAACCTCGGTTCGCAGTATCTCGACAAGCCGGTAATGACCGATGAGATGCGCGAGCTGGTAATGGCCACGGTGCGCGCGACCTTCCGGCCGGAGTTCCTCAATCGCCTGGACGAGATCATCCTCTTCTTGCCCCTCACCCCCGATCAGTTGCGTCAAATCCTTGACCTCTTGCTGAAGAAGGAGGTCAAGATGTTGCAGGCTCAGGGCGTGCGCCTGGAGGTCAGCGAGAGCGCCCGGACCTGGATGCTGGCGCGAAACGACCATCCTGAATGGGGCGCACGTCCGCTGCGTCGCATCATCCAGAGGCATCTGCGCGAGCCGCTGGCTGATTGGCTGCTCAATGCTGCGCCGCCCAAGGGCGCCACGGTCGCGGTGGATGCCGGCCAGGGCATCCTGACCTTCCGCTACAGTCACGAAAGATAGTACTTCGATACTGTTGAGCCTCGGTTGAAGATGAAGTACAATGGGGTCGTGGCGCGAGTTCCGCACAGGATAGAATAGAGGAGATGTATGTTTACCGGCCCACAGACCGCCTTCCATCTAAAGCGTGTATTGACCGTAGACGATTCAGTGACGATCAGAGCGTTTCTGAGCAGCCTGCTCAGCGCGCACGGCGCACAAGTTCTCGAAGCTGAGAACGGCCGCGAAGCCATGGCGCTCTGCGACTCCGATCGCAAGTTCGATCTGATCATTCTGGACCTGTTGCTGCCCGACGTGGACGGCATTCAGGTTCTCAAATACATTCGAGAGCGCGACGACGAGAGCACCATCGTCATGCTGACGGGCATGGGCGGCATCAAGTCCGCCATCGCGGCGGTGCAGCAAGGCGCCGATGGCTATATAGAAAAGCGCGACCTGAGCGTCGGCGGCGACTTCACCGAGTTCTTCTACGCGTTGCAGCAGGCGCTTCAACATCGCGCCGGCCTGGTCGCCCAGAAGCAGCTCCACAAGGTGCGTGCTGATTTCTACTCCATGGTGACCCACGACCTGCGCAACCCGGCCAGCGCCGCCGTGCTCGCCATCAAGCTCCTGCTTGAGGGTCAGAGCGGCTCCTTGACCGATGAGCAACGTGAGTTGTTGACCCTGGCTGACTCATCGGCGCACCAGCTGCTTTCGTTGATCAACGATTATCTGGACTTCGCCAAGATAGACGCCGGCTATTTGCGTTTGGAGCCAGGAGAAGCCGAGCTGCGCAACGTGGTCGCATCGAGCGCCGAATTGGCCCGGCTCCAGGCACATGTCAAGAGGCAAACCCTCATCATGGATTTGCCCGCAGAGCCGCTCTATGCCCGCGTAGACGCTGAACGCCTGAAGCAGGTGCTCGACAACCTGATCTCCAACGCCGTCAAGTACACCCCTGATGCCGGTCGCATCACCGTGCAACTGCGGAGCGAAGCTGGTCAGGCGGTGCTGCGGGTCAGCGACACTGGCCGGGGCATCCCGCCAACGGAGCTATCGGCGCTCTTCACCAAGTATCATCGTCTGCCCGGCGAGGCCACGCGTGGCATCCATGGCACCGGTCTGGGCTTGCTGATCGTCAAGGAGATCGTCGAGGCTCACGGCGGCTCTGTTTCCGCGGCATCTGAGGGCATTCCCGGTCGGGGCGCAACCTTCACCGTCAGGTTTCCGTTGGAGCGTGCTGCGTGAGGTCGCCTTCGCCCTTGGCAACTCAGTCCCACGGAGAGGCCGCGCACTGGCTCGTCTTCCAACTGCAGTCCCGGTGCTACGCGCTGGCCGTGCATGATGTCGTCGAGGTGTTGCGCATCGCGGCCTTGACGCCGCTGCCCGAGGCGCCTGTTTGGCTGGCTGGCCTGCTGAACCTGCGTGGTCAGGTTATCCCGGTGCTGGACGTGGGCCGGCGTCTGGGGTTGCCGCCGCAGTTGGTCAATCTCTCTACGCCGATCATCATTGCGCACGCAGCCGGTCGCCAGGTCGGCTTGCTTGCCGATGCGGTCCTGGAAGTATTGGCGCTGTCGCCGGAGGCTATTTCGTCGCCCGATGCGCTCGCCGGCTCCTCGCACGCTGTTTCCGCTATCGCCCGGCCCATTGGCGATCAGCGGTCGTTGGTATTGTTGCTCGACCTGCACCGGCTGATAGGGGGCATGGAGGCGGTATGAAGACCGAGAGTGCTTCCGAGACGACTGGCGGACCCTCGTTGCCGCGTCGCTCCGCGGGTTGCCCGGCCAACGTTCTGAGCGAAGCCGCCTACGAACGCTTTCGCCTCCTGGCGCGCGAGCGGATCGGCCTGGAGTTCACGGGAGCTCGCCGGCCCGACCTCGAACGCGCGGTCGCGCGCGCCGTCGCCGAGCTCAGGCTGCCTTCGGACGACGCGCTCTATCACTTGCTCACCGCCAGCGGCGATGGCCGCGCCGCCTTCGATCGGCTCGCCGCGGAGTTGACCGTCTGCGAGACGCACTTCTTTCGCAACCGGCCGCAGTTCGAGACGCTCGAACGTCACATCCTGCCCGAGCTCATCAGACGGCGCCGCCCCTTGCGCCGGCTGCGCCTTTGGAGCGCCGGTTGCGCCACCGGCGAGGAGCCCTATTCGCTCGCCATCCTGGTGCGCCGCCTGCTGCCTGACCTGGCCGATTGGGATGTATTGATCCTGGCCACCGACGTCAATCGCGACGTGCTGGCGCGCGCGCGGCGGGGCGTCTTCGGCGCATGGTCGTTTCGCGAAGTCCCGGCCGATATCCAGCGCACCTGCTTCGAACGCGTTGGCTCACAGTGGGAGATCCTGCCGCAAATCCGCGATCTCGTCACGTTTGCCCACCTCAACATGGTCCAGGGCGGTTATCCAGCGCCCGCCTCCAACACGCACGACATGGATCTGATCCTGTGTCGCAACATGCTCATCTACTTCGACGAGCAGACCACGCAGCGCGTGGTGGGCCGTCTATACACTGCGTTGACTGACGGCGGCTGGCTCGTCGTCGGCCATGCTGAGCCGTCGCTGACGACCTTCCGGCAGTTCGCCACCCGCAATCTTCCGGGGACAGTCGTATACCAGAAGGTCGCGCACGAGGGTCCCCAGCCTCTCTGTGAGACGGCGGATGAAAACATCCCTTGCTGCTCGGGCCGGTCTCCTGACCGTGCCCGCTGTGGCTCGGTCGGAGACCGGCCACAGCCTGGGGAGACGGCGGATGAAAACAACCCTTGCTGCTCGGGCCGGTCTCCTGACCGTGCCCGCTGTGGCTCGGTCGGAGACCGGCCACAGCCTGGGGAAAACATCCCTTGCTGCTCGGGCCGGTCTCCTGACCGTGCCCGCTGTGGCTCGGTCGGAGACCGGCCACAGCCTGGGGAAAACAACCCTTGCTGCTCGGGCCGGTCTCCTGACCGTGCCTGCTGTGGCTCGGTCGGAGACCGGCCACAGCCTGGGGAAAACAACCCTTGCTGCTCGGGCCGGTCTCCTGAC
>VGOD01000258.1 GCA_016876015.1 Chloroflexota bacterium
CCGGCTGAAGCCTCTAGTCCAGAATTCGGGCGGATTCGCACCCTATGGCAGGCACTCTTCGGCCCCATCGGCGTCCTGCTCCTCCTCACCGCGCTGGCGAGCTTCGGCTTCGCCAACTTTCAGGGGGTCTTCGGGCTGTACGGGATGCAGAAGTTCGGCTTCGGCGCCGCAGAGGTGGGCTGGATCATGACGGCGGTCGCGGTGGTGGCCGCGGCCGGCCAGGGCGCGCTGACCGGACCGCTGAGCAAACGCTGGGGCGACGTGGCCGTGATGCGCGCCTCGCTGCTGCTCAGCGCCGTCACCTTCGTGCTCCTGCTGCTGGCCGATAGCTTTTGGACGGCGCTGGCTGCCACCGCGCTCTTCGTGCTGCCCAACTCGCTGGTGCGGGTGGCGCTCACCTCGCTCACTTCGCAACAGGCCGAAGTGGGTCAGGGGGTCGCGATGGGTCTCAGCCACGCCTTCATGAGCCTGGGCCGCATCATCGGGCCGCTGCTGGCCGGCGTGCTCTTCGACCTGGATCTGCGGCTGCCCTATCTGGTCGGCGCGGGGGCGATGGTGGTCGGGTTCGGGATCAGCGTGATCTGGGTCGCGCGCGCCGCGTCCGCAGCTCAAGACTTTTCCTGAACAACTCCGCCGCTTGTCCAATCAGCGCATCCCCCATCTGGATAATGCGACCAGGCGGGCGACGTTGTAGTATGATGCAGATATGAAGCAATCGTCCCTCCTCAACGCGACCCTGCGCTGGTTGTATCTTCTCAATTTGTAGGGGCGCACCCTTGCGGTCGCCCCGGCGGGCAGGCGCAAGGCCATGCCCCTACCCCGGATTATTGAGAAGATACCGCTGGTTCCTGCTGGCAATGGTCCTGGCGAACGTCGCCAGCGAGATGTATTTCAGCCTGCTCGCGGTCTACCTGGCACAGCTCGGCGCGGGCGTGGGACAGGTGGGCCTGGTCTTCTCCCTCGCCGCCATCGTACCCCTGGCCCTGCAGATCTTCGGCGGCTGGCTCTCCGATTCCATCGGCCGGCTGCGCACCATCGCCATCGGCGCTGCAGTGGCCTCGGCCGGCTATGTGCTGCTGCCGCTGGCCCCCCGTTGGCAATGGGCCATCCTGGCCCTGGCGGTGGAGTACGTCTCTGGCTCCATGGTGGGTCCCAGCTTCAGCGCGTTCATCGCTGAGCAGTCATCGGAGGAGATGCGGGGCCGCGTCTTCGGCGTCAGCAAGAGCATCTACCTCACTGTGGCGGTGATCGGCCCCGTCTTGGGCTGGTTCCTGGCGCAGCGCTATGGATTCCGGCTGATGCTGGCCGCGGCGGCCGGTCTATATCTGACCGCGGCAGTTCTGCGGGTCTGGATGGCGACTGCGCTCCGTTTCAATGGCGGCAGGGCGGCGGAACGGCCGACCCTGCGTTCGCTGCGCGCGAGCCTGGGGAGCATGTTCGCCATGCTGGCCGCCGGCGGCCTGGCGACGTGGCTCTTGATCACCGACGGCGTGCGCGATATCGCCTACGGGCTGTGCTTCAACCTGGAGCCCCTCTACATGTCACAGGTCGGCAGCCTGAACGCTCAGCAGATCGGCGCGCTGAACTCGACGCGCGGGATCGGGCTGGTTGTCGCGTCGCTGCTGGCCGGCTGGCTCTCGGACCGGCTGGGCGAGCGTCGGGTGATCCTGACGGCGCTGATCTTGCAGTGCGCAGGGCTGATCCTGTTCGTGCGGACCACGGCTTTCGCCGGTTTCGCCGCAGCCGTGGTTGTGCAGGGTCTCGGCTTCGGCGCGATGATCCCCGCATAAGACTCGCTGGTCTCGAAAGCGATTCCCGACAAGCTGCGTGGGATCGCGTTCGGGCTGTTCGGCGCCGGCATCGGGCTGATCTCGCTGCCTGCGCCGTGGCTCGGCGCGCGGCTGTGGGAACTGACAACAACAGCGCGACCAGAGGGATAGTCTCGGCTGAGTCTCGCCGCAGCGCACGCTCACCCTGGGATGAATCCGCAGGGCTACTGAGCGGCGCCGGGCATTCCGGCTGGGGGCCGCACCGTTGGAGCAGGGGTTGCGAGTGCGAAGCCTCCCAATGGGGCGAAGCAGTCTCTGGCGCCGAAAGATATGATCGCGATCGTAACCGGTTCGTCCACTATCGCCGCGGCGACGGCGGCATCGGCGCACAGGAGGAAGACTTCGTCTGGGATCTCTACGAAGACCAGAGCGGGACGATCTGGGTGGGCACGTATCTCAGCGGGCTGTTCCGCTACGATCGGGCCGCGGACCGCTTCATCCAATACCGGCACGATCCGGCGAATCCCGACAGCCTCAGCGACGACCGGGGCTACGCGATTCACGAGGATCGCGGCGGACTGCTGTGGATCGGGACGGCCAGAGGGCTAGACAGGTTTGATCGCGAACCGGGTCGCTTCGTACACTTCTGCCACGACTCCGCGGACCCCGCCACACTCGCCGGCGAACGCGTCCAGCTCATCTACGAAGACCGCGCGGGCCGTCTGTGGGTTGCCACCTACGGGACCGGGGTGAACCTCTTCGACCAACGATCGGGCCGCGCGACGCGCTACGTGCACGATCCAGGCAATCCACAATCCATTGACCAGACGACGCGCATCCACGAGCTGTATGAAGACACCAGGGGCTTCCTTGCTGGGGGCGTTCAACCGGGCCGAAGCGGCGGCGCTGGCGCTGCAGAGGAAGCTGGTGTAGGGAAGAGATGGGGTGAAGTCTCTCTTCGGGGGCAGAGATCGTGTGTTGGCCTCAGTATTCCAAATGCGGCAAAGATCAAGCCACCCGAATGGGTAATCACCAGATTTCCGCTATTGACAAATCTCATCAGGTATGCTAGGATGCGATCGTCAAGTTTCAACAGAAATCCGCTTAACTTCAACAACGATTCTCTTGCCAAAGGCGGGCCCAGCCCTTGACGACGCACGAACGGCGCCAGCGCCTCCTGATCCTGATCCACGAACAGCCCGGCATCCGCGTGCCAGAGCTTGCCCTGCGCCTCGGCGTCTCCCAGGGCACGATCCGCAATGACTTGAACGCGCTGACCGAGACGGGACAACTGACCCGCGTCCGGGGCGGCGCTGTGCCGGCGGATGAAGCCCTGGTCCACCAACTCCCCTTTGTGGCTCAGGCGCGTGTCAATCTTGCCGCCAAACAGCAGATCGCGCGTTGGGCGGCGAACCTGGTGGAAGACGGCGACTCGATTCTCCTCGATGCGAGCACCACCACCTACCACCTCGCCAGATTCCTGCAGGACCGTCGCAATCTGACGGTCGTCACGAATGGCCTGGACGTGGCCCGCGCCCTGGCCCAAAACGTCACCAACACCGTGATCCTGTTGGGCGGCGTCCTCAATGCCGGCGGCGCTTCAGTCACCGGCCTGCTGAGCGAGCAGTTTCTGGCCGATCTGCACATCAAGACCGCATTTGTGTCGTGCGCCGGCTTCACGGCCGAGGCCGGGCTGACTGAGAGCGACATCCGTCAGGCCGAGCTGAAGCGCAAGATGATCGTTCCGGCCAGCCAGGTCATCGCGCTCATTGACTCCAGCAAGTTCGGCCGGGTGGGCCTGGCGCCTTTCGCCCGGGTCGATCAGATTCGGCACATCTTCTCCGACGAGGCATTGGATCGCGCGTGGATCGAGCGCCTCCGCGGCGCGCAGGTCGCAATCAGCCTGTGCGGGGAGACGCGGGTTGCCAATATCGCGGCCGACAATGGCCAGACCGCGCATTTCAAGATCGGCTTTGCGAATCTGGGGGAGCAATGGGCCTATGCGGGCGATGTGCGTCGCAGCCTGGAACGCGCTGCACAGGCCGCCGGCAACATTGACCTAATCCTGGCGGATAACCAATTGAGCGGCGATATCGCTCTGGCCGTGGCCGATAGCCTGATCGCCGAGCGCGTTGACCTGGTCATCGAGTATCAACTCGACTACGAGGCGGGCGAGGTCATCATGGCCAAGTTCCACGACGTCGGCATCCCGGTCATCGCGGTGGATATTCCGATGGTGGGCGCGACCTTCTTCGGGGTAGACAACTATCGCGCCGGGCACATGGCCGGCGTGGCCCTGGCGCGATGGATCACCGAGAGGTGGGGGGGGCGCATTGACCGCTTGATCGCCCTGGAGCGGCTGCGCGCGGGGCCGCTGCCGGCTGCCCGCATGAGGGGGCAGATTGATGGCGTGGCGAGCGTTCTTGGCGGGCTGCCGGCGCAGAAGCTCGTCTCGCTCGACGCCGGCGACGATAGCGCGCAGACCGAAGAACAGGTCGTCGCTCTGTTGAGCAACCTGCCCGACGCTCATCATCTGGCGTTTGTGACCTTCAGCGATACCGTGACGCTGGCCTGCATCGCGGCCGGCCGTCGTCTGTCCCGCCAGCGCGATATGGCGGTCGTGGGCCAGGGGGCCGATCGGCAGGTGTGCGAGGAGATGGCGCGGCCAGATACGCCGCTCATCGGCGCGACGGCCTTCTATCCCGACCGCTATGGCGAGCACCTGATCCCTCTCGCTCTGAAGATCCTGCGCGGAGAAGCTGCGCCGCCGGCTGTTTACATTGACCACACTTTCGTATCTCGCTGTCAGAACGGCAGCGCGAAGGCGATTCAGGAGGACGTATGACTTTGCGCGGGCAGGCCACGGCAGGGCTGGCCCATCGAGAATATGAGAGCCCCAAGATAGGCGTTTTCGGCTGCGGCTGCTGGTTCTACTGGCACCAGTTCCCCGGCCTGAAGGAACGCCTGATCGGTCACCAGACCTATTTCGAGGAGCGCCTGCGCACGGCCGGCATGAACGTCATCTCCGGCGGGCTGGTGGATCACCCCGACCTGGCCGTGCAGACCGGCGACATGTTCCGTCGCGAGCAGGTGGACTTCCTGATCTGCTACATGAGCACCTACGCGCTCAGCAGCACGGTGCTGCCTGTGGTGCAGCGGGCCGGTGCGCCGCTCCTCATCGCCTCGCTTCAGCCGACCCGGGCGATGGACTATGCCCACGGCACCACCTTCATGCAGCTTGAACACGACAACCAGACCAGCCTGCCGGAGGTGTGCTGCGCGTTGCGGAGAGCCAACATCGAAGTCGCCGGCATGGTGGTGGGCACGCTCTACGACGACGAGGACGCCTGGCGCCGCATCCTCGACTGGTGCAAGGTGGCGCGGGCGGTCGCAACCGTGCGCAACGCTCGCATCGGCGTGATGGGGCATGTCTACGAGGGGATGCTCGACATGAACTCGGACCCCACCATGTTCGACGCTCACTTTGGAATGCACTGTGAGCATATCGAGCTGGACGACCTGGCCGCATGCGTGGAAGAGGTGACCGAAGCAGAGGTGGTGCGCAAGATCGAGGAGATTCATGCACTGTTCGACTTCCCCGAGCCAGGGAGCGACCCCATCGCCGGCCCGGCCCGGCCGGAGGACGTGGCCTGGTCGGCCAAGACCGCGTGCGGGCTGGATCGGCTGTTTCGCCACTTCAAGCTGAGCGGGCTGGCCTACTACTATCGCGGGCTGAACGACAACGCTAACGAGCGGCTGGGCGCGTCGCTGTGGGTGGGCGCGTCGCTGCTCACCGGGCAGGGGTTCCCCGTGGCGGGCGAGCTGGACATCAAGAACTGCCTGGCGATGCTGATCGTGGATCGCTTGGAAGCGGGCGGCAGCTTCGCCGAGATCCACCCCTGCGACTTCGAGGCGGACATCGTCATGGTGGGGCACGACGGGCCGCATCACGTGGGTGTGGCGCAGGGCCGGCCGGTGCTGCGCGGGCTGAGTGTGTTCCACGGCAAGCGGGGCGCAGGCATCGGCGTCGAGTTCCAAATCCGTAACGGGCCGATCACCTGCGTGGGGCTGACGCAGACCTACGGCGGCAAGTTCAAGTTCGTGGTGGCCGAGGGAGAGTCGCTGCCCGGCCCCATCCCGCCGACCGGCAATACCAACACCCGCTGCCGCTTCCCGCCCGACCTGCGTTCCTTCATCGCCAACTGGAGCCTCGAAGGGCCGACGCACCACTTTGCGCTGGGCGTGGGCCACATCGGGCAGATGGTCGAAGACTTCGCCCGCTGCTGGGGCATCGAGTGCGTGAATGTGACGGCGCCGGGGTACAGGCGGGCGCAGTATGTGCGGTAATCGGTGGGTTATCTTCTCACCAGCATGTCGGGGGATTCGTTCAGGACGGGGAAGAGTTCCTCAGACCCAAAGGGTCTGCCCTCCTCCTCCAGATCGCGCATACGCAATGCACTTTCCTGCCCCTGGTACTTCTGGATCATGGCGAAGACCAGATCGGCGCCCGGCTCGGCCAACAACTCCTTCAACTTCTCGATGCTGGTGGCCTTGCGTACCGTCTCGCCGGTGAGAGCGGCCGTCTGGCTGAGCTGCTTTTCCAGGTCTTGCCGGTCGGTGACGACCACCACCTTGAAGCGGCGCAGGTCGGGCAGGGTACGCAGCTTGCGCACCAGGAAGACCATCGTCAGGCTTTTGCCGGAACCTTGCGTGTGCCAGATGATGCCGCCGCGCCCGTCCTGGTCGCCCGTCTGCAGGCGGGTCTGGCCGGTTTGCAGGCGGTGGAGCGCGGCGTGCACCGCGCGGAACTGCTGGTAGCGGCCCACGATCTTGACCGTCTTGCCGGCGTCCTGCTTGAAAAGGGTGAAGTTGCGCACGATGTCCAGCAGGTGGGCCGGGCGCAACACGCCGGCGACCAGGATCTGCTGAGCCGACTGACGTTCGACCCCCAACTCGGCCGCAACCTGAGCCATCGGCACGGGGGCCGTGTCCTTCCACTCAACGTACTGCTCGGCACTGGCTCCAACCGCGGCGGCCCGCGCGCCGTAGAACCACGTGGCGACCATGATCTGATTGTAGTGGAAGAGACGCTCGATTCCTTCGTCCTCCTCGACCCACTCCCGCTGGTTGGAGTAGCGTAGTAGTTGCTCGATCGCTTCGGCCAGTGGGTCGGTGGCGGCAGGGCTTTTGCACTCGACCACGACCAACGGGATGCCGTTGACGAACAGCACCGCGTCGGGCACGCAGAAATCGCTTTCGCCGGTCGCCCAGGGCGGGTCGGCCCGGAATTGGTTGATGGCCAGGAAGTCGTTGCATTCGGGGTGATCGAAGTCAATAAAGCGGACGGTCTGCTCGCGACCTCCGTGCCGGGTCGGATCGCCGGCGACCGTCGTGCCACGCAGCAACAGATCCGTGGCGATCTGGTTGGCCTCCATCAGCTTCGCCGCGCCCAGCCGTTCCAGTATGCTGACCGCCTCGTTGATGCGTGCCTCATCGAGCCAGGGCCGGCCGACCTCGTCCAGGTTGATGCGGCGGATCGCCGCGCGCAGGCGGTCCAGGAGCAGCACCTCGCGAAAGCTGCCGCGCTCGGTGAGATAGGGCACGTCAATGTCGCCTTGGAGGTGCCGCCAGCCCATGCGCCTGAGCTGCTCGATAAGGGATGAGAATTAAACAACTGTCCCATCTTGCTTGCCCGTAGCGGAGCATCCTGAGCGGAGCAGCCGATTTGTGGCTGCGTAGTCGAAGGATGCGGAGCGTTTTAGGATCTTACCAGTTGAATTCTTGCACAAAAAG
>VGOD01000259.1 GCA_016876015.1 Chloroflexota bacterium
TCCCTGCTCGGGCCGGTCTCCTGACCGTGCCTGCTGTGGAAAACATCCCTCCCTGCTCGGGCCGGTCTCCTGACCGTGCCCGCTGTGGAAAACATCCCTCCCTGCTCGGGCTGGTCTCCTGACCGTGCCCGCTGTGGGTACGCGGTGGCTCGGTCTCCCTGCTCGGGCCGGTCTCCTGACCGTGCCCGCTGTGGAAAACATCCCTCCCTGCTCGGGCCGGTCTCCTGACCGTGCCCGCTGTGGAAAACATCCCTCCCTGCTCGGGCCGGTCTCCTGACCGTGCCCGCTGTGGGTACGCGGTGGCTCGGTCTCCCTGCTCGGGCCGGTCTCCTGACCGTGCCCGCTGTGGAAAACATACCTCCCTGCTCGGGCCGGTCTCCTGACCGTGCCCGCTGTGGAACACATCCCTCCCTGCTCGGGCCGGTCTCCTGACCGTGCCCGCTGTGGAAAACATCCCTCCCTGCTCGGGCCGGTCTCCTGACCGTGCCCGCTGTGGAAAACATCCCTCCCTGCTCGGGCCGGTCTCCTGACCGTGCCCGCTGTGGGTACGCGGTGGCTCGGTCGCAGACCGGCCACAGCAGCCGGAGCGGGCCGTTCTCAGCGCAGCTTCCAGTCCCCTGGCCAGCCGCTCGTTCTGTTCGGCCGTGCCCACGCTGATGCGCAGAAACTCCGGCAGGTCGTAGGCGACGCAGGTGCGCACGATGATCCCCTGCCGCAGCAGCAGCTCGAACACGGTTTGCGCCGCGGGCCCGATGTGGACCAGCACGAAGTTTCCGTGGCTCGGCAGGTAGAACAGGTACAGCCGATCGCACATCCGGTACAGATATTCGCGGCCGGCGCGATTGGCCGCAATGGTCTGCTCCAGGAATTCCCGGTCTTCCAGCGCCGCGATGCCGGCGATCTGCGCCAGGCGGTTGACCGGAAACGACTCGCTGCAGGCCATGAGGGGGGCCAGGACTTCGGGGTTCGCGATGCCATAGCCCAGCCGCAGGCCCGCGATGCCGTGGCTCTTCGAGAAGGTGCGCAGCACGATCACGTTGGGCCGGCCTTCTCGAACATAGCGCAGCGTATCAGGATAGTCGGCCGAGTCCACGAACTCGTAGTACGCCTCATCGAATACTACCAGCGCGTGATCGGCTGCTTGCGCCATGAATGCCTCGACCTCGGCCGCGGTGTTGATCGTGCCGGTGGGGTTGTTCGGGTTGGCGATGAAGACGAGTTTGGCGGCCGGGGTGATCGCCTGGGCCATGGCCGTCAGATCAAGCCGGTAGTCCCTCAGCGGCGTCTTCACCAGCCGGCCGCGCATCACGGCCGAGCTGATGTCGTAGACCGGAAACGAGGAGCGACTGACGACCACTTCGTCGCCGTCTTCCAGGAAGGCCGCGCACAGCTCGCGGATGAGGCCGTCCGCGCCGTTGCCGATCCGCACCTGGTCGGGCCGGACATCGTGATGCCGCGCCAGCGCCTGCCTGAGCGCATAACCCTGCGCGTCGGGGTAGAGGTGCATCTGCGGCAACGCGGCCTGGAGCGCGGCCATCACCTTTGGCGAGGGCCCCAACGGGTTTTCGTTCGATGCCAGCTTGACTACGTCGCTGATGCCGTACTCTCGCTGCACCTCTTCGATCGGTTTTCCGGGCGTGTATGGCCGTAGGGCGTCCAGCCCGCGCTGGCGTCTGACTGCAGTTGGCATGGATGCTAGCCTTTCAGCGCGCAGGATAGTCCCGCCTGCAACGCAAACGCGTTGCGTTCCGCGCCGCGGGGCCAGCGAGCGCGAATGACTTGCGCCACGTCATCTGCGGGCAACACCTGGCCCAGGCCGGTCCGCGCCAGGGCCACGCCGAGGACGTAGACATTGTCCGCCGCGGGCGCGCCCTCGTACAGCGGCAGCGACCCTGGGTCAACATAGCACAGCCTGGCGTCTGCCCCGCGGATTTGCGCGCTCACCGCGTCCAGGCTCGGATAGGACGCGCGGCCTAACACAACGGCCGTCGGCGACCAGACATCGCCGTAGAGCACGAAGTCGCCGCCGGGCTTGACGTAACGCACCGCCTTGAGCGCCTCCGACGCCTCCATGGCGATCACCAGGTCCGCCCCGCGTTCGGGGATGTTCGGCCCTACGCGTGCGCGGCCCAGGCGCACCTGGCCTTTGACGAACCCGCCGCGCTGCGCCATGCCTTTGCTCGGGTAGAAGTTGACGGGCAGGCCGACGCGAAGCGCGGTCTCCGCGATGAGCTCGGCAATCGTCAGGATTCCCTGGCCGCCGACCCCCACCAGGAAGATGTCGTAGGGGATTGCCGATGTGCGATTTGCGACCTGCGGTTGGTGTGGCGTGTTATGTGTGGTGTTCATGTGTCATGTCACTGCCCTGAAAATGCCCCTGCGTAGCACTGGACTAGAGGCTTCAGCCGGTCTGACTCTCGACGCGCGAAACCGGCTAATCCTGAAGGAGGCTTCGCACAGCCTCGAATCCAGCGCGACGGCTTTTCATCCCCCGTCGCGCTGGCCCGCATGGTCATCTGCCCTGACGATCGCGTCCCGCTTGCAGGTCTCCACGCACAGGCCGCAGCCGTAGCAGAGCGCAGGGTCAATAGCGATGCTGTCCTCGCCAACGGAGATCGCCGCGCAGCCGGTCTGCAAGATGCACAGCTTACACAGGTTGCACTTCTCGGAGATTACCTCGACCTGGCCGGCCCGCTCCCCGCGGCGCTGCGCCTGGATCGCGCATTCCTGCCGCGCCAACACTACTTTGACGCCGGCCGCGGTCAGCGCGCGGCGGATCGTCTCCGTCGCATCTTCCAGGTCGAACGGATCTATCACCCAGAACTGCTCGACGCCGAGCGCCGGGATGATGCGGCCGATGTCCACGGTCCGGCAGCCGCCCCCCTGCCAGCACTCGGCCGTGCCGGGGTTGACCTGCATTCCGGTCATCGCGGTCCAGCCGTTGTCCATGATGACCAGCGTGAGGGGCGTTTGGTGCTGCACAGCATTGATCAACGCCGGGATGCCGGCGTGGAAGAAGGTCGAGTCGCCGATGGTGGCGATGACCGGCGTGCTCACGCCGGCGTGGACAAACCCTTGCGCCAGCCCGATGCTGGCGCCCATCGAAATCTCGTTCCAGACGGTGTTGAACGGCGGATTCATGCCCAGGATCGTGCAGCCGATGTCGCCCGTGACCATCACCTCGTCCGGTTTCAGGCGCAGGCCGCGGATGGCCGCATTGATCGCCATGAAGACGCCGCGGTGAGGGCAGCCGGCGCACACCGTGATCGGCCGCGCCGCGGCCAGCTTCTCGGCCTCCGATTCGCTGCGCAAATCGTCTGCCGACGCATCCACTCCTGAAGGATGCTGGCGCAATCCGAGCGCCGCCGCGATGCCCAACACCACCTGACTCACGCCGTACTCACCCACGCGGCTGAGCACGCCGTCCAGCTTGCCGACGATGCGGCCCGGCCAGCCGAGTTTGTGCGCCTCGACATAGACGTTCCGCTCGATGCACGGCTCCAGCTCCTCCAGCACGAGGATGGTCTGGCAATGGCGGAGCAGCGCCCGCGTCTCGGCCAGGGGGAGGGGATGGACCGCGGCCAGGCGGAGGAGGGAAGCTGCCTCTGGCTGGAACCCGAACCGCTCGGCGACTGCGAAGCCCTCCTCGATGTACGCGGCCGCCGCGCCCGCCGCGATGATCCCTAAACCGCCAGGCTCGCCGGTCAGACGCAGCTCGTTCAGGCCCATCTCCGCGATGACCTGGCCTGCGGCCTCCAGCCGGGCGATCGCATCGCGGTGTTGCGCCATGCAGATCGCAGCGCCGGCCTTAGTGTAACGGCCGATGTCCTTGACCAGGACCGCCTCGCGCGGGGGCAGAGGGATCGGCTCTTCCACGGCGACAACGCTGTAGGAGTGGGCCGTGGCCGTCGTCAGGCGCACGAACACGGGCGCGGCCACGCACTCCGAAATCTCGAACGCGGCCTGGGTCAGCGCATACGCCTCGGCCGGCGATGCAGGTTCGAGCATCGGCAGGTCGCACATGTGCGCGAAGCCGCGTGAGTCCTGCTCCACCATGCCCGCGCTGACGCCAGGATCGTCCGCAACGTAGATCACCAGGCTGCCCACCACGCCCGAATACGCGACCGACGCCAACGAGTCGAGCGCCACATTGACGCCCGACATCTTCATGGTGCAGAGCGCCCGCTGCCCGGCCCAGGCCGCGGCCGTGGCGATCTCGAAGGCGATCTTCTCGTTGGCGCTCCATTCCACGTGGATGCCCGGCGGATGCAGATCGAGCAGGCAGGCGATCGCGCCGGTGGACGGCGTCCCCGGATAGCCTGCCACGACCTTGACGCCGGCCTGCAACGCGGCGAGCGCCACGGCTTCATTGCCGCTGATGAGTTTGGTGTATGCCAAGTGATGCTCCTGTGCGTGAAACGTGAAAGGTGAAGGGTGAAGGGTGAAACGTGAAGGGTGAAGGGTGAAACCTGAAACCTGAAACCTGAAACGTGAAACGTCAAACGTCAGAAGTGTGGAGTCCCCCCGCCGCGAGCACGCGCCATGGGGTGATCGGCAGCGCGTGGATGCGGGCGCCGAGGGCGTTCGCGACGGCGTTGGCCGCCGCGGGCGCGGCCGGGGTGAGGGCCGGCTCGCCGATCCCTTTGGCGCCAAAAGGCCCCAGTCCTGCGCCCGACTCCAGGATGATCGCCTGCGTGGTAGGGAAGTCGCCCGCGGTCGGGATGAGATACTCGGTCAGGGTCGGTGTGCGCGCGACCCCCTGCTCCACGATGAAATCCTCCATCAGCGCGTAGCCCAGGCCCTGCACGCTGGCGCCCTGAATCTGGCCATCTACGGCCGCGGGGTTGATCGCCCGCCCCACGTCGTGGCACGCGACGCTTTTCAGCACGAACACCTCGCCCGTTTCGGCATCCACGGCCGCCTCCACCGCCTGCGCGCCGAAGGTGAAATCGGGAAACACCGGGCCGCTGAGGTTCTCCGGGTCGAGCCGATCGGTGAAGGGCCCGGTGAAGAGCGCCAGGTTCGAGAGGTGCAAACCCTCGGCCGCGCACACGGCGATCAATTCGGCCAGTGCAAGCTGTTGCGCGGGTTCGGCCTTCACGAAGACCACGCCCTCCGCCAGGTCCAGCTCAGCGGCCGGGACCTCGAAGTGATACGAAGCGCGCTGCAACAGCGTCTTACGTACCTCGCCCGCGGCCTTCAGCACGGCGTTGCCCGACATGTAGAGCTGCCGCGTCGCGGTCGTCGTGCCCGCGAGCGGCGTCATTGCGGAATCGGCGGCATGGATGCTGACGCGTGCGAGCGACACACCCAGCACTTCGGCCGCGATCTGGCACAGGCTGGACATCTGCCCGCCGCCCAGGTCAGGCGCGCCGCAGCGAATCACGACGCTGCCGTCCAGCTCGACGCCCACCCACGCCTGCGAGGTATCGTGCAGCCAGGTGATGCGGCCATAGCTCTGCATGTAGGACGCCAGGCCCTGACCTACCCGCACGCTGCGGATGGCGTCTGCCGTCAGCCGCGTCCGATCGCCCCGCGCTCGGAACCACTCCAGAAGCTCGGCCGGAGTGGTCTTTTCGCCCAGAGCCGCCAGCGCGCGGGCGGCGGTTTCCTCCAGCCAGATCGCGCCCTTCATCTCCTGGCCGGTCGCGTTGAAGTCGCCTGGCCGCAGGTAGTTGCGGCAGCGGAAATCCAGCGGATCCATGCCGACGGCGGCCGCGCACTCGTCCATCTGCTGTTCGTGCGCGAAGCACGCCTGCGGCGCGCCGAAGCCTCGAAACGCACTCGTGAAGGGGTTATTGGTCGCGACGACCACGCTGTCCACGTGGACGTTGTCAATCCGGTAGGGGCCGGTCGCCACGACCGTCGCATAGAGCAGCACGTAGGGGCTCAGGTAGGGGTATGCGCCTGAGTCCGCCACGATGTTGATCTCGGCCGCGGTGATGCGCCCTCCACGCGTCACGCCGGTGCGATGGGTGATGACCATCGGGTGGCGCTTCGAGTGCGCCAGCAGCGATTCCTCGCGCGTGTAGACCAGCCGGACCGGCCGGCGGGTGGCTTTGGCCAACAGCCCCAGGAAGATCTCGACCGTAATGTCTTCCTTGCCGCCGAACCCGCCGCCCACCATCGCGGCCTGGACGCGCAGCTTGTTGTGAGGGACGCCGACTGCGGCCGCGATGCTGCGGAAGTGCTCGATCACCTGCGTCGAGACGCGGATGTTGATCACGTCGCGCTCGTCCACCCATGCCACGCCCGACTCGGTCTCGATGTACGCGTGATCTACGAACGGCACGCGAAAGGTGTTCTCCACGACCGTAACGGCTTCATCCATGCCCCGCGCAAGGTCGCCCTTGCGGATCTTCCAGCGGGCGACGACGTTGTCGGGCGCGTTGACGATCGGCGCGCCGGGCTTGAGCGCCTCGAACGGGTCGAACACGCCTGGGAGGGGTTCGTAATCCACGGCGATCAGGCTCAGCGCCTGCTCAGCGAGCGCGTTCGTCTCGGCGGCGACCAGCGCGACCGCTTCGCCCGCGAAGCGCACCACCTCGGCTGCCAGCACTTGCGCATCGGAGCCGGCGCGCTTCCGCTGGCCGGTTTGGCCCGGGATGTCGGTGGCGAGCCTGGCGTTCGGCAGATCGGCGGCCGTGAGGACGCACGCGACGCCCGGCAGCGCTCGCGCCCGGCTCACGTCTATGCGCAGGATGGCCGCGGACGGATGCGGGCTGCGCAGCACCCTGGCGTGCAGCATGTTCGGCAGGGTGAAGTCGCCCGCGTAGACCGTCGCGCCGGCCGCCTTGGCCAGCACATCTACCCGGCGCACCGGCTTGCCCACCTGGCGCAGCGGCGGCAGGTCAACGTGGGGGAGGGGTTCGACTCGCACTGTCATCCTGGCGCTCTCCCCTCGGCGTGGCGCAGCATTTGGGCGGCCGCGGTCACCGCATCCACGATCTGGCCGTAGCCTGTGCAGCGACAGAGGTTGCCGGAGATCGCCTCACGGATTTCCTCTTCGGTGGGCTGTGGATTGTGGTCGAGCAGCGCTTTGGCCGCGATGATCATGCCGGGCGTGCAGTAGCCGCACTGGATCGCGCCCAGATCGGCGAACGCGGTTTGCAGCGGGTGTGGATGCTCGGTCGTGCCCAGGCCCGCGCAGGTGATGATCTCCGCGCCGTCCGCCTGCCAGGCCAGCGCCAGGCAACTGTTGACGGCCAGGCCGTTCAGCAGCACCGCGCACGCGCCGCAATCGCCCTTCTCGCAGCCGTTCTTCACGTCCATGTAGCCCAGCTCGCGCAGCGCCTCGAGCAAGGTGACGTTCGGCGCGAGGGCGACGTGATGAAGGCGGCCGTTAACGATAAGCGAAATAACCTTTGGACCCATGAATGTGGCCTCCTGGTTGCGCCGATAGGCTGTCTGTGGTATAAATGCACCTATTGATCACCGATATGCCCAAGCAGTCTCTTCACTATCACTTCCACCATCCTCTCTCGATACTCGGCCGGCCCGCGTATGTCGCTGATCGGTCGCACGGCCGCGGTCGCCAGACGGGCCGCCTCGGTGATGGC
>VGOD01000260.1 GCA_016876015.1 Chloroflexota bacterium
GTGAAGAGCATGTGCCCTTCGGGGCAGTTGCGGAACGTCAAGTAGAGCTGGCCATCGAAGCGACAGAGGTCGGTGAAGGCGTTGTGGTTGCCATCATCGAACAGCCGACGGATAGTTTCCAGCCTGATCGAAGCGCCCATTCGAGGGTATCCTTTCTGACGCGTTGTGCGCCGCCGACTGAGCGCGTAGACAACAGCGCGGATCGCGTAGGGGGCCAGCGTCGCTGGCCCCCGTGATACATCACCGCTGGATCAACTCGTGACTTGTTGAGTCCAGCGCACACCGTCGCCTAGTCGTTGATGAACCACTGCTGCGGAATCATGGGCCACCATTCGCCGGAGATCGACCAGGTGACCACGTTGCGCAGCCGGTTGTGGACAGTGGTCAATTGACCGAACTTGGGATCATCAACCACCAGGCCGATGGACCAGAGTTGATCCATGTGAATCTTGAACACTTCCTGCATCAGCGCGTTGCGCTTCGCCTCGTCCGGCTCGCCGAGGATCTGGTTGAGGATCTCGCGGATGCGCTTGACCTCGGCGGGGGGCTCGTTGCCTTGCTTGCCGCCGGTATCCAGCCAGAGCGCCCATTCCGGCGCCCACTGCCAGCCAGAGAGGGCGAAGGTGTTGCTGTTGAGGGTCGGGTGAACCGGCCCGCCGCCGAAGTGCGCGCCGCGCGCGGACACGTCATGCTCGCCGGCGTTGTGGCGAGTTCCCCAGAGCGCACCGGCCTCGGGAGCGACAGTCGCCTTGATGCCTATCTTGGCCCAGTAGCCCTTGACCAGATCCATGAGTTGGGGCGTCTCGGCCGGCCAGGCGGTCGTCGCGGAGATGATCAGGAGCAGCTCTTTACCGTCAGGACCCAGACGGAAGCCGTCCTTATCCTTGGCGGTCAGGCCGATCTTGTCCAACATCTGATTGGCCTGATCGGGGTTGAACTTGGTCCACGACTGGAACAGATCAGACTCGCCATGATAGGGCGCGCCCCGCATCGGCGCAACCTGGGAAGCGAACACGCCGCCCTTGTAGATCAGCTTGATGATCTCTTCCCGGTTGATGGCGACGGAGAGGGCCTGGCGAAACTCCTTGGTGTTGTATAGCTTGTTCTTGACCGGGTCCTTGGTGCTGAAGTTGAACATGATGTTGCCGAAGGAGTTGGGCATCCAGTCCGCATAGGCGAAGCGATAGTTCCCCTTCTGCTTGTTGTCGCTCAGCACCGGCAGGTTGACGGTCCCACCCATGCGAGAGAAGTCCAGCTCGCCTGCAATAGTCTTGAGCAAGGCGGCTTCTGTGTCAGCCGTGCGCGTGGAGCGGATTTCTCCGATGTACGGAAGCTGATTGCCGGCGGTGTCTACCTTCCAGTAGTAGGGATTCCTGACGTGAACCTCCACCGCGTTCGGCGGCCGGGCGGTTGGAATCCAGGCGCCAATCGTCGGCCGCTCAGGGTTGTTGTTGGACGCCTTCTGCGCGAAGAAGTCCGGCCAGTTCTGGAAGCCGCCTTCCTTCATGCCCGCTTCGATCTTTGCCTTTTCGCCGTGCTTGGTGTGGAACTGGCTCAGGTAGTGCTTCGGATAGCTGGTCGGCGCGCCGCGGGGGAAGCCCCAGCTACCCAGATAGGTTGTGAACAGCGCATAGGGTTCGGCAAAAGAGAACTGGATGGTGAAGTCGTCAATCTGCTTGAACTCCGCCAGTTTGCCGCCGCGGGTCAGCAAGGTGCTGGGCGAGGGGGTCAGTTCCTTGTTGAGCACGACATCCTGCCACCAGAAGTTGACGTCTCCGGCGGTGAAGGGTTGGCCGTCGCTCCACTTGATCCCCTTGCGCAGCTTCATGGTCAGTACCTTGTGGCCATCGGACCATTCCCAGCTTTCCGCCACGTTCGGGATGAACTTGGTGGCGTCCTGCGGCGACGGATTGGTCAACGATTCTGTCAGCCACCAGTTGTTGACCTCGTTGGTCAGGGTATTCTGACCCACTACCGCCATGCGCAGCGTGCCGCCATACTTGCCGATCGCCTCTTCGGGCTTGATCACGAGGGGATTCGCGGGCAACCGCTTCTCGACCGGCGGAAGCTGGCCCTTGGCCACTTTCTCGGCCAGTTCGGGCGCTTCCTGGAACTTGGTCACCGTCCCCTCGCCCACTTTGATCTGTACCGGCCGCTCGCCCGCTTCCACGGGTTTATCCTTGAGGATGGGGCCGGCGACGACCGCAGCCGGCGGGGCGGCGGGCGCCTTGGTCGCTGCCGCCGGAGCTGCAGGCGCGGCCGTGGGCGCGGCGGGCGGCGCTGGGGGCGCTGGTGTGGCTGAAGCGCAGCCCTGGATGAGCAGGGCTGCGACCAGCAGAATCGAAAACAATCGGACGGTAAGCATTCTTGTTTTCACGGTATTCCTCCTGATTTGGTAACTAGACGCTGCCAATGTAAGGGGATGCGAAGAGCATCCTGTTCCGATCGGCTTCACGAGTATCCTCTCAATAATCCGGGGAAACGGCGGTCACAGACCGCCTACGAGCCTGCTTTCAGGGGGTCTGCGACCCCCGTCGGCCCCCACTTATTGAAAAGATACCTTCACGACATGGACACCTCCTGACCCGGACGCGCCGGAACTAGCGGTGGGTTGCTCCTGGCCTGGCCGTCGGGGCCGGCAGCCGCTGATCTTGGGCTGCCCACCCCCCGCAGACTGAGCTCGCCGGCAAAATGGCAGGAGGCGCTGTGAGGGCTCTCGTCAGGCTCTGCCAGATTGACCAGTTGCGGCTCCGACGTGCGGCAGATCTCGCGCACGTGAGGGCAACGGGGATGAAATGCGCAACCATCTGGGACGTTGGCCGGGTCGGCCACATCGCCTTGCAGCACAATGCGCTCTCGCCGCCGGCCCGAACGATCCGTCTCGATGACCGGAACCGCCGAGAGCAGAGCCTCGGTGTAAGGATGTTTGGGCCGGCTGAAGATCGCTTCGGTGTCGCCCAGCTCCACGATCTTGCCGACGTACATCACAGCAACCCGGTCGCTGCTGTACTCGACCACGGCCAGGTTGTGGGTGATGAAGATATAGGTCAGGTTGAACTCGCCCTGCAACTCCTTCAAGAGCCTGAGAATCTGGGCCTGAACCGACACGTCCAGCGCGGAGAGCGGCTCATCGGCCACCACCAGGTTGGGATTGAGCGCCAGGGCCCGCGCGATGGCAATGCGCTGGCGCTGTCCGCCGCTGAAGGCATGGGGATAGCGCCGCATGTAGCTGGGGTCCAGGTGGACGTTGCTTAGCAGTTGAGCGACGCGCCTCTCCAGCTCTCGGCTGTCTCGGACCAGCTTGCGTGTGATGAAGGGTTCGCCGACGATCTCCAACACGGTCATGCGCGGGTTGAGAGAGGAATAGGGATCCTGAAAGATCATCCCCATGAATCGCTGAACATAGCGTAATTCTGGGCGGGTAAGGGCATTGAGATCAATGGGCGGCCCGTCCGGGTCCTGGTGAAACAGGATCTTGCCCGATGTCGGCTCGATGGCGCGCATGACGCAGCGACCCGTCGTGGTCTTCCCGCAGCCGCTTTCGCCCACCAGGGCCAGCGTCTCGCCTCTACGCACGCTGAAGCTCACGCCATCGAGCGCCTTCACGTTTCCCACGATTCGTCGCAGAAAGCCTCGAACAATCGGGAAATGCTTGTGCAGATCGTGAACCTCAAGGAGCAAACCGTTTTCGACCATGACCTCTATCCTATGTGAACGGACTTATGCGTACAGGTGACAGCGCACCCGATGACTACTGGCGAGTTCGACTTGGGGCGGCGGCTCGACATCGCACACATTCTGAATGAGTCGCGGGCAGCGAGGATGGAAGGAACATCCCCGCGGGCGCTCGTAGGGCCCGGGCACCGATCCGCTGATCGCTGCGATCTCCTGGCCGCGCCCCCTGCCCAATTCGGGCACCGATTTGAGCAGTCCCACAGTGTATGGATGCTTCGGATCGCTGAAAAGAGCGCGGGCAGGCGCGCTTTCCACATCCTTGCCCAGATACATGATCATCACCCGGTCGCACAGTTCCGAGATCACCGCCAGATCATGGGTGATGACCATGAGAGCCATGCTCATGTCGCGTTGGAGATCCTTCAACAGCTCCAAGACCTGAGCCTGGATAGTGACATCCACGGCCGTGGTCGGCTCGTCGGCGATCAGCAGACTTGGGTGGCACGATAGCGCCATGGCGATCATGGCTCGCTGCCTCATGCCGCCGCTGAGCGCATAGGGATAGGCGTCAATCGTCTGTTCGGGCTTGGGCATGCCCACCCGGCCGAGGGTCTCGATGGCTATCTTCCGGGCCTCGGCCTGGCTGCAATGTTGGTGCAGCCGGATCGCCTCGATGGTCTGGTTGCCGATGGTATAGACCATGCTGAACCCGGCCATCGGCTCCTGGAAGATCATGGCGATCTCTTTGCCGCGGATTCTGCGGATTTCTGGCCCTTTCCAATTGAGCTTCACCAGGTCGGTCGCGCCCCCGTCATCATGCAAGAGGATTTGACCGCCGACGATCCTGCCGTTGCTGGGCACCAGGCGCAGGATGGACTGGGCCGTTACGCTCTTACCGCAGCCGCTTTCGCCCGCGATGCCCAACGCCTCGCCGCGCCGAATCTCAAAGCTGACCCCATCCACCGCTTTCAGAACCCCCTCGCGCGAGAAGAAATAAGTGGACAGGTCCTTGACGCTCAGCAGTGGAGGCTTCTCGCTGGTTCGCGAGGCGCCTTGTTGATGAATCACAGCGTTCACCGATTCCTTCTGTCCTGAAAATGGCCTCCCAGGCTGTGGCCGGTCTCCGACCGAGCCACAGCGGGCACGGTCAGGAGACCGGCCCGAGCAGCGGGCAGCCACAGCGGGCACGGTCAGGAGACCGGCCCGAGCAGCGGGCGAGCCACAGCGGGCACGGTCAGGAGACCGGCCCGAGCAGCGGGCGAGCCACAGCGGGCACGGTCAGGAGACCGGCCACAGCAGCGGGCGAGCCACAGCGGGCACGGTCAGGAGACTGGCCCGAGCAGCGGGCGAGCCACAGCGGGCACGGTCAGGAGACCGGCCCGAGCAGCGGGCGAGCCACAGCGGGCACGGTCAGGAGACCGGCCCGAGCAGCGGGTCTCCGACCGAGCCACAGCGGGCACGGTCAGGAGACCGGCCCGAGCAGCGGGCGAGCCACAGCGGGCACGGTCAGGAGACCGGCCCGAGCAGCGGGCGCCGGCGCCTGGCGACTCTCAGATGTGGGCGTAAGGATCGGCCGCATCGCGCAGACCGTCGCCGACGAAATTGAAGCAGAGGATCGCAATGATCACAAACACCCCTGGGATCAGGAGCCAGGGCGAGTTCGCCAGCACCATGATCCGCTGCGCATCCTTTAGGAGCACGCCCCAACTGATGGCCGGCTCCTGCAGCCCCAGGCCGATGAAACTCAGCGAAGTCTCTCCCAGGATCATGCCAGGAACGCTCAGCGTCAACGAAGCAATGATATGGCTGGCGAATGATGGCAGCATGTGTCGGAAGATGATCCGCGCCTCAGAGGCACCGTTCAACTGCGCGGCCATGACGTACTCCTCCTCGCGCAACGACATGAACTTGCCGCGCACGACGCGGGCCAGGCCGGTCCAGCCCACCAGGGAGAGGATGACTACAATGCCGAAATAGATCTGCACGACGGACCAGGTACGCGGCAAGGCGACGCTGAACGCCATCCACAACGGCAGCGTCGGCACCGAGCGGATGAACTCGATCACCCGTTGGATGATCAGATCCACCGTGCCGCCGAAATAGCCGGAGATGCCGCCGATCATGATGCCGATGATGAAGCTGATGGCGATGCCCAGCAGGCCCACCGACAAGGAAATGCGTCCGCCGTGGATGATGCGTGACAAGACATCCCGGCCCTGCTTGTCGGTGCCGAACAGAAACAGCGTGCCCTTCTCTACGCCGAACAGATGTACATCTCCGGGGATGAGACCCCACATCTTGTAAGGGTCCCCCTTGACCAGCAAGTGGATCGGATATTTCTGAGTCTGGTCCACCGTATAGGTCGTCTTGAAGGTCTTCGGGTCCAGCTTGCCGACCATGCCATAGACAAAGGGCCGCGCTTGAAACCGGCCATTTTCGACAAAACGGATCGGCTGGGGCGGCATGTACATGTAGTCTGTGTCGTGGTGGGTCGGCGAATAGGGCGCCACGAACTCCGCAAAGAGGACGCACGAATAGAAGATCACCAGAATTCCCAGGCAAAGGACCGCCACCCGATGGCGCATGAACTTCCAGCGCATCAACTGGCCGGGCGTGGCAACCGCCACTGCATCTTCGGCCGCATCTGGCCTTTCGACGCCCGCCGGCCGGACTTCTTCTGTGACAGTCACGATCAATTCACCTTTCTGCTAGATCGCCCCGCGGATGCGAGGGTCGAGCCACGCCAGCAGGATATCCGAGATGAGCGTGCCGACCAGGGTCAACGTGCTCAAGATCATCACGACGCTGCCGGCCAGGAACATATCCTGGCTCATCAGCGCGCCCACGAAAAGAGGCGCGATGGTGGGCAATCCCAACACCAGCGACGCCAACAACTCGCCATTGACCAGCGCGGGCAGCGTCCAGCCGATGGTGCTGACAACCGGGTTCATGGCGATCCGAAACGGGTACTTGATGAGCACCTTGTTTTCCGGCAATCCCTTAGATCGAGCGACCATGACGTAGGGACGCCCCAACTCGTCCAGCATGTTCGCCCGCACGACCCGGATCAGGCCCGCTGTGCCTGACGTGCCCACCACGATCGCGGGAAGCCACACATGCTTCAGCAGGTCGAGCAGCTTGGCGAAGCTCCAGGGCGCGACGATATATTGATCCGAGAACAACCCCACCGCGACATTGCCCGTTGCGACGAAGTAGTACCATAGAATGATCAGCGCCAGCAGGAAATCCGGCGTCGCCAGGCCGATCAGCCCGACCAGGGTGAACGTGTAGTCGCCGACCGAATACTGATTCGTGGCCGCATACAGCCCGATGGGGATCGCGATGCTATAAGCCAATATGAGTGATAGCAGAGAAATCGTCACGCTCCAGGGCAACCGATCCAGAATCAACTTCGATACCGGCTGGTTCCACTCCAGCGAGCGCCCCAGATCGCCCTGCAAGATGTTGCTCAGCCAGCGGAAGTAGCGCACGTAGGCGGGTGAATCAAGGCCGTAGCGCGCGCGCAACGCAGCGATCTCAGAAGGGTCAACCGCCATCTGCTGCTGAATGAGCCGGTCTACATAAGCATCCATATAGTCGCCGGGCGGCGCCTCGATGATGGCATACGAGATCACCGACACCGCGAAGAGCGTGGGAATCATCAGCAGAAGGCGACGCGCTATGAATACCAACATGCATTCGCTCCTGACAGTCAGAAGTAATGTCTACTCCAGTGAAAGCTCAGCCAGGTAGATGTGGGACGGCGCCAGGCTCGTGCCGCTGCCTTCATGACTGGAGTAGTAGGAGAGCAACCCCCGGGTTGGACTCAGCTCAACGAATCCCGGATAGGAGTTGTCGCCG
>VGOD01000261.1 GCA_016876015.1 Chloroflexota bacterium
TACCCCTTTGGCGCACCCTGACACCGTCGAAAGCAGCAGAAAAGCGCCTGAGTCGGGGTCACAGACCCCTTGTGAGCCAGCGCTGAGACTGCGAACATCGCTTAGCTTGATGCGTATGGGGTCGCAGACCCCCTGAAAGCAGGCTCGTAGGCGGTCTGTGACCGCCGTTTCCCCGGATTATTGAGAGGATACGCTTGATGATTTCACGGACGAGTTCGACGAGGCCCTGGCTCAACTTGTTGGCGCCGTGATAGGCGCGCAGCGCCAGCCACAGATGCACATCCAGATCGTAAGCCCACACCAACTCTTCGGCCTTCAAAATGCGGTCGGTATTGCCGATGTTGCCTTTTTCCAAGTCGACCAGGTGGGTATAGCGCGGCAAGTTGTGCCCGTCCACGCTGATGCGGCGTGGCCCAGCCGCCAGCCGTGCCACTGCGCCTTGGGCACTGCGCTCGTAGAATTGCTGCGCAGCTTGTTCGGGAATCGCACGCAAGATATGCTGAAAGGTGCTGTGCGCCAACGGCCGCGGGCGGCCGGTCAGCAACGCAAAGCCGAGGTCACACACCTCGTCCAGATGCCACGCCCGCTGGATGCCAAAGACGATGGCGAAAATGGCCGTGAGCACCCATTGGGTCGCCGTGACGGCATAGCCCTTCGCCATCGGCAACGCCGCCGCCAGTTTCAACCAGCCCGTTTCGACCCGCAGCATGGCCAAGGCCAACGCGCCGCCGACTTGCGTCCGGCCCAACTGCACGGGGCCGGGTTCAGCCATCTGGGGCGCCGCCGCGTCTAACGCCTGCTGGAGCGGCAACCGTTGCATGCCCCACCGGAGCCGCAGCGTTTCGAGCATAGACGCCGTCACACCACCGGCTTCCGCCGCCTGGCCCGCGCGCAACACCTGGTTCACGCGCTCCGCCAAGGCGGCGGCGTCCGGCAAAGCGTGGTCGGCAATCACCGCCGCCAAGACCACCTGGATGAAGGCCTGCTCGACCGGTGTCTGCGTGGTGATCGCCGGGCGCCCAGTGATCGGACGATCGAACAAGCCGGCCAGACCCTGTTCTTGTAGGCGCTCTTTGTAGACCCGCACCGAGCGCTCCTGGCTGAAACCGGCCGCCGCGGCCAACTCGCGTTGGGGCGCCACATCGGCGGCCTCGAGAATCGCCAGCGCTAACCGACGGGCGACGGGGGCGTCCTCATTGTCCGGCAACCAGGCAAAGAAATAAACCTCCCACTATCGGGCCTCGAAATGGCGCTTGACTGGCCCTACGAGAAGCCACAGCCGATCCAAGCCAGGTAGCCTGGGAGATTTTATTCTTTTCAACACCCTAATGTCTCCGCAACCTACTTCACAACGCACCGGAGGATCCTACCCATGGCTGAGTCCAATGCGCCCACGCTACTTGCGCAGTTGGAAGGCACGCCCGATCCGCGGAGTCGCCGCGGGCGGAGTTTCGAATGGCGGGTGCTGCTGGCGATCATCAGTGCGGCCTTGGTCAGCGGCTACACGACGCCGCGCAGCATCGCCCACTGGGCCTTGGAACATGCCCAGGCCCTGGTGGCCCAGTTACAGCCGGCCAAACGGCGGCTACCGAGCGCCTCGACCCTGTATCGGGTCTTGCGGAAGGTCAACCGCCAGCAGTTGGAGACGCAGGTCGCCGCCCACAACCAGGCGGTGGACGCCGATGATGGCGTGACGGGTGGGGTGCGAGCCGTCAACGGGGCCCTACTGCGCGGCCAAGCGGTAGATGGCAAAGCCGTGCGGGGGGCCAATACGCACGGCCACGCCCTCCATCTGGTCAGCCTGGTCCGCCACGAGAGCGGGTGTGTCCTCGGCCAATGCGCAGTGGCCGCCAAGAGCAACGAGATCACCGCGGTCCCGCGCCTCTTGGCTGGCCGCGACTTGCGCGGCACCGTGACGACGATGGATGCGCTGCTCACCCAACAGGCGCTGGCCCGCCAGATTCTGGCGCAGCAGGGCCACTACCTGATGGTGGTGAAGGAAAACCAACCGGAACTGGATGCCCACATCGCCCTGCTTTTCAACGTGCCCCCCGTGCCAGCGCAGCCCGGCGAGGTGCTGACTCACACCTACACGGCGCGCAATCATGGGCGCTTGGAGACGCGCACCTTGGAAGCCAGCACAGCGCTCACCGATTATCTGGACTGGCCGGGGACCGCGCAAGTCATGCGCCGCACCTGTCAGCGGGTGATGCTGCATACGGGGGTGGTAGAGCGCAAGACCACCTACGGCATCACCAGCTTAGGCCGCGACCTGGCCGAAGCCGAGCAACTCGAGGCCTTCTGGCGGGGCCACTGGACGATCGAAAACCAAGACCACTACGTCCGCGATGAAACCCTGGGTGAAGATCGCGGCCAAACACATACCGGGAGCGCCCCGCAAGCGCTGGCGGCTCTGCGCAACGCCGTCATCAGCCTGCTGCGTTATCGCGGCTGGACCAACATCGCCGCCACACTACGTCACTACGGCGCTTCAGTGCACAGAGCGCTGCAACTCGTCGGCTGGCCCGCAACTTGAAACTATCCTGCCCGGCTGCTTCTTGTTCTAGCGCCTCGGCCAGGGCCAGGTACTTCTCGTGCACCCCTTCGCCCGTCTCCTCGTGTTCCACGTGTTCGAACGCTTCAACGACCGCCGCGTGCTGCGCAGCCGGGATCATCTGGTCGGCCATGGGATAGAGAATGCCATCCTCTTTCTGGATGTGCTGGCGCAGCAGCGCCGCATAGCCGCGCGTGTTGGCGACCACCGCCGCCGTGGCCGAGGCATCCCCCGCGGCCAGGCGCTCGGCCGTCGCGCGCATCCCCCGAGTGAATACGCGGCCCTGCTCGTGTTCGGCCAGCATCACGCCGATCGGCCCGACCTGCTTGGGCAACCCGGCGGCGACCATCGCCTCGAACAGCACGCCCTCCTCCTTGCGGTGGTGGCAGCCGTCGGCGAACCCCTTGATGAAACTGGCGGCATCCAGGAAGAAGCCAGGTCGCACCGGGCGACCGGCGGCTAACTTGTCGGCCTGGGTTTCCAGGCTGGTGAGCACGCGTTCGATGACGCGGTGTTCGGACATGAGTATATCGGTGGCCTGCATGAAGTCCCTCCTGACGTTCGGATACAGGGGCATTATACGGACCAGACATCCTTCTGAATACGACAAAAGTCACGCTATCAGTGTATTCCCTACTAATCGGGGTCGGGGCACGTCCTTGCGCCTGCCCCCTGGCGCGACCGCAAGGGT
Source organism: Chloroflexota bacterium (assembly GCA_016876015.1). Lineage (GTDB taxonomy): Bacteria > Chloroflexota > Anaerolineae > CG2-30-64-16 > CG2-30-64-16 > VGOD01. The sequence continues at coordinate 3,246 of VGOD01000261.1, forward strand.
GCGCCCTGCTGCTATCCAAAGATCCGATAGCGACTTTAGTCGCAGCGCAGCGTCTCATTCTTGTGCTATTCTGTCCAGCAGGTTTCCTGCGCATCGCCGCGGACGAAACGCCTCTCGAATCGCTTTTTGAAACGCTGCTCATGTCATGCTTGCACTCATTCTGCAACGAGGTATCTGTGCTATGCCAACCCAACGTTACCGCTGGTTTGCGCTCCTGCTCCTCGCGGGGATCATGCTGACCGTCACAGGCTTGCTGGCCCAGGCCGCGCCGCTCGGCCAGGACGCCGGCGCCGGCGAACAGACGTACAAGGCCAAATGCGCAGCCTGCCACTCGATCGGCGGCAGCAAGCTCGTCGGCCCGGATTTGCGGGGGGTTTCGGCGCGTCGCGATCTGGCCTGGCTCAAACAGATGATCGCCGCGCCGGACAAGCTGTTGGCCTCCGGCGATCCGATCGCCGTCCAGTTGCTCAAAGAGTCCAACAACGTCCCCATGCCCAATTTGGCCTTGACCAACCGGGAAGTAGATGACCTGATCGCTTTTCTGGCGACCAAGGCCTCGGGCGGCGCGCCGGCCGTAGCCGCCGCCCCGACCCCAGACGATACGGACGCCGTGTTAGCCTTGCCCGGCAGCATAGACGCCGGCCAGCGGGTCTTCACCGGCGCGCAACCTTTGCAGAATGGCGGGATGAGCTGCATTGCCTGCCACTCTGTCGCCGGCGCCGGCGCGCTGGGCGGCGGCGCGCTTGGCCCAGACCTGACGCTGGTTCATACGCGCTATGGCGGCCGGCAAGGGCTGGCCGCGGCGTTGGGCAGCCTGCCCTACCCATCCATGCAGAGCATCTTCGCGACCAGGCAACTGACCACCAACGAAAAAGCCGATCTGCTGGCCTTCTTTGCTGCGACCAGTCAACAGGCTGAACCGTCGCCGCTGTCGAACCTGCTGGTCGCCCTGGGGGCCGGCGCGGGGCTGTCCGGCGCGTTGTTCGTGGGCATGACCTTCTTCTGGCCGCGGCAGCGCCAGAGCATCGCCCAGCGTCTGCGCAAGAACGGCAAACTGTAGTTTCCAGACAAATCCTGGATTCGAGGCTTTAGCCGGTCACTGTGGTTAGACAGAGAAACCGGCTGAAGCCTCTAGTCCGATGATGGGTGGAGGACTCCATGACCAATTGGGTACAAGAGACCGTTGCGCCAGCCGAGCGCAAGTGGGAAGAGTTCTATCGCAACCGTTTCAGCCACGACAAGCGGGTGCGCACCACGCACGGGGTCAACTGCACCGGCTCGTGCTCCTGGGAGGTGTTCGTCAAGGACGGCATCGTCACCTGGGAGATGCAGGCCACCGATTACCCGCTGCTGGAGGAGGGCCTGCCGCCCTATGAGCCGCGCGGCTGCCAGAGGGGGATCTCCTTTTCGTGGTACCTCTACAGCCCGCTGCGCGTAAAATATCCCTACGGCCGCGGCGCGCTGCTCGACCTGTGGCGGGCCGCGCGGCAAGAGCACAGTGACCCGGTCGCGGCCTGGGCCGCGTTGGTGAACGACCCGGCCAAGCGGGCGCGCTATCAGCAGGCGCGCGGCAAGGGCGGGTTCCGCCGCATCCGTTGGGACGAGGCGCTGGAGATGATCGCCGCCTCGGTGGTCCACACCATCAAGGAATACGGTCCCGACCGCGTCATCGGCTTTTCGCCCATCCCGGCCATGTCGCAGATCTCGTACGCGGCCGGCTCCCGCTTCCTGACGCTGATGGGCGGGGTGGCGATGTCGTTCTACGACTGGTACTGCGATCTGCCGCCCGCCAGCCCCGAGATTTGGGGCGAGCAGACCGACGTTCACGAGTCCGCCGACTGGTACAACTCGCGCTTCATTGCGGTGATGGGCGCCAACCTGAACATGACGCGCACCCCTGACACCCACTTTGTGGCCGAGGTGCGCCACGCCGGCGCCAAGCTCACCGTCTTCTCCCCCGACTTCTCCCAGGTCGCCAAATACGCCGACTACTGGATCCCGCTCCACGCCGGCCAGGACACTGCCTTCTGGATGGCGGTCAACCACGTCATCCTCAAAGAAGCCTACGTGGACCGCCAGGCGCCGTACTTTGTGGACTACGTCAAGCGTTACACCGACCTGCCGTTCCTCGTCCAACTCTCCCCTCTCCTCGCAGGAGAGGGGTCGGGGGTGAGGTCGGAAAGCGCAGGAGAGGGGTCGGGGGTGAGGTCGGGTGACGCGGCCGCGCGGCCCGGCAAATACCTGCGCGCTAACCGGATCGCGGCCTACGCGGGCGAGGAGCACGGCGACTGGAAGCTGCTGGTGTGGGATCAGACCTCCGGCCGGCCGCGGATGCCCAAGGGGACGATCGGCTTCCGCTGGCAGACCGAGAAGGGGCGCTGGAACCTGGAGATGCGGGACGGCGCGACGGGCGAGGAGCTGGATCCCGATCTATCGTTCCGCCAGCAGCACGACGCGGTCGTCCAGGTGGCGTTTGATGACTTCGCGGGCGGCGGCGCGCGGCTGCGGGGCGTCCCCGTGCGCACGGTCGAGACCGCCGCCGGCCCGATCACGGTGACGACCGTCTTCGATCTGATGATGGCGCAGTTCGGCGTGGGCCGCGGCCTCTCCGGCGATTACCCGACCTCCTACGACGACGAGTCGCCCTACACCCCGGCCTGGCAGGAGAAACTGACCGGCATCCACCGCGACACCTGCCTGCGCTACGCGCGCGAATGGATCCTCAACGCGGAGCAGACGCGCGGCAAGAACATGGTCATCATCGGCGCGGGGGCCAACCACTGGTATCACAACAACTTGCTCTACCGCTCGGCCATCGTCGCGCTGATGCTGACCGGCTCGGTGGGCGTCAACGGCGGCGGGCTGGCGCACTATGTGGGACAGGAGAAGCTCGCCAACCAGGCCTCGTGGGGCGCAATCGCCTTCGCCTCGGACTGGAAGCTGCCCAACCGCCAACAGAACACTCCCTCGTTCCACTACGTGCATACCGACCAGTGGCGCTACGAGCGCGGCTTCACCGCCTACGATGTGCTGCCCGGCGGCGCGCAGAAGGAACACACCATTGACTACCAGGTGCGCGCGGTGCGTAAGGGGTGGCTGCCCTTCTTTCCGCAGTTCAACAAGAGCTCGCTGGAGGTCGTCCGGGAAGCGGAGGCCGCGGGCGCGAAGTCGGAGGCGGAGGTCATCAAGTACGCGGTGGGCCAGTTGCAGAGCGGGGAGCTGCGCTTCGCCGTGGAGGATCCCGACGCGGCCGAAAACTGGCCGCGCGTCTGGTTCATCTGGCGCGGAAATGCCATCGGCACCAGCATGAAGGGCCACGAGTACATGATGAAGCACTACCTGGGCACACACAGCAACGTCAATGCTCGAGAGATGGCCCAGGGCTACACCAACGAGGTGGAATATCACGAGCCGGCGCCGGCCGGCAAGCTCGACCTGGTGGTGGATCTCAATTTCCGCATGGACACCTCGGCGCTCTACTCCGACATCATCCTGCCGGCGGCCACGTGGTACGAGAAGACCGACCTGAACTCCACCGACCTGCACACCTTCGTCAACCCGATGCAGGCGGCCGTGCCCCCGGCCTGGGAATCGCGCAGCGACTGGGACATCTACCGGGCCGTGGCGCAGAAGGTCAGCGAGCTGGCGAAAACGCACCTGCCGGCGCCCGTGCGCGACCTGGTCGCCATCCCGCTGCAGCACGACACCGTGGACGAGCTTTCGCAGCCGAGCGACCTGGACTGGAAGCGCGGCGAGTGCGAGCCGGCGCCCGGCAAAACCATGCCCAAGTTTCGCGTGGTCGAGCGGGATTACACCCAGATCTACGACAAGATGGTCACGCTGGGGCCAGGCGTGGAGGAGAACGGCGTGGGGATGCACGGCCTGCTGATCCCGGTGGCGGACGAGTATCGGGCGTTGGCCGAAACTCAGGGGCGTCCGTTCAACGGCAGGCTCCGCCCCAGCCTGGAGGAGCCGTTGCAAGTGGTGGACGCCATCCTGCGGCTCGACCCGGTCACCAACGGCGAGTTGGCCTACCGCGCGTTCGAGCAGGAGGAGCACAAGACCGGCCGCTCCCTGACTCACCTGGCTGCGGGCACGCGCTCGGTGCGCTACTCATTCGCCGACCTGGTGGCGCAGCCGCGACGCGTCTTCACCAGCCCCACCTGGTCGGCCAGCATCAACCACGGCCGCGCCTACTCCCCCTTCACGCTGAACGTCGAGGAGCTGATCCCCTGGCGCA
>VGOD01000262.1 GCA_016876015.1 Chloroflexota bacterium
GTCCGCGTCCCAATGGATGAAGGGGAACCGTGGCGCTTCTTGTTCACCTACCACCTGGATGCTCCATCCTCGTTTGCGCGATTCAAATGACGCACAGCAGTGCTGGAAAATCATTTATGTTGATAACGTATAAGCGCAAGGAGTTTCTCATGTATATCGGAACCGGTCTCCTCACCTCATCCCCCATCATTCACCGCCACCCGGCGAATCCCATCCTGACACCTGCCGACGTGCCCTACGAGGCGCGGCTGGTCTTCAACGCGGGCGTGACGAAATACCAGGGCAAGTACGTCATGGTCTTCCGCAACGACTACGGCTATCGCACCGACTCGGTGCATCCGGCCGCCACGGACCTGGGGCTGGCGTTCAGCGACGACGGCGTGAAGTGGCAGGTGCAGCCCAGGCCGTGCTGGCAGTGGCAGGATGACGAGGTCAATCGGGTCTACGACCCACGGCTCACGGTGATGGATGGCCGCTGCTACATGTGCTTCGCGGTGGATACGCTGCACGGCGTCTGCGGCGGGATCGCGGTCACCGACGACTTCGAGCGGTTCGAGGTGCTCAGCGTGAGCGTGCCCGACAACCGCAACATGGTGCTATTCGGGGAGAAGATCGGTGGCAAGTACGTTCGGCTGGAGCGCCCCTTCCCAGTGTACAGCCGCGGCGGACGGGATCGCTTCGACATCTGGGCCTCCGACTCGCCCGATCTGCGCTACTGGGGCAACTCGCACCTGGTGCTCGGCGTCGAGGATGTGCCCTACGCCAACGACAAGCTCGGCCCGGCCGCGCCGCCGGTCAAGACGCCGCAGGGTTGGCTGACCACCTTCCACGCGGTGGATCGGGATTCGTCCCGTGGGAAAAACGGCTGGGAGGATGTGTGGCAGAAGCGGTACACGGCCGGCATCATGCTGCTCGATCTGGACGAGCCGTGGCGGGTGATCGGGATGAGCAAGACGCCGCTGCTCGCCCCCGAAGCGCCTTACGAGGTGGAGGGCGGTTTCCGCAACCACGCCATCTTCCCCGGCGGCATGATCCTGGAGGAGAGCGGCGAGGTGAAGATCTACTACGGCGCGGCCGACGCGACCGAGTGCCTGGCGACGGCGGACGTGGGCGATCTGGTCAAGCTGTGCTCGGAGAAGCGACGGTGAAACCCAGACAGGACCTTCGGCAGGATGAACAGGATGGGAATACGGGACCCATCCTGTAAATCCTGTTCATCCTGTCAAGAACTGGTCAAAGGAGTCCAATCATGCATCCCAATCTAGCGCGAACCATTTTGGCAGGCGAGATCATCAAGCCCTGGCTGATGCTGGGGCCGTTTTACGAGGATCTTTCGGCGACCGTCCAGGGGCTGACCCTGTTCGAGAAGCCCGGCGCGACCGTGGGCCGCACGGCGATGACGCAGATTGTCGGCGACGCGCAGGCGATCCTGGCGGCGCGGCCGGTCGAGGGCGAGGCGGCGACCTTCCGCGGGCAGGCGATGCGGTGGAGTCTCGTGCGCATGCCGGAGAACTACTTCTCGTGGGGCCGCTACAACATCTCCAACCACCTCGGCGCGGCATTTTTGACGACGATCCTGACGCCCGATCAGCCCGGCGCACAGGCATGGCGGCTGGTGCTCGGCATCACCTCGCGGGCGATCGTCGCGATCAACGGCGTGACTGTGTATGACACCGACGCGCATCCGGTGAAGGCGGCGGATGGCGTCTATGAGCACCGTTTCGAGGCCGCGCTGAACGCAGGCGAGAATGTCGTCGCGGTGGCGCTCTTCCGGCTGGGCCGCATGGCGCAGGTCGGGTTCCGGCTGGAAGCGACTGGGAGCGCAGTCTCCGCACGCATCCCATTGGGCGCGGGCCTGACGGGCGAAGCTCGCGACGCGGTCGAAGCCCAGGTGTCGAGCATCCGCCTGGCGCGCGACGTGTTCTACGGCGAGCACGAGGTCGGCTTCCGGCTGGGCGTCGCGCCCGATGGGGCGGCCCCGCTCACCGCTCGCCTGGTGACCGATTCCGGGGAAGTGGCGGCGGAAGTCAAGCCCAGCGCGGCCGGGATGGTCTCCTTCGGCCCCGGCGCGACGTTGCCCGACGGCCGCTACCGCATCGAGTGTGACTGGGCTATCCCCGGCCCTGCCTCAACCTTAACCTTAACCTCAGCCTTAACCTCCACCTCCTACGCCATCCACAAAGTGACGCCCGTCCCCGCCATGCCCGGCATCGAGCGCATGGCCGAGCGCCGTCAGATGGTCCTGGAGCACTACGCGGGCTTCCGCCGCAAAGAAGCCCGGCCTGATATCTGGCGCGAGGTGGCGCGCTATGCGCTGGGCCGCTACGACCAGGTGGACGAGAGCGTCATCCGTGACACGTGCGAGTTCATCGCCGCGCGCAAAGATTGCGCCGACTTCGTCATCCAGGGCGTGCTGCGGCTGATGATGTGGGAGCGGGATGCTGCCGCGCCGCGGCTTAGCCCGCAGATCCACGCCATGATGAAGGACACGGTGCTCGGCTTCAAGTATTGGGTGGACGAGCCGGGCGATACGGTGATGTACATGGGGTCGGAGAACCACCGCTTTCTGTTCCACGTGGCCGAGTGGCTGGCCGGGCTGCTCTTCCCGACCGAGGAGTTCACCAACAGCCGGCAGAACGGGCTGTTCCACTCGCAGAAGGGCTACGTTTACATCACGGAGTGGCTGCGCCAGCGCGGGCGTTTCGGCTTCGACGAATGGCACTCCAACTCATACTATCCGATCTGCATCTGCCCGCTGATCAACGTCTATGACTTTGCCAGCCATGAAGGGCAGCACAAGCTGCGCCAGATGGCCGGCGCGGTGCTCGACTACATGTTCTTCAACATGGCGGCCGACAGCCTGAACGGCGTCCTGGGCACGACGCACGGCCGCTCCTACGGCATCTACGTTAAGTATCCCGACTTCGAGGGGACGTCGCCCACGGGCTGGTTGCTGTTCGGCGTTGGCTCGATGAGCGTGGGGAGCGAGGGGATGGGGCCGGTAACGGTCGCCAGCAGCCCCTATCAGCTCCCGAAAATCCTGGCTGACATCGCCACCGACGATCAGGCCGTGGTCGAATCGAAGATCCGCCAGGGCATCGTGCGCACTAGCGCCCGCCACGCCGATTTCGTCGTCTACCGCACGCCCGATTATCTGGTCTCCGGGTTGCAGGATCATCGCAAGGGCGAGTTCGAGTCCTCGACGCACGTGGCGCAGGTGACGCTCGGCAACAAGGTGGTGATCTTCTGGTCGTGCCCGCACACCTCCGGGGAAGGTTCCGGTTTGCGGCCCGATTACTGGTCAGGCAGCACGACGCTGCCGCGCGTGATCCAGCACCGCAACGTGATGTCGCTCACCTGGCGCTTGACGTGGCGCGCGTGGATGAGCCACTGTTTCTTCGAGCAGGAGCGCCTCGACGAGGTGCGCTTCGCCGGGAAGTGGGCGTTCGGGCGCGTGGGCCGGGGCTACGTCGGCATCTATTCGCAGAACGGCTTCACGGTCGGCGACGAGGGGCAATATGCCGGTCGGGAGCTGCAATGCGCGGCGCGGGAGAACACCTGGCTGGTGGAGTGCGGTCGGGAGGCGGATTGGGGGTCGTTCGACGCGTTCGTGGCCGCGTTGAAGGCGGCGGAGATCGTCGCGCAGGATGGCGTGATCACCTATGCGTCGCCATCGGTCGGCACGTTCGTCACCGGCTGGGCTGTGAAGCCGACGATCAACGGCCAGCCGATCCAACTGCACGGCTATCCGATGGTGGATAGCGCGTGGGCGCACGCCGATTTCGGGTCGGGCGAGCTGGTGATCCGGCACGGGGAGGATGCGTACGAGTTGTGGTTCAATCAGTAGGTCTGCAAGTCAGCAAGTCGGCAAATCGGCAAATCCCTGGCTCGGTCGGAGACCGGCCAGAGCAGACTTTTGAGGAGGATGGAATGGCGGTTCGATTGGTGATCACGTTTACGGCTGCGCCGGGGCGGGGCGGCGATCTGGCGGCCGCGTTCAAGGCGCGTTGCGCGGAGGTCACGGCGCAGGAGCACGGCTGCAAGCAGTACGAAATCTTCCAGAGTGCGGTGAACCCCGACAGGCTAATTCTGATGGAGCTTTGGACGGAGCAGGCGGATCTGGACGCGCATGCGGAACTGAACAAGACCCGGTCGCCGCTGCCGCGCGAGCTGTTCGCGGGGGTGACGGAGCGGGAGGATTACGTCTATAACCGGACGCGGTAGGCGCTTACCGGTGAGGTCCTTGTACAGGCGGCTAGGATTCAACCGCAAAGACGCAAAGGTCGCAAAGGCTCCGCAATTCTTGGCGCTCTTGGCGTCTTGGCGGTTCCGGTAGGAGCCGTCAAAGGGCAGATGCCCGGTCGTTTCATCGTTGCGACACGATAGGATCAAATATGTCAGATACGCAATCGCAATCTGCGCATCTTTCCCCATCCGAATACCATCGCCACGTCATGGCCGGGCTTCAGCCGGCCTGGCGTTACGACGGCGGCGATGTCGTCGCGTGGCAGCGCCGGCTGCGCCGAAAGCTGCGCGATCTGCTCGGCTACGCGGCGCAACCTAAGACGCCGCTGAACGTCAGGCAAGTGTGGCGGCGCGCGCACCCGCTCGGCGTCATCGAGAAGATCGTCTTCACCAGCGAGCCGTTCGCCGATGTGCCGGCCTATGTTTGTCTCCCGAAGAACGGACAGCCGCCCTATTCCTTTATGATCTGTCTGCAAGGGCACAGCACGGGGATGCACGTCTCGATCGGCGTGCAGCGGGAGGACGAGACGCAGCCGTTCGATTCGCCCGGCGACCGGGACTTCGCGCTCGGCTGTCTGGCGCGAGGGATCGCCGCGCTGTGCATCGAGCAGCGGTCGTTCGGCGAGCGGCGCGAACAGGTGCAGAAGAAGATTTCGACTCATGGCTGCCACGATGCGGCGATGCAGGCCCTCCTGCTCGGCAAAACGCTGATCGGCGAGCGGGTCTACGACGTGGATCGCGGCATTGACTACCTGGCGGCGCGCGGCGATGCCGACATGCGACGCATCGGCGTGATGGGCAACTCCGGCGGCGGGACGACTACCATCTACGCCGCGGCGCTGCTGTCGCGGCTGGCGTTTGCCATGCCATCTTGCGCGTTCTGTACATTCCGTGATTCAATAGGCTCGATCTATCACTGCGCCGACAACTACGTGCCCGGCATCCTGAAGGTCGCCGACATGGGCGACGTGTTGGGGTTGTTCGCGCCCAGGCCGGTCGTCGTGGTGGCTGGAAAAGACGACGACATCTTCCCGATCAGCGGCGTGCGCACCGCCTTTGAGCAACTGCGCCGCATCTACGCGGCCGCCGGGGCCGAGGATGCCTGCCGGCTCGTCGTTGGCGCGGGCGGACATCGCTTCTACGCCGCCGATGCCTGGCCCGGGATGTTGGATTTCATGCGAGGAGCATCATATTGATGGCAATCATCGAACCCGAATTCATGGATCTGACGCGCTCGCTGGATGTGGCGGCCTGGTGGGACGAGAACGACCGCTGCCAGACCCTCTCGCCCGACAAGCCGCGCTGTCCGGCCTCCTTCTCCCCGGATGACCACTGGATTTTCGAGTTCATGTCGGTTCCGTCTACGCTGCGCTATTATCAGGACACCGACTACCGCAACGCGCTGCATCGCCAGGTCAACGAGGTGACGCGGAAACACGTCGACCGGGCGTTCTTCGATGAGGACACCTGGCGCACGTCGCCGAAGCGGATCGAGAACCTGTTCGGCAGCGAGTTCGGCTATCACGAGGGGAGCACGCCCTGGCTGATGCCCGTGACGGACGATCCGGCCGAGTTCGCCCACGTGCTCGATCGCGCCGAGGCGACCGATCTGCGGACGTGGGCGTTGCCCGACAACTACCTGGTAGAGTGGGAAGCCAGAAAGACCGCGGGCAAGCCGCTTCCCAAGCTCGGCACGGGCAGCCGCGGCCCGGCGACGATCATGACCTCGGTGCTCAAACCGGAGGTGCTGTTCCTCTGGTTCTACGACCACCCCGACCTGATGCGGCGTTTCCGGGACATCCTGGCGGCCAAGATGGTCGAGTTCAACACCATCCTGCGCGAATTTAGCGCGGCAGAGGGTTGCCAACTTTGCGAAAGTTGGCAACCCTCTGCCGAATGGGGCTGGTGGATCACCGACGACAACAGCGCCCTGTTCAACCGTAAGCTCTATCGCGAGTACTGCTTCCCGGTGCTGGAAAAGGTGCTGGCGACCATGGCGCCCGGCGACGTGCGGCGCTATCAGCACTCCGACAGCGCGATGGGCCACTTGCTCGATATGCAGCAGGCATTGGGCATCAACTCCGTCAATTACGGCCCGACCGTGGACGCCGGCCTGATCCGAGAGAAGATGCCGGATGCCGTGATCAACGGCCAACTGCCGCCCTTCCTCCTGCGCGACGGCAGCCCCCAGGCGATCCGGGAGCGCATCGTGGATGATTTCCGCAAGGCGGGCGCGACCGGCCTGATGAATGTCACCACGGCCGGCTCGCTCGCCGCGGGCACCGGCGTGGGGCGGATGCGCTGGTTCATGCAGGTGGTGCAAGAGGCGTGCCGGTACGATCGGTGATCGGTCGTCGGTTATCGCGGCGACCGAGACCGGTAGTTGAAACCACCGTCTGACACGAAAAGTGCGTTGAAACGCACTGCCGCCCCATCGGCCAACCTGTTTCAACAGGTTTGGCGTGTCAGCTGCGGTTTCAACCGCAGACAGGAGTGATTGAAACCACCGTCTGACACGAAAAGTGCGTTGAAACGCACTGCCGCCCCATCGGTCAACCTGTTTCAACAGGTTTGGCGTATCAGGCTGCGGTTTCAACCGCAGACAGGAGCAATCACATGAAAATCACTGTCATCGGCGCGGGCAGCGCCCAGTTCTCCCTCGGCTTGGTCAAGGATCTGTGCCTGACCGAGGGCCTTTCCGGCAGCCATGTCACGTACATGGACATTGACCAGGAACGTCTGGACATGATCTACGAGCTTGGCTCGCGCTACGGCCGGCAGATCGGCTCGAAGCTGACCTTCGACAAGACCACCGACCGTTCGGCCGCGCTGGAGGGCGCCGACTTCGTCATCAACACCGCCTACGTCCTCGGCCACATCGTCGAGGCGCAGATGCGCAAGCTGGCGGCCGACAAGTACGGCTACTACCACGCCGGCGGCTTCTTCGGCGCGTACCACCAACTGCGCCTGATGCTCGACGTGGCGCAGGACATGGAGAAGATCTGCCCCGACGCGTGGCTGATCCAAGTCGGCAATCCGGTCTTCGACGGTTCCACGCTGATCACGCGCGAGACGAGCATCAAGACGTGTGGCCTCTGCCACGGCCACTACCACTACATGGAGGTCGCGCAGACCATCGGCATTGACCCCGACAAGGTGACC
>VGOD01000263.1 GCA_016876015.1 Chloroflexota bacterium
GTCAGCATCTGTTCCAGGTACAGGACCTCGTCGAACAGACGGGCACAGTCACCTTCCCACCCCGCGGCGGCGCTCGCCGGTTCGCCAGCCCGCCGGTCATCGCGGGCCAGCAACTGCTCCAAACAGACCAACACCGCGCCGGCCAGGATCGAGCTTGTGCCCAGCCCCGAGCCGCGCGGGATGCGCGTGGAGGTGCTGAGGCGCAGGCCGCAGCCCCACCCCTGCCACAGCTCTGCCAGAGGCGCATCGGCCGGCATGTCGGCTGGCACGATCCCGCGCAACACCAGCGCGGCCTTGGGCAGCGCAAATGGGTCTGCGGGGTTGGCATAGGCCAGAACCTCGCCGGCCTGCATCGGCTCCAGGGTTGCCTCGATATCTCGGCTCTCCAGAATCAGCCGCGGCTCGGGCAGCCACTGCGCTTCGGCAACGATCGGATATTCGCCGCGCAGCGTCACGGCCGCATTCAAGACCGATCCGCCGCGCTCGATGCTGTAGGGCGGAGTGTCGGTCCAACCGCCGCCGAAGTCAATGCGCGCCGCAGCGTAGACGCGGAGGGGTGGATATTGGAGATTGGAGGTTGGAGGTTGGAGATTGGAGGTTGGAGAGCGGCGGGTGGGAGCCGCTTTGATTGTGGCGCCCTCGACCATGGCGGCCAGGACCGCGAAGGCGCGATCCTCCCAGGCGGGGTCGCCGGTCGCCTTCGCGACAGCCTTGTAGCCCCGCAGTTGCAGGATGGGATCCGCCGCGGCCAGCCAATCGCCAGCCAGCTCGCCGCGGCGGGTCGCCGTCCGGCCGACCGCGCCGAGCAACGACGTGGCTTCTGCGGCCGGTTGTTCGGCCACGACGGCCGCATAGAAGCGCCGGGCCGCGATGCGATCCTCCAGCCCGGCCAGCTCGGCCAGCATCCGCTCGCCGTCAGCCTGCGCAAAACCGGCCGCCAGTGAAAGCCGCGGCGCGGCCGTCCAGCGGTCGCGCCAGCCAGGGGCCGCGTGCGCCGGATCGCACAGCGGCAGCGACAGCCGCAGGCTCTCTTCGCGGGCATCCGTGTGAGGATAGAGCCGGGCGTTCCAAAGCGTGCGCTCGGCGGCCGTCACATCGGGCCACAGGAGATCATGAGCGAAACCGGCCTGGGCCAGCCAATGGGCGAACGGACGATTGAGAAAGGCGGCGGCCGGGTCGTCCGGCCCGCGCTTCGGGTCGTCGTGCAGGCCATACACACGTGTCACGAAGCCGCCGCCCGCCACCGGCAACTGGTGCAACACGAGCCCCTCGCCCAGCGCCAACGGCTGTGCGGTCTGGACTCCGGCCAGAATGCCAGGCCCGCGCGCGGCAAGGGGCGCCTCCAGGCGGCTGTCCACGATCAGGCTGGCCGGCGCTTCGACGCTCATGGTCTCCAGGCACGAATTGATCAGCACAGGCCCGCTGCGACCCACACCGGCCGCGGCGGCAGTCCACGATGCGACTTGGTCGCTCCAACCGCACATGCGCGCGAACTCGGGATCGCCGGCTGCCATGCGCCAATACTCATAGGAAGCGCCGAAGTGCAAGAAGACGGCCGGCTGAAGGCGTTCGACCGTGAACGATGTCCCCCGCAGGCGGTCCCAGATGATCCGCCGGGCAGCCTGTACATCGGCGGTCGCGGGGCCGTCGCTGGCGTCCGCCAGGTAGCCCTCGAAGGTCGTGGAATCGGCCAACGGCAACAGGACATCGCCGTATAGATTGAGGCCGACGCCCGGCTCTGAGGAGCGGCCGGCGCCGCAGAAAACGCCGACGGCCGGGTCCGCGCTGAGCGCCAGCAGGCGGCCAATGCTGGCGGCATCCAGCCAGACCAACCCGGTGTCAATCTGCACCGCGCCGTCAGGATCAACCGCGCCCCAGGCGGCCAATTCGGCGGCCGACGGCTTATGCAGATACGCGCGCACGCGATGTCCGCGAGCGCCGCTCGCATAGACGCCGTGGCGTCGGCCCATCTCGGCCGGCGCAGCCGCAGCCACGCCGATCACGCCGCCGCGATGGAAAGAGAGCTGAAGATGATCGAAGATCAGCAGCACATCGCCGGAAGCGACCAGCGCGCCCGCCGGCGCTTCGGCCGCCAGACCGCTGAGGCTGATGAGGAACTCGTCGAAGATGGTCGAGGCGCGGCCATCGGGAAGGCTGCGCGGCACGCGGGCGAACAGCTTGCCGCTGGCGGAGCAGTGGGGCAAACGCCGGGAGTCGCCCCCGGAGTGGATCAGCAGAATCCGCTGGCCGGCAGGCGCCGCGCCAGCCGTCGCCTGCGCCAGAGCCCGCAGCGTCGCGCCGCCCGAACCGATGCGGCGGCCACCGGGGTCGGGAATCACGACGAACCGCGTGGTCGCGGGCAGCAAGCCAGCCTCGCGACGCCAATCCAACTGCCGGCCGTACATTGCAGCCTGGCGCTCGTCGCTGGCGGTAAGCACGCAGACATCCCAGCCGATGCGTGCGCCATCCTTCAAGGAATCGAGATACCGCTGCCAGTTGTTGCGATGGGCCTGTTGTAAGAAGGCCATGCTGCCATTGTCGGCCACTCGTGTCCCTCACTGCGCGTAGGTCTCAGGTAGACCACAGTCGTCCGGGTCGTCTACAGGTGACGATCAAGCTTCTCGGGATGCGCCTCAAGCCAACGTTGTAGGGCCGCTTGGGTCCGTTCCAGGTCGTCCAACTGATACGCGCACACTTGATACAACTCGTCAGCAGAAACCTCATGGTAGAAGTGCACCAGGCGGTTGCGGTACCCGGCCAGGACGCGCATCAAGGCAGCATCCTCGTCCGAGAGCACACTTTAGTCTCCAAGGCTGTGGGCAATCTCTTTGTATTCGCTGACACCCAGACCAAACCCCTTCGCCAAGATGTGACGGCCCAGGTCGAACAACGCTTCCAGACTGCGCCGCAGACACGACTCGGCCGCCCAGACGTTCCGACGATCGGTCAGAAAAGCCTGGCGGTCATCGAGGGGCATTGACCGAATTGCGCGTACGAGGTCGCTGATCAGGATCAACTGATCTACTATCACGCGTTTGGCGATTCTTCCCGGTGTCATAGTCTTTCTTGCAGGGTGAGCGCCATGCGCTCGCGTTCCAACGGCGCCAGATCGCCTGCCCGGCGCAGAATATAGAGATCATACTCATCGGCAGCGTGCTCGTCTCGAGCATAGGCGTTCGCCACGGATCACCTCGACTGCCAGGAAGGGATCAGCTTCAGGCAGAAACACCAGGTCCACGCGACTGCGATCCCAGAGGTCCTCGAGGGCGATGGCCAGATCAACCTTTTCTCTGACTGTTCAGGTTGCGCCGGGCATGGGCTTGATTCCGGCATCTATATCTGATGGATCGGTATCCACGCGAAGAGAGCGCCCTGCCAGCCAGGCGCGCGCCTCTTGCGCTCTGCTGCCAAAAGCATACAACGACAGGCGTTCAGTCGTCCTGTTCGTTGATCCCCTCGCAGTAGATGGTCTGGATAGCGCGCAGTCGGCCGTTTCTGACGAGCAGGCGCACTTCGCCAAAAGCCCCGACGGTCGCCAACGCTTGCTCCACGCGGGCAAGCTGGGCTGGGGTCAGGCTCATCTTCGGTGGAGACGACTGCGGCGCAGGGCCATCGGGAGCGGGTGCAGAGTCACGCGAGGCATCGGTCGTCACGGCAAGGCTCCGGCAGATCAACTGGCAACTTCGCGCAGCCGCCGAACAGCCAGGGGGCTCGTTGGCTGCCGGCCGCTCTGGCGCTTCGCCCTCGAGCCGCTGATGGGGAGCGCCAACACGCGCAAGCTGCTGGACGCCTCGCCAGTTGCCGCGTCGCGGCGTCTGCAGAGATCGCGTTGTAGCGTTCTGAACCGCCGCGACGAGATGCGCCACGGCGAATGAAAACGAGAGTCGAAAAAAGAGCAGTGCCCCCGGCCCGACTCGAACGGGCACGCCCGAACGGGCATAGGCCCTCAACCTACTGTGTATGCCAATTCCACCACGGGGGCGTTACAGACACATTATAGCCAAGTCGAGCCGGTTGTCAACTGCACGGACCGCCCATCAATAGTCATTCTTCGCGCAGTGCCGCCAGCGTATCCCTATCGAACGGATCCCGTCCCGCGCGGAGCGCAGCGATCCAGGCCTCGCGCTTCGGCGCGTAGCGGGCATAGAGGGCGCCATCCCCCTGGCGCAGGGCGCTCAGATAGACCTCCAGGTCGCTGATCGCCTCGGCGAAACGTCCCAGCTCGGCGTAGACGATCCCGCGGCTGTCGCGGGCATGACCTGTCGGGTCGAGCGCCACCCCGCGCTCGCAGTGGAGCAACGCGCTGGCGGGCTGACGCTCCAGCGCATAGGCCCAGCAGAGGGCGCTGTGCGCGCCTGCATGGTCCGGCGCGACTGCCAGCACGCGCTCGAAGTCTGCGGCCCATCTGTCTGGCTCACCCAGCCGCACGTAGGCCAGGCCGCGGTTGAAGTAGGCCTCGAGCGCATCGGGCCTCAGGCTGATCGCCCGGTCGAAGTCCGCCACGGCCGCGATCACATCTGCAGCGTCGCCGATCTGCAGGCGCGCCGCGCCCCGGTTGATGTAGGCTGCGGCGTTATTGGGCAGCGCGGCCACGACCGCAGCCAGATCAGCGACAGCGCGCTCGAGGTCCCCCGGTTGGCCGCGGCGCAGGTAGGCCAGGCCCCGGTTGTTGTGCAAGGAGATGCTCTCGGACCCAAGCGCCAGCGCCCGCGTGTAGAAGTCAATCGCCCGCTCCAGGTCGGCCGGCTGGCCAACCTGGTAGGTGTAGCCGAGGGCCGCCAGGAGGGTCGCCTGTGCGGTCGCATCGGCCGGCGGGCGGCCAAGCGCCTGAGTCAACACAACCCGCGCCAGCGTATGGTCGCCCTGGCCGGTGTAGAGCTGGCCGACGGTAAGCAGAGCCAGGTAGCGCACCTCTTCGGGCAGAGTGCTGTTGATGGTGGCCGAGAGCTCGGCCGGCGAGGCTGCGAGCACCAGGAGGCGATGGCCGTCTGAGCTCGCGCCGGCCGCGGTGAAGCGCGCCAGCACGCGGCCGCTATCGTACTCGCCCCAGATGACCAGGCTGGCGCGAGCGCGGGCCAGCGCGTCGCGCGCGGCCGCCTCGTCGCCCACCGTTTCAGGCCAGACTGCGACCCGCGCCGCGGTCAGCCTGGCCGCGGCGATCTCTCGCGCCAAAGCTTCCTGGATGCGCCCCGCAACGTTGTAGCCTTGAGACCCGCCCGCGTAGTTCACGAATTGGCCGATGACGATCAGCGTCTCATCCGGCCCGGCGGTGGGGTAGCGGCCATCGCGCCCGCGGAAGAATGCCAGGTAAAGAATGAAAGCAAGCGCGAGAAGCAGCACGGCTAGCGCCGGCCAGATGACCGAACCTAACCCCCCGGCCCCCTTCCCTACAAGGGAAGGGGGAGGCAGGCTCAGAGGCATTAAGCCAGTAGTAGCCGGATGACTTCCGGCCTTCGGCGGGCCGTCAATGGACGGTGTGCTCCCCTCCCCTTTCAGGGGAGGGGTTGGGGGAGAGGTCCCTTCCGGTGGAAACCCGGCTGCCATCAGCAACTCGTCCCGCTCCTGGGGCGTCAGCCGCAGCCTGGCCGCGCAGCGCAGCACGTCCGCCACATCCCGCGGCCGGGCCACCAGCCCCTCTTTCCAGCGGAAGACCGTCTGGCGGCGCACGCCGAGGGTGCGGGCCAGCTCCGCATCGCTGATGCCGGTGCGGGTGGTGTATTCACGCAGGAGTTCGGCGAAGGTGCGCATGGGTGATCGAAGAGTGTGGCGCGCTCAAATCCCCAAAGTGAGCTGGTGGACTTCTTCAGGCGATGATTCCGCTTGCGGCGCCCGCGTTTCGGTCATGCCGGTCGTGCGCGCCGCCGCGCAGACTTCACCCCAGCTCGCGAAGTATTCATCGTAGTACCGGATCGGGTACTTGCCGTGCTGGACAAGCTCGGCGCGGCTGGGCAGATGTTCCAGGCTGGCTGCGACGCGCTTGACCTCCAATTGCAGCGTCTTCTTGGGCACTTCGTATTTCTGCTTGGGCATCCGCGGAACCGGACTGTTCTTGGCCGTCAGCTCGCGCTCGGCCTTGCGGAAGGGGTCTATGCCGCTGCGGATTTCCGCGTGTCGTGCGAGCGCCATCTCGCAGTATGTGGGCGACTTCTCGATGCCGAGGAATCGGCGGCCGAGTTGGTGCGCTGCCAACGTGGTCGTGCCCGCGCCGTTGAAGCAATCCAGGACGGCTTCGTTCGGCCGGGTAAAGAGCGCGGTCAGCCGATACAGCAACTGCGGCGGCAACTGCGTGGGATGATCTACCCGGCGGCTGTTGTGTTTGAGCCGGAAGATATCGCCCCACACGTCGGTCAAAGGCCCGCGGTCGTTGACTTTGGCGCGCTGGCGATCAGCTACACAGCTCGCGCGCAAGCAATAGCCGTCGGCCAACGGCTCCAGCGACATGAACGGCGAAAGGCCATTGCGGACGTCAGTCATGCCTGCTTCACCGATCAGTCCTGGCAGTGGTCGCGCGGGACCTTTACTGAACGCCAAAATGGTGTAATGCGCGGGCATGATGAAACGCACCGGATAGGCCAGTCCGTCCCACGCAATCCAGTTCTGGAATTCGAGCAGCGTGTCCATGAATAGGAAATGCCGGATAGACCAGAGCGGAATGTTGAGAAGTGCCAGGGTGCGGCCGGGCTTCAAGACACGCGCCAATTCGGCGATCCACCGATCGCACCAATCGAAATACTCACGGATCTCCAGGTCATCCCCATAGCCGCTGTACCCCTTGCCCAGGTTGTAGGGCGGATCGGTGAAGATGAAGTCTATCGAGTTGTCGGGGACCGTCGCCAGTTTCTCCAGGCAATCGCCCTCGAGAATCTGGTTGGTGAAGGCATATGGCAGGCTGGTCCCAACCAGTGACGCCGCTTGCTCAATGGTGCCGGCGGTTTCCGGCATTCCGGAGAGCAGGCCCATCTGAGTCGCTAAAACATATCGGGAGGCGGGTTCCCGCACGAGTTGAAATGCCGAGTTGCGGTCATACTCAGCGACGCCGCTGAGCGGAGCGCGCGGCAGCTCAAGCGCCCGGCAATCCAGCACTCGCATCTCCCGATAAGGATCCAGGCCGAAGAGGTCGGCAAATCGAGCCAGAACCGGTGTGAGATCGCCCTCCAGGTTGCAGGGGATGTCACGCCATACATCGGATAGCAGCGTGCCGTATTCGTGGTAAGTGTGCTTCTTGCCGCCGTAATCCTTTGTGGTCTTATCGCAAGAAGGGCAAAAGGTATACGGCAGCCTGGTCTTGGTGTGCCGCAATGATGCAGTGTAACGCGTTTGGATGAGCGCGCCGAAATGCCCGTGGGGCAATGAGCGCCGGTCGAGAATCCTGGGCTGCGCCC
>VGOD01000264.1 GCA_016876015.1 Chloroflexota bacterium
TGATGCAAACGTTCAGGCCCGATGCCGCTGCTGCTCTGTAGCCTACCAAACGGGGTACCTTGCGGTCCACCAGTGTACGAACCACGCGGCATCGGAACCAGGCTAACACACGGGCGCTGACGCACCAGTGGCCGGACGGTCTTAGCTGCCTGAACTGCCGCCATTATACGTCAACTTGTTTCTGACGTAAAAGAACGCAGCACCGCTGCGTGGATGGCTAACAGGTAGTTAGGCTCCCAAAACGGAACGCGGTAGATGCGCATGTTGGGCGGGCCGCCAACGATGCCTTCCTCAGACTCGATGATCACATTCGGGTATTTGGCCGCGACCTTGGCTGGGATATCGCCGTACACGTTGGTCGTGGTGAAGATCTCGTTACAGCCCTGCTCGGCGAACTGCGACATCACCCGCTCGGCATCGGAAGGTGCGGCGGCGCCCTCGACATAGGGGATCTGCATGCCGAATTTCTGCTCGGCCTTCTTGCGGGCCTGATCGATGACGAAGTTCCAGCCGGCGTCGCCGATCGCGCCGGAGTACACCATGCAAACCTTCCAGGGTTTCGCGGCCGGTGCCGTCGTAGGTTGGACCGGCGCTGCCGTGGGCTTCGCGGTCGCTGCCGCCGTAGGTTGGACCGGCGCTGCCGTGGGTTGGGCTGCGGCAGGCGCCTTCGTGGGAGCGGGTGGGGGTGTGGCCGTGGGCGCCGGCGCGGCGCAAGCCGTCAGCACCATGGCGATGAGCAGTATGGAGAATACCGTCCAGAGTCCTTTGCGCATCTTGCCCTCCTTGGAATAGGCATGCATTTGAAGATTGAATATTGTTGAAGGCGTTCTCGAGCTGCCGGGTCTTACAGCGTCACCTCCTTCCTACCGACCGCGTCGGTTTCACACGGTTACATGCCGGAGATCGTATCACGAGATTGGTCCCGGCAGTGATCTGATGACTGACAAGTGATGACCGTCATCACGCGAATGATAGCACAAGACCTGGCACTTGTCAAGCCCCAGTTTACGGGAGGGTGCGGTTCATGTTTTTGCAACGGTATCGTGGTCAGCTTGCCGGAAACGCGCCCGGCCGATCGGCATGCGCCGCCAGGGATGATCGGGTGCTGGACGCCAGGGTTGTTTGGGCGGCGTCTGGGCGGTTGGTGTCGGCGCCGCCGTGGTGGCCGACTTGGTGTCAGGGGGCGGCGCGGCCGCGTGCGGTGGGGTCTGGGCAGCCTGAGAGGCGGGCGGTGCTACGGCGCTGGCCTGGACGGTGTGGCGTTGCTGACAGCGGTTGGTGCGCCGCTGCTGCGCTTGCTGGCGTAAGGTGTGCACGATCTGCGGCCAGGCTTCGTCCCAGCGGTCATTGCAGACGATGTTGCGCAGCGCTATAGATATACAGAAAAAGATTCGTGATTCGGGGCCGCGCTGCGGCTGGACAAAATCGGAAAGAGATGTCATCCTATGGAGTAGGACCATCTGCTCAAAAGGAGGCATCTCTCATGCGCATCAGGATACGTCTGACTGACAGTTCGCGTCAAGCGCTCATAGGACATCTGCACTCCGCCTATCAAAACGACCAGTTGCGGTTAGTCAGGCGTATCCACGCTCTCCTCGCCATCGTTGAGGGCGAGTCGGTGACAGAGGTGGCAGAACTACTCCACCTGGGCGAACAAACCGTGCGCGACTACGTCTGCGCTTTCATCCGGAAAGGCGTGGACAGTTTGAGCTACAAGCGGCCCTCCGGGCGCCCGCCCAAGCTTACCAAGACGCAGCGAAAGGAGTTGGCGGACTTGATTACAGCCGGTCCCGAAGCGGCTGGCTATACTTCGGCGTGCTGGTCCACACCCGTGATTTGCGACCTGATCCTGACCCGTTTTGGCGTGGAGTACCATCCACATTACCTCTGCGAGCTATTGGATGAGTTGGGCTTCTCCTTTCAGAAAGCGCGGTTTGTGTCGGATCATCTCGATGAAGCGGCCCGCCAACACTGGCTAACGGAGACCTGGCCGGAAATTCGGCGGGTAGCACAAGAGAAACAGGCCATGATCTTATTCGGTGATGAGGCCAGCTTTGCCCAATGGGGTTCCTTGAGCTACACCTGGGCGCCCAAAGGCCAGCAACCCACGGTCAAGACCAGCGGTAAGCGTACAGGCTACAAGGTCTTCGGTTTGATCGACTTCTTCTCCGGACGCTTGTTTTGGAAAGGGCAAACCGACCGCTTCAACGCCGCAAGTTACATGGCTTTCCTGGAAGAAGTGCTGACCCAGACCCAACAACACATCCTGCTCATCCAGGATGGCGCCAGATACCATACCAGCAAAGCGATGCAGGACTTTTTTGCGGCCCATGGCGACCGCCTGACCAGGTACCAGTTGCCTTCTTACTCGCCGGATTTCAATCCGATTGAGTACCTGTGGCGTACCGTCAAGAAAGACGCGACGCACTTGAAGTACTTCGTCGACTTCGCAGACCTCCAGCAGAAGGTTGACGGTACGCTCAAGCAACTGGCCACACTACCCGATAGGATTCTGGCCTTGATGGGCCTGTACTGCGAATCGCTCGGAACGGCCGCTTAGCCGTCCCCCAAAACTTTATCTGTACTACTATAGCATGGGATTGACCTGCGTGCGACTCCAATGCATGCCACTGCCTTTCAGGCGGGCTTCGACCACCAGTTTGTTGGCGCTCTCCACGGCGCCATCGCCAATCGGCCAGCCCGCCGCCAGAAACTCAGGGGAGCGCATCTGCGCCTCCCGCTTTTCTAGATAGGCGAGATGCCCTGCTACTTCACTCTCGGCGGGCTGTGCGGCGACCAGTCGCTGCACCTCCGTCAGCACGGTGGCTGGCCCTTGGTGCTTGAGTGTATGCAGTTGCGTCTCGAGCCAGGTCTGCGCAGCACTGCTGCCTTCCCAAAAACTAACTTGCCCTACCGGCGCCAGATGTTCGCCCGCGTGCGGAAAGTCCAGAATGCGCACAGCATCGTGGCAATGGTGATCGGCGAACTTGGGTAACCACTCCGAGCCATCGGTGACAAAACCCACCGCACCCGCCGTTTCCACCCCACGCCGCTGCGTTTCTACCAGCGCCAAACGTGTAAACACCTCCGAGTCACTCAGGCGTGAAAAGTAGGAATGCTCGCTAGTGCGCACGACGGTTTCACCCTTGACAACCTGTGCTGGTTGTACCACGCCCAGCACCAAGGTCTTGACCTCACCCCACTCACCCCCCACCAAGGGCACCTGGGCCCCATCCACACTCATGAACAGCTGGGCTGGCCCCGCCGGCGCCGCCGGCGCCTCCCGTTCCAGGTGCGCCACCTCAGCCGTCTGCCAGGCCACATAGGCCGCACCCGCCGCTTCGGTCACCCGCTCGGCCGTCGGCCGCGACACGCTGGTCCCCCGCAACCGCTGCAACAGCGCGGCTGCTTTGGCAAACGGCATCCAGGCCCCAAGATGAGCCAACTCCTCCTGCAAACTCGGCGTCAGCATCCCCGGCAACAAGGCCAGTTCGTCATCCAGGGGGAAAAAAGCCCGCCCCGCAGGTTGGGCAGACCCCATAACTCCGTTCCAGTTGCAGCACTTGGTTGTGCTGCGTGACCAGTTCCCGGGCCGTCACCGCCCGTTCCAGCAAGGGGCTCCGACAAGTAGCACACACGGGCCGCTCGCTGGCCTGTGCCGCCTTGATAGCCGCCGCCGCACTCGCCAGCGCCGCATCTTGCAGCATCCGGGCCCGCAGCCTACCCAAACGCTCATCCAACGCCCCTTCGATCTGCCGCAGCGTCGCTTTGGGATGTTGTAGCCGCCATTCCTTCATCCCGCTCAACACTTCTTCCGCCAATGCCGCCCACTGAGCATCAAAATCGTCGCGCATCGTTCCCCCCTTTTGTCTGACCTTGATGCCCCATTCTACCAAAACCTGCCCTGCTGCCTGCAAAACTCTGTACCGCACCCCATTGACATTTACGGGAGCAGGAATTCCAAATCCACCTTGAACTCCCGAAGGGCGGTTCCCCACCACGGCGCGCCAGATGGCCACCTGATGCGCAGCCACCCCATCCAGCAGCGCCCCCAGACGATCATCATCCAGCCAGGCCGCCTGGAGCTGCAGCAGATGAGCGATCCCCCGCTCCTGCGCCCATTCGGCCAGGCGATAGAGCGGCTGTGGCGCAAAGATCATCCGGTTGATGATGATCGCCTGCGCCAGCACACCATACGTGGTCGCAACCTCCGGTTGATAGCTCAGTTCCTGGTCAATGGCTCCCACCACGCCCAGGCGCTCCAGGACGTTCTTGACCAGATAGCCAGCGCCGACCACGACAGTCTGATATTCAACAGCCTACGTCTCGTTGGGCATACATCCACCTCCAGGGTAGATTGTATGCCAAACGCGCTGGCCGCCAAACCCCGCTCAGGGGGTAGCGGAAAATAGGTTGATATGGCAGACTCGTCCGAGAGATCCTTGGCTGTTACGGTGGCAACCCGACGAGATGGGAGAGGGCGAAGGGTCCGTTCAGTTCTGCCCGGTGGCCGGCGACATCCCAGGGAGGAAGGGGAAACAGACATGACAGTGGAGACACAGGTCGAGGTTCGGTTCCCTATCTCAGACTTCCACCCCCAGCCCGGCGCCGCAGCGCATTCCAGGCCGCTCTGGCCTCGGCGATGAGAGCCGCCTCGTCGAGAACGGTAATGCAGCCGTGCCGCATGAGGATCTTGCCATCTACGATCACCGTATCGACGTCAGCACGGCTACCGCCATAGATCAGGGCTGACATCGAGCCTGTGGTCGGGGCTATACAAGTGCGCGCCGGCTTGACCAGCACAACGTCGGCCTTCTTGGTAGGCTCCAGGCTGCCCAGCAGATCGGGCTGGCCGAAGGCCCTGGCTCCGTACCGACACGCCATCTCAAAGATGGCCTCGGCGGACAAGACCGGCGTGTCCAGGGCCGCGATTTTCTGCAGGTCTGCCGTGACCCTCAGGAGATCGATCATCTCCTGCCCGTTGTTGCACGTTTGACCATCCGTAGCTAGCGCCACGGGAATGCCCCGCTCCAGCAAGCGCGAGACTCGGCAGACGCCGGCACCCGTGTACATGTTACTCAGGGGGCAGTGCACCACGATTGCACCGGATTGGGCGATCAGCTCGATCTCTGCATCGGAAAGCCAGATACTGTGCGCCAGCTGGGTCCTTGCATGACCTTTGATCAGTCGTGAGAAAACCGCATATCTGATCATCCGAACACGCCACTACCCGAAAGTATTACGCGACCGCTAGTAGCATGGCACGCCTAGACCACAATATGCTGGGGTCACAGCCATCGCAGGCTTTCATATGTGCGGTTCTCGCGATACCGGTCAAGGGTCATGTTAACAACCAACGTGGGAACCCCGATCATCGTCAGGTCAACGCCACGAAAGCGAACGACAAGGTCGTATACTTTCGCCATCTCCGCAGTGTCAAATGAACGCATGCAATCTCGGACATAATCCCGCACAAGAGCGTTCTGCCCAAACCATGCTTCCCCTCGCGTAAGTTTGGCAAGCCAAAACGCATAGTCCACGAAGCGACCTGCCCCCATAAGTCTTATGCTAGGCGACAAACTCCACCCGAGTAGATACGTCTGTATTTTGTCGCTCAGCGTCAGTGTGGCTGAAACTGCTGTGTCGCAGAGAATCAACGCCGAGATGCGTTCTGGGTAAGTGGTGGCAAATGCTTGAGCAACCATGCCGCCAAGCGATAGCCCGCATAGAATGATGCGTTCAGCCTTTAGATGCTGGAGCAAGACATCAAGGTCATTAGCCAACAGTTGCGCTGTGTACCTGGCCTTCTGTGAACCCCCTGTTTTCCCATGTCCGCGCATGTCATAAACTATGACTTGGAATTCTTGGGAAAACGGTGTGATTTGGGGTTGCCACATGCGATGGTCTACCAGGGCGCCATGTAACAAAACGAGTGGACTGCCTTCTCCGTGAACTTCATGATAGGTCTGTATATCATCGGTCTGAACCAGGGGCATTTCTTGCTCCTTTTGCAATGTGCTGGCTAACGGTTTGCGTTACCTGCGTCGCGAAGCGCAGCGGAGCGGCGTCAGGTGCAAGCGCGGGTTAGCCCGCTTTTTGCTTGACGGATATCTTTTATTGCACTTCTCGTACTGCTGCAAGGATTAATAGCAGTAATCCAGCGAACCAATAGACCCAATCTTGCACCTTCGTTTGCCATTTCTTATCATTGAGCCGCTTTACTTTCCAAAGCCCTTGCTGTTCCCATAACGCCCATTCTCTGGATGCTTCATAACCTGCTGTATAAGCAAGCAGTTCGGTAAAACCAGATCTTGCCCAAATGACTGAAACCGAAATCGGGACTTTGTCTCCTGCAAATACAAACGAGTTAGTGCCTAACAAAACACCATAGAGTATCCAGAAAATTGGCAATATGTACAAACCGCCAGGGGTTTTGCCAACCCGAAATAGGTTCATAAACTGAACACCCAGAAAGGGAAGAACAAGGTTCGCCAGAAAAATTCTCGTGAAAGTAAGTTCTCCCACACGGGCCGCAAATAGACGAGAGAAGTAAGGACGGAAGATACCTTCGGGCAAGAGAGATGCGCTCAACGCCCACGCGCCAAACATTATCACGGTGAGAATGATAACGGTTACGGAGAATTGCAGGAATCGTCTCACAATTTCAACCTTTGCTGGACGATGGCGAAACGTTAATCAACGAGCGGGCTAACGGCCAGCGTTAGCCGCAAGTGGGTGGGACGAGACTCGGCTCGGGAGGTGGAAAAACCCAAAGCCAGAAAAATGCTTGTAAACCGCGCGGCCCCCCACTTGTCGGCTGCACGCATTGTTAGAACGCAGGCGGGACCAGGATCCGCTTCCAGACGCCTCACCCGGCTCGGGAGCGGGCAGGACTGGATTAGCGACACCCCAGACTCAACCCGCGCCATCGCTGGCAAGACGCCCTCATTGTACCGCGCCATCGTTGACAACACACCAGCCTCATCCCGCGCCATCGCTGGCGAGACGACACCATTACACTTCCGATGGACGGACACCCCAAGCCATTGCCAAATCATTTGGGACTTTAAGCAGAATGAGTTAAAACTCTACTTTCCGCTAACTTCAAATTGGCCCAGCCCCCGAACCTGGGGTAAACTAGCTGGGTTGTCAATACCATGCCGGAGGCTGGGTCGCATGAGTGAACAGGCATCGCAAATGATGGCGTTATTGTGCAGTGTGGTGCGGTCCGTCCCGGTGGGCACCAATTTGGCGCTGTTGCACCTGCTCTGGATGCTGGTCAGCGGCCAGTGGTGGCTCAGTCGGGGGGCCGTCATCCCGGGCTTGGCCCAGTTGGGTTGATCCGAGCGCGCCGTCCGGCGGGCGTGG
>VGOD01000265.1 GCA_016876015.1 Chloroflexota bacterium
TCCCTACCAAGTCGCCCTACGGCGACTGACGATAGCCTGCGAAGGCAGGCTTCGCAACGGTTGCAGCGGTTTCAACCGCCCGGCGAGGATACCTCGAACTCCTCCTTCGCCTGCTCCCTCTTCGCCGCGCTGGGCGACGCCGAAGACCGGCTCTTCGGGCGCAACTTCGACTGGCGCTACAGCCCCGCGTTGCTGCTCTTCACCGACCGGCCCGCGGCGGGCGGCTACGCGTCGATCTCGATGGTGGATCTGGCTTATTTCAGCTTCGGCGACCAGGTCAAAGACCTGACGACGCTGCCACTGGCCGCGCGGCGACCGCTGCTCGACGCGCCGGGCTGGCCGTTCGACGGCATGAACGCGGCGGGCGTGGCCGTGGGCATGGCCGCGGTGCCCCAGGCCGACGAGCGTCACGACCCCGGTAAGCCGAGCATTGACTCGCTGGCGGTGATGCGCGAAATCCTCGACCGCGCGGGCAACGTGGATGAGGCGGTCGCGATCCTCAAGGGGTATAATATCGCCTGGGAAGACGGCCCGCCGCTCCACTACCTGGTGGCCGACCGCGGGGGCCGCGCCGCGCTGGTCGAGTTCTATGGCGGGGAGATCGCTGTTTTGCTCAACGCCGGACCCTGGCACGCGATGACCAACTTCACGCGCAGCGCGGTCGCAGGTGACGCCGCGGGTCAGTGCCATCGCTACGATACCCTCATCCGGCGGTTGACCGACACGAGCGGTACCCTCAGTTCTCGCGGCGCGCTCGGCCTCCTCCAGGCCGTGGCGCAGACCGACAGCACGCAGTGGTCGGTGGTGTATGGCATGAGCACGGGGCGGGTGGAGGTGGTGATGGGGCGCAGCTACGGTCAGGTCTACACGTTTCGGCTTGGCGAGAGGTAATGCGATGACCACGTTCCAACTCATTAGAGATTATAGGGATTTAGCAGGCCAGCGGTTCATGGCTCCATGGCCTGAAGGTGAGTCTGAAGTTGTGCAAAGCACAACAGGTTTCCATCACCTTGTCCCGAAAGCCCGCTTTCCAATTGCGGATTTCATCCTTCACAATCCGATAGCGTTTGACGCCGCCGATAGCGTGTTCAATCTGGATGCGGAGCGCCGCAATCGCTTGATTGTCCAGGCGGGTTTCGGGCGGCAGGTCGTGGCCGCGGGGTTTCTTTTGTGGCTGGAGGATGAGCACCTCGGCCAGCGTGAAGCCCTGAAACCCGATGTCTTGCAGCAAGACGCTGTTCGCGGGCAAGGTATAGCCGGCTTCATCGGCGGCGCGCTTGTCATGTTTTGTGCCTTCACAGGTTTGACTCAAGAAGATCACCCGGCTGTCCGGATTGATCACCACGATGTTCTTGAGCGTGTGGTGCTTCTTCTTGCCGCTGTAGTACAGGCGGCGGGCGGTGGCGTCCGTGGGGCGCGGGATGGGGCGTTCGGTGCCATCCTGCCAAAAGATCAGGGTGGCCTCCGTCTCCGGTGTAAACGTTGTCGCAGTCCGGGCGGGGTGGGCGCCGAGCGCGGCCAGGGCTTGATTCAGGAGTGGATGCAGGAGGTGAATCCATTGGTTGGCATCCGGCTGCGCCATCCCGAACAACACCCCATGCGCCGTTTGGAGGGAGTTCTGCTTCAAGTACACCAAGATGAACAATAGCTTGTCTTCGATGGTCGGCAACGGCGAATTCTTATAAGCGCTATAGGCGCGCTTACCGCGCGGCCGGCCGGCGAGCGTGAATTTGGCCGTATACGCCACAAATTCGGCTCGAAAAGCTGGCAGCAGCGCTTGAAACTCTTCGACGGTATAGGCTGTCATGGCTAAGAACTGGTCGGCGTGTTGCGCTAACGAGGCATAGGTGAGCATCGGATCAGACTCCTGGCAAGTGGGATAGATAGGTGTGTAGTATACGCCGCGGTAAACCGTTGTCCAAACAAATCCCTATAATCTCTATTATCTTCCTGCTGGCCTCGGCTGGCATCGTCTACGTGTCGCGCGCACCGCTGCGGAGTCCAGGCTCGCACGGCTTCCATCGTTTCTGGGCTTGGGAGGCGATCCTGGCACTGGCCGTGTTGAACCTACCGGTCTGGTTTTACAAGCCATTGGCCTGGCATCAGATCATCTCGTGGCTGCTGCTGATCGTCTGCGTCGTCCCGCTCGTGCTCGGCGTGCGGCTGCTGCGCCGGGCCAGGCGGGCGCGCGCCGAGCGCGCCGACGCCGCGCTCCTGGGCTTCGAGAAGACTGCCGAACTGGTGACGAGCGGCGTCTACCACTATATTCGCCACCCGATGTACAGCTCGTTGCTGCTGCTGGCATGGGGCATCTTCTTCAAGGCGCCGTCGTGGCCGGGCCTTGCGCTGGCCGCGGTCGCCGCCGGCTGCCTGGTCGCCACCGCCAAGACCGAGGAACGAGAAAACGCGCGCTTCTTCGGGCCGAGCTACGAAAGCTACATGAAACAGACGCGGATGTTCATCCCGTTCGTTCTATAGCAGCGGAGGTGGATCGCAATGACACCGGAAATCAAACGCCGGGTGCTTGTCTGGATACGAGGCGCGTTCCTGGGGCTGATCGGCTACGCGGCCGTGATCCTGCTGGCCGCGGGGCGGTGGGACTGGCTCTGGGGCTGGGTCTACATCGGGCTGCTGGCGGCCGCGCTGGCCGCGCACCCGCTCGTCTTGATACCGATCAACCCGGCGCTGCTGGCCGACCGCTCGCACGGGATGCGGCAGCCCGGCGCCAGGCGTTGGGACATCGCGCTTGTGATCCTGGCGTCTCTGTTCTTCCTGTCCAGCATGATCGTCGGCGGGCTGGACGCGCGCCTCGGCTGGACGGGAGCGGCGCCGTTGTGGGTGCATCTGGTCGGCGTCGCGCTTTTCGTCGTGGGCTGGGCGATCTTCTTGTGGGCCATGGCCTGCAATCCATTCTTCTCCGAGAGCGTGCGCATCCAGGAGGGGCATCGCGTGGCCGAACGCGGCCCCTATTGCATGGTGCGCCATCCGGGCTATGCGGGCGCCTGCCTCGGCCTCGTGGCCCAGCCTTTGCTGTTCGGCTCGTGGCCGGCAGTCATCCCTGCCGCCCTGGCCGTGGCCGCCTACGTCGTGCGCACCGCGCTGGAAGACAGGACGCTACGGGCCGAGCTGCCCGGCTACGCGGCATACACCCAGCGGACGCGCTATCGGGTGCTGCCGGGGGTGTGGTAGGCGGATTTGACATGGCGGTGTTCAGCGCAAAGGTAATAGCACAGAAACCGATATAGGCTCCACGGACATTTTCCTGGTAGGCGAAGAGGATTGCCACGAGGACAAAGTGCGAGTGGCCGGCGCGGCCAAGGCGCCCGACTACGCCTTCCGCATCGGCAAGGAGCGCAAGGAGGCGGGCCTACAAAAAACGCGCCCTGATGGCTATCTGAGTTTCATCACGCCTGATACCTTTTGGAACATTGACTCTCGCGTCAAACAAACGACGTGGATGAAGCGTCCCCAACTCATTGTCGGCTATCTTGCTAACGAAAAGGCTCAGGTGCACCATCAACTTCGCCGACCCCGCGGACGTCGCGCGGCACGACCGGATGGTCAGCCTGGTCACGCAGATGCTCGACCTGCACCGGCGGCTGACCGCGGAAGGGGTCCCGCACGAGAAGACCGCGCTCCAGCGGCGGATCGAGATGACGGATCGGCAAATTGACCAGTTGGTGTATGAGCTGTATGGGTTGACGACGGAGGAGATCGCGGCGGTAGAGGGGGCGTGAGGGTTTGGAGCACGAAGCCACGAAAGTCGCACGAAGACACGAAGCGCGAAGGACACGAAGCGCGAAGGACACGAAGAATGACCTCTGCAGCGAGCCCCTTCGTGCTTCGTGTCCTTCGCGGGTCTTCGCGCCTTCGCGATCCAAACACCCCCGCCCCCGCGGGCTGTTTGATGGCGAGCTGCTGTGCGAGCAGGAGAACTCCGATGGAAGATCCGAAGACCAACTTCGACCGCTACCTGGAGCGCAAATTCCAGGATGCCGGTTTCCGCGCACGTTTCGAGGCGGCAGATCAGGCGTGGGACATCGCGCTCCAGCTTGCCGCTCTACGTCAGGCGCGCGGGTTGACCCCAAAGCAGGTCGCTGAGCTGCTCGACTATGAAACCGCCGAGGAGTGACCGGTGACGGGGAGACACGGCAACAGGAACTATGCCTCTGGTCCTAAAAACAGATCGTGCCGCACCCGCCTGCCCGGCGCGGGGATGGCCTGGGTGAGGCTCTCGGCGCCGTTCATGCGCCGCGCGATGAAGCCTGGCAGCCAGCGGAACATGCCGCCCGGCCTGGCCTGGCTCCGGTGGCAGGCCGATGCCCGTTGCTTGACCTCCAGGTAGCGGCTGATGTCAATGCGCACGTGCGCGGGCGCCTCCCAACTGATGACTTGCAGCAGGTCAATATCGTGGTTGCGGCCGAAACGTCGCGGGTCGCGGCCGAAGAGCGGCATCAGGCGCACGATCACCTTCAGCAGGCCCGCGGTGAATGCGGGATGATACACGGCCTCGACGCGGTGCGGTGGGCCGGCCTCGGGGTATTTGGCCGGATCGGCCGCGGCCTCGAACGCCAGCATGGTCGCCTGGTGCAGCTTGATGTGGTCGGGGTGGCCGTAGCCGCCGTGAACGACGGCGTGTGGCAAATGTCAAGACCGAATTTCCGTTGTTGACGCATTTCCCGTTGACCTGAGACGCTACCTGTGCTATAATGTGGTCAGGCGGTGGGCAGCCGATCCTGATGTTGGGCGAGGTATGCCTGTTCCTCACACCGCCGCTCTCTGTTGACCGACTGCCGCAAACCACTATCGGAATGCCTCAGGGGGTTCGATGGCGCCGGAACTGCAACTCCGCTGCCTGGGCAGGCTGAGCCTCCACCTGCGGGAGGCGCTTGAGCCTGCCCCGCGCGAGCTGCCCCTGCCCGCCACCCTCAAAGCCCAATCGCTGCTGACCTATCTGGTCGTCCACCGCAACCAACCCCACACCCGCGATCACCTGGCCGAGCTCTTTTGGGGCGACCGGCCCGAGCACAACGCCCGCCACTCCCTCGCTACCGCGCTATGGCAAATCCGCCGCTGCCTGCCGGCCGACGACCTGATCCTCGCCGATGTCGCCGATGTGCAGTTCAACCCCCGCAGCCTGTTCTGGTTGGATGTGGCTGAGTTCGAGAGGCTCGCGCGCCACGCGCCAGGCGCTTCCCGACCGGAGGGAGGTGCGCCTGGCACGTCTGTGCTCCAGCAGGCCGTCGAGCTATATCGCGGGCCTTTCCTGGATGGCTTCTACGATGACTGGGTATTGAGCGAGCGCTACCGGCTGGAGAGCCTCTACTGCGACGCGCTGGCCGGGCTGATGGCCGCGCAGGCGGCGCAGGGCAAGCACGCCGCCAGCCTGACCGCGGCGCTGCGGCTGCTGGAGCAGGATCCCCTGCGCGAGGACGCGCACCGGGCCGCCATGATCGCCTACTGCCGGCTGGGGCAGCGCCCCGCCGCCCTGGCCCAGTACGCGCGCTGCCAGCAGATACTTCAGGCCGAGTTGGGCGTCGCGCCGATGGCCGAGACGGTAGCGCTGCGGCAGGCGATCCTGGATGGCCGCCTGGCGTGCGCGGCGGGGACAGCGGTCGCGGCCGTGTCGGCCGCCGCGCCGCGACGGGAGCTGGTGCGGCATCCCCTGGATGCGGCCGGGCAGATTCCGCTGGTGGGTCGGGAGCAGGAGTTGGCGTTTCTGGCCGAGGGTTGGGAGGCGGCCCTGAGCGGCGGCTGCCATTTGCTGCTGGTCAGCGGCGAGGCCGGCGTGGGCAAGACGCGGCTGATGCAGGCGTTCGCAGACCAGCAGCGTTGGCAGGGGGCGCGGGTCTTGCAGGGTCGCTGCTACGAGTTCGAGCGGCTGCTGCCCTATCAGCCGGTGGCCGAGGCGCTGCGGGCGCTGCCGCCGGACGCGGTCGCGGCGATCGCCGCGGCCTTGCCGGAGTGGGTCGCGGCCCAGGTGGGGCGACTGGCGCCGGAGCTAATTGAACGAGAATCCGGATTGTCAGAACCGAAAGCGTCATTGCGAGGAGCATCTTCTGCGACGAAGCAATCCCTGACAACGAGAGAGATTGCTTCGGCCCACACAACGGGCCTCGCAATGACACCTCAGCAGCCATCTTCGGGGCCGTCCACCGAAACGCAAGAGCGTCTCTTCGAGGCCGTCTCCCGCTTCCTGGCCGCGCTGGCCGACCAGACACCGCTCCTGCTGATCCTCGAAGACCTGCACTGGGCGGCCGATTCGACGTTGCAACTGCTCCACTACCTGGCGCGGGCCGTGGTGGAGCACCCACTGTTGATCGTGGGCACGCTGCGGCCCGAGGCGATCCCGCCGGCCCATCCCCTGGCGACGCTGGGCCGGCGGCTGGAGCGGGACGGGCTGGCGCGCCGGCTCCAGCTCTCCCCCCTGCCGGCGGCCGCGGTGGCGTCGCTGATCGGGCAACTGTCGGGCCAGGGCAAGGCGGCCGCGCCGCTGGCCGAGCATCTCTACCGCGAAACGGAGGGCAACCCCTTCTACCTGATCGAGACCGTGAAGGCGCTGTTCGAGCAAGGCGCGATCCGGGTCGAAGGGGGCGCCTGGCGGGCCGATTATGCGGCCCTGGGTCGTGGCCGGCTGCCGCTGCCGGCGAGCGTGAGCGAGACGATCGCCGCGCGGGTGGGACGTCTGAGCCAGGCTGCTCAAGATGCTGCGCGGGTGGCCGCGGTGGCAGGGCGGGAGTTCGACTTCGACCTGCTGAAGGGGGTGTGGGGCAAGGGTGAAGAGGCCACGCTGACGGCCCTGGACGATCTGCTGCGCCAGCGGCTGATCGCCGAGGGTGTGGGGGCCAGCGGCGCCGACTATGCCTTCACCCACCACAAGATCCAGGAAGTGGTGTACGCGGGGTTGCCGCGCCATCGCCGCCTCCATCTGCACGGGCAGGTGGGGCTGGCGTTGGAGCGCGGGCTGGGCGCCGAGGCGGAAACCAGGGCCGCGGAGCTGGCCCATCACTTCGAGCAGGCCCGGCAATCAGATGGGGAGCTGACGGACAAGGCGATTGCTTACCTGCTGCAGGCCAGCCAGCAAGCCCTGCGGCAGTCGGCCGGCCAGGAAGCCATTGCCTATGTCCGTCGCGGCCTCGATATCGTGCAGGCCCTGCCCAAGACGGCCGAGCGCCTCCGACAGGAGATTGATCTGCAGATTGCCCTGGCGCTGCCGACGACGGTCGTCCATGGCTATGGCTCTCTCGAAGCGCGGCGCGTGTATGAGAAGGCGCGCCAGCTTTGTCAGCAGCACGGCGACACCCAAACCTTGTTCACCACGCTGGTGGGGCTGGCGCGCTATTACGCCATGGCCGGGG
>VGOD01000266.1 GCA_016876015.1 Chloroflexota bacterium
GTGCGCGTAGAGGTGGGCGTCGGCGTCACCGTGGCAGTCGTCGTCGGTGTGCGTGTGGGCGTCGGCGTCACCGTGGCTGTTGGCGTGGGCGTAGAGGTAGGCGTCGGCGTCACCGTGGCAGTCGTCGTCGGTGTGCGTGTGGGCGTCGGCGTTGGAGTCGGCGTGACCGTCGGCGTCGGCGTTGAAGTCGGCGTTGAGGTCGGCATGGGCGTCGCCGTGGCTGTCAGCGTGGGCGTGCGTGTAGGAGTGAGTGTGAGCGTCGGCGTTGGAGTCGGCGTGACCGTCGCGGTCGGCGTCGGCATCACCGTAGCGGTTGGCGTGGGCGAGCGACTCGGCGTGAAAGTAGCGGAGGCCACAGGCGTGGGCGTCGGCGTGACCATCGGCGTAGGCGTGCGCGTGGGTGTAGGCGTGACCGTTGGCGTCGGCGGAAGCGGGGTGTGTGAAGGCGTGCTGCTGGGCGAAGGCGCGAAACCCACGGTCGCCTCAGGCGTAGCCGTCGGAACCTGCGTCCCGCTCACAGCGACGTACATGACCTGCATACGTGGGCGCTCTTCGAGCGCGCTCCATGCAGACGAACGGAAGCGATACTCCACGCTCGCCGGGGATGCTCCGCGCAGCAGCAAGCCGTAGTTTTCCGCCGGGTTGTTAACCCAGACCTGAACCAGATCCTTGACATCCAGTGCGACCCAGCCGCTGAACTGCTGGATCGCGATGGAGCCGACCGGGGTGGGGTCGCGATCCTGGACGCCTGCAGCGCCAGGCTGCTGCCAGGGGACGCCGAGAACCGCACGGTCCCATGTGGTCGAGGCCGCTTCCCAAGGCCGCCGCACCCGATGCGCCGACAGCGTGATGCCATTGGCATTGGACGCGTCGTACTGGTAGAGCTCGAGCACGGCTGAGGTCACGGCAGCGCCCGTTGGAATGCCGGACAAATCGAACCGCAGCAAGCCGTACATCACATCCTTCGACCGCACCAAGAGCTGCGTTTCACTGCTGGCATTGACCGCGGGACTCCACTGGCTGATATAGGTGTTCTGCAGACCTGTATAGCCGTCCAGTCCGGGCTGGAGCACGGCCGCAGCCCTGGCCGGCCCAGGAGTGGGCGTGGCGGTCGGCGGCGGCGCAATGCCTCCCACATCTACAAAGATCTCGTGCAGATACTCGTCGCCGGCGCCGTTGACGATCTTGAGAAACGCCTGCCGGTCAAGCTCATTGGCGATGTACGCGGTCTGTTGCCAGCTCTCGCGCTTCCAGAGCCGGGTGTTGGTCTTGCGCACCATGTAGGTTGATGAAGCGCTGGGGCCGCTGGGAATGATCACATCAAATGTGTCGCTCCCGAGGTCCAGATAGCTGACCGTGACGGTGACCGAACGTGAGAGGCCATGGTAGCGCCAGGTAGTATCCACGGCCAGCGAGAGCTGCGTCGAGGGAGGCAGCCGCCGCGCCTGCCGCTCGAACAAACGCTGCATCACGTCTTCGGTGCTGACCGGCGTCGGCAAGGCTTCGGGACACGCAGGCGTCGCCCAGATCGGCCCGCGGCGGGCCACGTTGGCGCGCTCCGCATCTGCGGTGGCCTTGACGATCGGCGAGCACGCCTGGGGCGCGACCTGGGGGTTCAGGACGACCAGGTACTTCGCGTAATCGCCGATGATCCCCGATTGGCCGTTGGCGCTCGACCAATTCCAGGTGGGAAACTCGCGATCGCGAAAGATCAGCCAGGCGCGGCGATCGGAGTTGAGCCAGTAGTCAATCACCTCCCACATGTAGGACGAGTAGTAGGGGTTCCATGAATGGTGGTGCAGGATCGTCGTGGCGCCCAGCCCGGCGCTGGTCAACGTGGTCCAGTACATCCATTGCTGCCGATACCAGGGGTCAGGCATCCAGCTCATGGGGTTGGGGCCGTATTCGAAGGACACGGGCGCGCCATAGCTGGATACGGTCCGCGCCGTGCTCCAGACCTTCCACTTCGACGCAGGATTGGACGACGCAGCATCCACGTGACCCCAATCCGGGATGATGGAGTTGGCCGTATAGCCGATCAGCTTGCCCTCGCGCTGCCAGCGAGTGAACAACTCATTCCGCATTGCCTCGCCGGTCTTGCTGGAACACGGGTCTACGCCGGCCATCACCACCACCGGCTTGTTCGTGAAGGCGACATAGGCTTCCTCGGCCACCTCACGGATAAAGCCGACGTAAGCCGAGCAGGAAACGATCGCCTCGTGGTTTTGCAGCAGGGCGGTCTGCGGTTCGGGGTTGGGGCAGTACTGGGCGCCGTCCGGCCACCAGCGCTGGCACTCTCGAATCGGCTGTGTCTCGCCGTGGAACCCCAGGTAGAGGCGCACGACGCTGATGCGCGGGTTGTTGTTGTAACGGCCGCCGGCTTCTTTCACGAATTGTTTGATGCGTTGCTTGAATTCACCATCGTAGCGCCATGATTGATACCAGTGGCCAGCCGGAGAAGCAAACTTGAAGCGATAGGCATCGTTCATCAGCCAGCTTCCGCCAACCAGCCTTATGAAGGGTTCCTCGGCCGTACCCTGGCCGCCCTCATACATGAAGGACGAAGGGATGGTCAACGCGATCGGCTGGCCTACGCGGCGGCCATCAGGCAGCTTGACCTGATGGCCCGCCCTCTCGATACAATTGTCATAAGGCCCCCAATTGATCGCGCCCGCGGTCGGCCACGTCTCGTCAAGCGTGGTCAGACAGTCAATCCCCAGGATTTCGTTGCCCGGCGCGAGCGGGTCGGCCGGTTCACGGGTGGGCGGCACGGCAAAGGCTGGCACATCCCAGGCCACCAGCTCGGCCGGAACATAGTCGCCTGGGGGCGGATACCACTTGGGCGGCGTGGGCGGCGGCTTCGGCGGCCGCCAGAAAGGGGTAGGGCTGCGCAGCAGGCAGACGAGGAGGACCAAGAGCGCGACCAGCAGCACCGCGATCAGGACAGCCAGGATGGGGCGACGTCGCCGCCAACAAAGGAATCGGAGAATGAGGGAGTCGGTTTCCATAGTCGCTCCTGTGCTGCACCGATCGCACGCCGCGGTTTCTCAGTGGAAGTCCTGTGGCCGCCAGCCGCCAGCCCTGCGACCACAGAAAGGCATTATACACCGGCCAGGAGCAAATGCAACACAAGGTCCGACCGGAGAGTCAGAATGTGGCCGCCACCGGAAAATAGAAGATGCGTGGGGCCGGCGGCATCCTGGTGGGCGTGGGCGTTGCCCCTGCTCCTGCAAGGCGATGGCCGATCTGCACGCCTTCGAGCTGCTCGCCAGCCTTCAGCGCCAGGACGATGGCGACGGGGTTGCGCTCATAGCCGGGCGGCGCGGCCAGCTCTTCCAGGGTATATTGTCCGGGCGTCACGTTCTGAAAAACGAAGCGGCCATCCTGGCCCGAGATCGTCGAATAGACCGGCGTCATGCCCTGGCGCAAGGCAAGCACCGCGCCCGCCAAACCTGGCTCGTCGCCGCTCCAGACGCCGTCGCCATTCAGGTCAGCAAAGGCCAGGCCGATCAGCGAGCCGACACCGGTCGTCGCGGTCGGCGAGGACGTGGCCGTGCGCGACGCCGTGGGTGACGGCGTCGCCGTAGGCGTCCCCGTCCCCGTCGGGGAGGCTGTCGCACTCGGGGAGGCTATCGCACTCGCGGTTGGACTCGGCGTCGCCGTCGGAGAGAAGGTCGCGGTCGCAGTGGGCGTGAGACTCGGGGTCGACGTGACGCTTGGCGAAGGCGTTGCGGTCGGCGTGGCGGTCGCAGTGGGCGTGAAACTCGGCATAGGCGTGATGCTCGGCGTCGCTGTCGAGGTCGGCGTGGCGGTCGGGCCAGGCGGAGGCAGATCGTAGCGGCCGCCGAGGACCAGCCGGCCGAAATCGGCTGCGGCGCTTACCGGGTTCATTCCCTCCCACACCAGGTAGTTATCCAGCGGGCCGCGACGATCGCCGCCATCGTCATCATCCACCAGCGCGACCGTGAAACCCATGACCTTGCCCTCAGTCATCGGCCCGGCCGCCAGCAGCGAGATGGGCAGCGCCAGCTCGACATCGTAGCCGCCCGCGCGCCGCACAACAGCCGCCTGCGCGCCGATCGCATCCAGCGTGCCGTAACGCCGCAAGGTTCCATCTGAGGCGAGGTTGAACTGATGGTCATCCAGCCCGCCGCTGGTCCGATCGTGGGCGCCGTCGAGCGCGAACTCGATGCTGTCATCCTCCCAGATGTCCGCGCTGTCACGCCAGAGCGTGTCGTCTTCGATGCGGCCGGCGAAGTAGAGCCAACCCTCATCCCAGAAGCTCGATACCAGGGCCGAGATGTCGGCAAGACCTGGGTTCGCCTGGCCGCTGACGCGGTCGGCCGTGGCCGCGTTGACCTCGATGCGCTCCGGCTGGGTCCATTCCGCCAGATCGCCGTCAATCACCGGCGGCCGCGATGCACGGCGGCTGACCAATACGCGCGGGGTAGGCGTCGGGGTCGGTGTAATAGTAGGCGAACCTGTCGGGGTCGGCGTCCGCGTGCGCGTCCCTGTCGGAGAGACGGTCGGGCTCGTGGTTGGCGGCCGTGTGGCCGTGGCGGTCGGCGTGCGCGTGGCGGCCGGTCGCAGCGCATAGTCAATCACGAGCCGCGGCCGGTCGCTCACGTTGTACGCGCTGGCCGAGGCGAAGTGGTACCCCACCGCCGCGCTCGATACACCGCGCAACAGCAGGCCGTGGTTGCTCGCAGGATCGGCCGCCCAGGCCTGCGCCAGAGCGGTGATGGCAATCTGCACATTGCCGCTGCCCCCCACGAGCGCGACCGGGCCCGCAGCGTCGGCCGCTCGATCGGTTGCGCCCGCGGCGCCGGGCCGCTCCCAGGCCGTGCTGGCCGTGGCGCGCTGCCACGTCGCCGCGGTCTCGTTCCAACCGCGCAGCAGCCGATGCGCGGTCAGGGTCAGGCCATGATCGTTGGTGCTCTCGATCTGATGCAGGTGGAGCGTGGCAGACACAACGATCGCGTCGGCCGGCAGAGACGAGAGATCGAATCTCAACAACCCGAACCACACGTCCTGAGAGCGCACCGCGAAGCTGCCGAGGGTTCCGTAATTCGTCGTGGGCGCCCAGGCGTCTAGATACGTGTCGGTCAGCCCGCGATAGCCCTCGACGCCCGGCTGTAGGCTGATGCTGCCGATGGGGCTGGGTTGAGCGACCACATCCACGAAATGGATGATCTCATCCCCATCCCCCGCGCTCCAGATGCGGAAGTCGCTCCCGCCGGTCTGGCGATTGCCCAGGTAGGCATCGGGCAGGGTAAAGATCGCCCGTTTCCAGGTCAGGGTGTTCGTCTTGGCGATGGCCCCGGCCAGCTTGTCGGGATCGCCCACCGCGTCATAGCGCAACTCCCAGCGGTCGCGGCCCTGGTCGTAGTAGGCAATGGTGATCGTAGCCAGATAGCGACCGCCGAACGCATAGCCGTCGTCCACATTGAAGTACATGTTGGCGTTGCCGGTCGCCTGGTCGGTGCGCCGGGTGTAGCGGCCCTCGGCCGCCGAGCCGATGTTCCAGAGCGGCACGGTGCGGCCTCCGGCCGCGGCATCGTTCTGATAAAGCCAGAACTCATAGTTGCCCCGGTCCGGGTAGAGGGTGAACTCGGTTTCGCGCAGCGCGACCCACACGCTGGGCGTATCGGCGAGGGTGCGGCCCAGATAGGCGTTGGCAAAGGCGATCAGGTCTTGCCGATCGGTCGCCTTAACCAGGGGAACGTCCAGCGTCATGTAGTCGGCGTGTTTGTCCAGGGTGTGATAGATGCCCCACATCGTCTTGGTGCGGCCCTGCATGCTGCGCGAGACCGTCTCGTAGCCTTCGAACACGATCGCGACCTGCTGGCCCCATTTGGCGACAGGATCGTACTCCCCGCGGCCGTGCAGGGTCGAGGCGGGATCGTTGATGTACATATAATCGCCGCCATCCGCCTTCGCCAACGTGTGCTTCAGCCCCACCCCACGGCTGGCCGCGTAATCGCTGAATGCCAGGCGCTCGCTGCTGGAACGGAAGTAGGTGGGATACTGGAGCAGCAGTTGTTTGCGCGGGAATGCCGCAAGAAACGTATCGGTGGCCCAGTTGACGACATTCACCCACCCGCTGCTGGTCAGCCCGCCGGCCTCGAGGCACGATCTGAACTCCTCCTCGGCGGGATTCGTCTCGCCGTAGATGCCGACACCGATCTGGACGTAGGCGATGCGCGGGTCGTCGCCGTAACGCTGGGCCATGACCCGCGTGAATTCGGCGAAGGCGCGCTGGTAGCCTGCGTCCCAATAGCGCGGGATTTCCACGCCGTTACACGTGATGACCGAGGTGGGGTAGGTCTGTTTGATGTGATTGGGCACATAGCTGCCGCCGCAGCAGGTCCCGTCGTAGGAGTTGAACGCCAGCCCGATGGCCTTGCCCTTGCCGGCCACGTCGCCGATCCATTTGTCGGGCCAGGTCCAGTCGTAGACGCCCGGCCCGACCTCGATGGCCTTCCAGGGAAAGATGAGGTGGCCGCCACGCACCGGGTAGATCGCCGGGTCGAGATTCTGCCAATCGTAGAAAATGTAAACTCCGGGCGCGGTGGCGTGGGGATTGGTCAGCGCGGCCGGCGCCGCAGGCGCAGCAGCCGCGCGAGATAGGGGCCGGAACGCGACGATCGCAGTCGTCAGGGCCGCGAGCGCGGCCACCAAAGCCAATACCAGACGCAGGCGGCGGCAAGCTATACGCACGGCAGGCTCCTTGCGGCGGCCGCGCCTTTCGCCCGGAAGATGTACCATTCCTCGTGTGGAATCAACCGGCCCAATCCCGCCAGGCGCAGGCCGCGGAAGAGAAGCAGCTCAATCCCCGCGCCGGAGCGGGCCGAGTACACGACCTCCAGACGATCGCGCACGCGCTCGATGGAAAGACGCCAACTGCCCCCTTCGGACGTCGCCAGCTGCGGCGTCCAGACGATATAGACGTTGCGATCGTCCCATTGATCCATCAGATCGGGGGTAAGCTCTTCCACGCCGAAGACCCTGGGCCGCGGAGATTGCAGACGTCTGGCCAAATCGGTCAAGCTGGCCAGGGTATAGACTGCGTCGCGCTCCTCGATGATCTCGCCCAGGTCGGTGTAGACGCGCTCGCGCAGCTCGTGCAGCCGCCGCGAGCTGTCAATCACCTGAAAACTGATCTCGAACATGCTGTAGGCGATCACGACCAGCGCCAACAGGGCCCAGGGTCGCCAGGCTGGCGCGCGGCGCTCGATCAACCGCAGCAGCTCGGAAATGCCGATAGGCAACCAGATGAAGCACGGCAACAGGGCCGGGATTGCGTACCGGTTGGAGAAGTAGGAGT
>VGOD01000267.1 GCA_016876015.1 Chloroflexota bacterium
ATCGCCCCAGAAGATCTGATCAGACATCGGCTGCCAATCCGTGCAAGAAGACCTTTAGGGTCTGCGAGACCCTAAAGGTCTTTCGCCAATCCGTGCAAGAAGACCTTTAGGGTCTGCGAGACCCTAAAGGTCTTTCGCCAATCCGTGCAAGAAGACCTTCAGGGTCTGCGAGACCCTAAAGGTCTTTCGCCATGCTACGCTGAGATCAACGACTTGAACTTGGCCTGAACCGCCTTCATGCCATCCGGCACGGTCGCCTCGCCGTTCTTCATCGGCGCGGTGGTCTGGTTCCAGGCAGTGTTCAGCTCGGGGAAGCGATCGAGCGTCTTGCCGGGCGTAGGAAAGCCGTTGACAAAGCCGCCGGTCAGCGCCTTGGCCAGATCATCGCGTGTCATCGCGAAATTCTCAGCCTTCATGATGCTGTCGAAGAAGATGCCGTACAGATCTTTCTTCGCCGGGAAGAAGCCCGACATCTCGGCATACAGCTTGGCGCCGTTCTCCAACGCCAGGTACTTGAGGAATCTGAACCCGGCCTCGGGATTCTTGGCCTTGGCGGCGAGCATCCACGAGTCATTGAACAACGGCGAAGTGTTGATGCCCGTCGGACCATATGGGAGCGGCGCGATACCCCACTTCCAGGCCGGTTTGGTCTTCAACAGGTCGCCAAACCGCCACGCGCCATCCATAGCCATGCCGATCCGTCCGCTGAGAAAGCTCCAGCCAACCGCCTGGTTGAGCGCGTCGGTATCAGAGGGCCGCGGCGAGACCTTGAGCTTGTGGGTCAGGTCAACCAGCCATTGCATCGCCTCAATGCCCTTCGGCTGGTCCATGTACACCTCCGTCACTTTGCCGGTCTTGTACGCCGCGGTCTTCTCAGGACCGCCCTGATTGTTGAACGGGTCCACGCCGTAGCGCCAATAGAGGAGCGTACCGAGGTGCATTTCGGTATAGATGCCCCCCCATTGGGCCTTCTTGGGGTCATCCATGTCTTTGGCGATCTTGCTCGCCGCCTGGGCAAATGCCTCGTTCGTCCACGACTTGTCGTTCCAGTCGGCCGCCGGGATCTTGGCGCCAGCCTTGTCGAAGACATCCTTGTTGTAGAAGACCACCACCGGCATGTGCGCCAACGGCATCGCCCACAGCTTCCCGTCGCGCGTCACAGAATCCACGGCGGCCTTCTCCAATACAGAAAGATCCACGTTGTTTGCCTTGATGTGATCGTCGAGCGGCAAGATGGCTTTGTTGATGTAGAAGGTGGCAAACCCCGCGGCGTAGTTGGCCGACACCTCTGGCGGGGTGCCGGCGGCATACATCGCCAGCAGCTTTGCGTTGTAATCGCCCCACGGCACGCCGACCATCTCGACCTTGATGTTGGGGTTGAGCTTTTGGAACTCCTCAACGGTCGCCTCGCCCCACTTGATGATGGTGGGTTGAATGTCGGTGCGCACCAAATAGGTGATGGAGACCGGCGCGGCCTGAGCCGGCGGTTTGGTCGGCTCGGCCTTGGCGGCCGGTTGCGCGGGCTGCGGCGCAGGAGCCGGCTGCGCGCAGGCAGCCAGCGCCGCGCCTGCGCCCGTTAGCGCGGAAACCTTCAGGAAATCGCGTCGTGAGAGCTTCATGGTTTGATCCTCCTTGATGCCTGGTTACTGATGAACTGATTTCGAGAGTGGACTGGGAGATGGTGAAGCGGTCGGCGGCTCAAAGTATGCGGCTCACCTCCTCTGACAGACAGCCTGACTTGGAAGCGATCGTCCTTCCGCATATAATAGCACAGCACGCCCATCAGGTGTGTCTTTTTTGGCCGGATAACGGCAGAAAAGCGGACAGGCGACAGCAGCACAGCGGCCAAACCGGCCGAACCTGAAATGGATGACAGCAACCAGTTCTTCCTTGCCGTGCGCGGCGCGTTGAATCACCTCTACGACCCGGAGTATCTGGCTCGCAGCCCACTGATCGAGTTGTTTGGGGTTGCCGCCAGATACGATCCGGCCTCAGCTCTGCAACAGAGCCTGATCAAAGCCATCGAGTCGTTGCGGCCGCGCCGCGGCGACCTGCTGGCCCCGCGCGACCAGCAGGCTCACGACCTGCTGTTGTTCCGTTATGTCCAGCGGCTTACGCAAGATGAGATCGCGCACCAGTTCGGCATCAGCCAGCGGCAGTTGCGCCGCGATCAGAATCGGGCCGTGCAGTTGTTGGCGGGACGTTTGTGGGAGCAATACGGACTGGACAAGGAGGGGGCCGCCCACGTGCCCGGTCCCGGCGAAAGCAAAGCCGAACCTGCCAGCAGTGAATCTTTCGCCTGGCTGGTGCAGAATCCCCAGGAGCGCCTGACTGATCCCAACCAGGCGCTCGTGACGATCATCGAGCTGGGCCAGACGCTGGCGCAACGCCACGCCGTGCGCCTCGCCTGGTCAGCGCCAGCCGGCCTGCCGCCATTGGCCGTGCATCCCATCGCCTTCCGGCAAATCCTGATCGCCCAACTGAGCCACGCGATTCAGTGCGCGACGGGAGGTCACTGCTCGCTGCACGTTTGCGCTGAAGGAGAGAATCTGACCTTCGAGGTCGCCGCGCACTGGCTCGATGCTGGCCAGCCGCCCCCGGCGGCGGATTTCGATCAGGTCGAGGAGCTGGTTGCGTTGTTTCATGGCCGGCTGGTGAAGTCCCAGGGCCAGACATGGGTCAAGCTCCACCTCAGCCTGCCTGTCTG
Source organism: Chloroflexota bacterium (assembly GCA_016876015.1). Classification (GTDB taxonomy): domain Bacteria; phylum Chloroflexota; class Anaerolineae; order CG2-30-64-16; family CG2-30-64-16; genus VGOD01. Next base: position 2,708 of record VGOD01000267.1, read on the forward strand.
TGAACAGTGGACGGTCCTGGCAATTGACGACAACCCCGACATCCTCCAGTTGCTCCAGCGTTACGTTGCAGGAACGCGCTACCAGGTGATCGCCGCGCAGGAGGCCAGCCAGGCCTTCGAAGTGCTCGAGACCCAGACGCCGCGCGTGATCATCCTGGACGTGATGATGCCGCGGATGGACGGCTGGGAGCTGCTCCGCAAGCTGCGCAACCATCCCATCGCCGGCCGCCTGCCGATCGTCGTCTGCACGATCTTGAATCAGCCAGAGCTGTCCTATGCGCTGGGCGCCAACGCCTTCTTGCGCAAGCCGGTTACGCAGGCGGAATTGTTGGCGACGTTGGAGCGGCTGACGGGCCAGGAGGCGACAGGATTTCGCTGACCGCCCGCATACAGGCCAGCAACTGCTGGGGCGAGAAGCTCTCGGCCCGCGAAACGCTCAACAGATTCGAGATCGCGGCGCCGCCAGTCGGATCACGCGAGGAAACCACCAACACGGGAATCTGCCGGATCGCCGGATCCTTCTCCTTCTCTCGCAGCACATGGAAGCCGTCCATCTCCGGCATGAGCAGATCGAGCAGCACCACGTCCGGCTGCCGCTCTCGCATCAGGCGCAGCGCGCTCGACCCATCCATCGCCCGCAGCACCCGCACGCCATTCCCCGCCGCGACCAACATACGAGAGAACAACTGCACAGCCTCCGGGTTATCGTCCACCACCAGAACCGAGGCATCCGTCGCCTTGACCTCTTGCACCGCAGCGCACAACGCTTCTTGCGACACCGGCTTGATCAGATAGCGCAGCACCCCCAGTTCGCGCGCGGCGTCGCGTTCGCCCGGCGCCCAACAGATGATCAGCGGGGTCTCTTGCGGCAGGCCCCCGGCCGCCCGGATATTCTCGGCCATCGTCTGCGGATCGGCAGTGTTCACCACCGCAGCCGTCGCCAGCGCCCGCCGCGACTCGGCGACCAGGTCCGGGATCGAGCTGACAGGGACGATCTCGATTCCCGGCGCGAACTGTTGAAAGAGGCGCCGGAGCTGATCTGTCTCCTCCAGTAGCAGAAAGCGCGGGGCCAGGAGGGGCGGCGGAACTTCGGGCCGCCGCCCGCGCGCCTCGTGCTGATGATAGGGACTGATCCAGCGCGCCGGGCCTGAGCGCGGCGCGCTGTCGGCCAGCGATTCCAGCGGCAGGCTCACGTAGAAGGTCGCGCCGCGTCCCACCTCGCTGGCCAGCCACATCTTGCCGTCGTGCATTTCAACGAAGCGCCGGCTGATGCTGAGGCCCAGACCGCTGCCGGCGTGTTTGCGCTGGACTGACGGATCGAGCTGCTGAAATGGCTCGAAGACGCGCTGCTGGTCCTTGGCCGGAATGCCCGGCCCCGTGTCAGCTACACTGAACACCGCGTGGCCGTCCTCCCGCCACGCCCGGATCGAGACGCCGCCCTGCTCGGTGAACCGGCCGGCGTTGCTCAACAGGTTCAGCGCCACCTCACGAATGCGCAAGCGGTCGCAGAAAATGACGAGCGGCTCCTCCGGCAGGTCGAGCTTCAGATACAGCCCTTTCGACTCGAACAGGACCAGCACCGCTTCCCGGCTATCCGCAAGCAGATCGTTGAGGTTGACCCACTCACGCGAAAGCACCAGCTTGCCGCTCTCGGCCTGGCTGAGGGCCAGCACATCATTCACCAGACCGGCCAGGTGGCTGCTGTTGCGCTGGATGGCGCGGATGTCGGCCAGCAGGGCATCGGGCAGCCGCGCGCCGTAGGTCCTGGGCGACTTCAGGATCACCTCGCTGAAGCCGATGATCATGTTGAGCGGGGTGCGCAGCTCGTGGCTGACGTTGGCGACGAACTCCTCTTTGATCCGCCGGGCGTCCTCGGCGGCCTGGGTCAGGATCTTGAGCCGATCGGTCAGCCGCGCCAGTTCCCGGTTGGCATGTACCAGATCCTCCTGCGCCTGCAGGAGTCTGAGCCTCTGCTGCTGCTGCTCCTGAACGTCGCTGCGACCTTCGACGTACCGCTGAAGCGCCCAACACGCCGCGCCGCCCCAGGTATGGGCCATGGCGCCGCCAATCAACCCCGTGAGCACACCGCCCACGATAACGATCTGCTGCTCTGTGGCGGGGATCACCGGCAGTGGCAGGAACCGAGGCGCAACGAGGACCAGCACGCTCACCCACACCACCGACGCCGATGCCAGCGCCCAGCCGGCCGTCGCGCCGGCGATCAGAGGCAGCAACGGCAACAGGACGATAGGGATTGGATCGGCGAGCAGGATCGCCAGCGTCAGGATCCACGCCCCCGCGCCGGCCTGAAGCCAGACCTGCGCGAGCAGAAAACGGCGCGCCAGCAACCACCACGCCAGACCCAGAACGAACGCCAGCGCGGATGCCGAGGGCACGATAGCCGCAGCCAGCCAGGACTGCTGCATACCGAGATGGAGCAGCCACACCAGAGACACCCCGCCGATGATCGCCAGGATGCCCCTGGCGAGTTCGCGACGGAGCTCGGCTACAGAGTCCGCGACGAAACGCGGGCTGTCGCCGGTGCGAGGGGATGCCGTATGCGCCAATTCTGTCACCTCCCTTCAGACAGGCGGTTTCCAGCCGCAGGCCGTCGGGCAAGGTCTCCCGACCGAGCCACAGCGGGCACGGTCAGAAGACCGGCCCGAGCGGCGAGGGATGTTTTCATGCGCCGTGGCGCCGGCCGCGGCATGGGCGATTGCGCCAGCATCCTTCAGGACTGCCCTGAAAATCGCCCACCAGGTGCCAGGCACTTCGGAAGCGCCTGGCGCCTGGTGGGTTTCAATGCTCCGCGAGTATGAGCGCGGCTGTCCAATGATAGTCGCGAATCACGCCGTACTGCGCGCGGAAGTCGTAGGGCAGATGGGGCGGCCCCTTGCGATCGCAAGCAGCGTGCGGCCGGCTGTTGCGGGCATCGAAGAATTCGTGGAGCACCCCCTCCGACTCGTAGGCTCGCCTGACAAAGCCGGCCGTCTGTGCGGCCAGGCGCGCGGCCGTGTCATGGCAACCCTGCCGGCGCAGCCCTTCGATCACCAGGTAGTTCATGTTGATCCAGGCAGCGCCGCGCCACATGTCGGTGGACCAGGCCGGCTCGTCCAGGGCGACCGATGGGATGGGGCAGGCCGCGGCGAAGGCTGTGGGATCGCGCAGCGCAGCCACAAGCCGCGCGGTGCGTCCGGCCGGCAGGTCTGGGAGCAACAGCGGGGTGAAGCCCGAAACCGCGCGCACTCGCACGAGGTCGCCGGCAAAGTCACGATCGAAATAGAAGCCTGTCGCCTCATCCCAGAGCCGGGCATGGATCGCCCGCGCCATCACGCGGCCGCGTTCGCCCCACAGAACCGCGCGGTCGGTCAGCCCCAATTCTGCCGCGATCTGCGAGAGGCAGAACATGTCATGCGCCTGGTACGCGGAGAAGTCCACTGCATCCACGATCAGGCCGGCGTCGAAGCGCGGGGAGTTATCCATGCCCGACTCTCCCGAGCGGCTCTTCGCGTTCTCCTCGATGCGCCACTCCAGCAGTCCGTTTCCGTTGCGATCGCGATGCGCCAGGTTCCAGGCCAGATACGCCTCGAGACGCGGAAACGCCTCAGCCAGACGCGCCCGGTCGCGTAAGAAGCCGTAGTTCTCCCACACACTCCAGGCCAGCAAGGGCGGCTGTGTGATGGCCGAAGCGTGACCTGAGACGGTCATCATGTGCGGGATCATGCCGTCGGGACGCTGCGCCTCCAGCACGGCCAGCAGGAACTCCCAGGCCAGCTCAGGGTTGATGCGGTTCATGCCGAAGGAGTGAAAGACCGAGTCCCACAGCCACATGTGCTGATGAGGCGCCCGGTCAGGAGTGGACCAGCGGCGACGGATCGCGCCTTCTGGCCCAAGGGTGTTGACTTTCATCACGCTGGCGCACTTGCGCAGAAAGCGCGTCTCCCCGGCCGTCGCGCCTCGAGGAACTGCGGCATAGAACGCCAGACGTGCGCTCACTTCGGCGGCCAGGTCGGCGGTCAGACCAGCCTGCGCACGCGCCAGCGCGTCTTGCAGCGTTTCGCCATAGGCCAGGGCGAAGCGATCGGCCGTATGCTGCAACGCGAGCGTCTCTGTCTCGCGCCACCGCGTGGGCTGGTAGCTCGGCGCCCGGGGATCGGCGGGCGCGACGGCCGGCAGCGGCAGCAGCTCGACCTGCGCCCCCGGCGGAAGCTGCCCGATCGCCGTATGCCAGGCGCAAAAGGTGACGATCAGATCACCAGCGGCCGTTTCTGCGGCCAGCACATCACCCGTCGCGGCGACAAGCGTTGCCCCTTCCATCAGGCGGATGCGCAGAAGATAGGGAGCGGCCGTCTGCACCAGAAGATCATAGGGCTGGCTGCCGTAGGTGAGCACGAAGTGCGCGGCGCTGCACGTCGGGCCATCGAGCCCGGAGGGCGCGAAGAGCGCGCCCTCGCCCCACAGATCGGGCAGCGGGGAGTGGGCCGCCAGCAATGCCTGACTAGAAATCATAGCGCGACCTCTCATGAATAACCCTCTGGCGAATAGAATGCGGTGGTCTCTCGACCCTGTACGTCTCATTTGCCCTCCGCACTCTCGC
>VGOD01000268.1 GCA_016876015.1 Chloroflexota bacterium
CAATTACCGTTAATTCATAGAACGTTCATGGAGCAAACTACGATGTGTGGGACGCGTTCGACCGTCCGGAATAGTCATGGCATCATGGCCTTGTTGGCGGCGCTGGCGTTGGCGAACCTCCTCTCGGCGGCCGCGCCTGCCGCTGCTCAGACGCCTGACCTGTCGCTGACGCAAGCGACTCTGCAACTGTGGCCGGAATACGACGATCCCGGTCTGTTGGTGATCCTGGCAGGTACGTTCAGTGACACCGTGACTTTCCCCCAGGCGATCGCTTTGCCCTTGCCCGGGGGCGCGCGCGAGATCCAGGCGACGATGCAGGACACAACCGGTCAACTGTTGATGCAGCCCTGGCAGATCACGGCGGGCAAGCTAACCTATACACTGCCGCAGCCCCGATTTCACGTCGAATACTATCTGAGCCGCCCGCCAGCCGGCAGTCAACGCGAGTTGAGCTATACTTTCGAGGCGCCTTACAGTATCCAGACGCTGGAAATCACTGTTCAGCGACCTGCACGCGCCACGGCCTTTTCGGTCACGCCGCAACCCGAGATGTCGTTCGCTGGCAATGACGGGCTGACCTACTACCGCATCACGCGCACGCAGATCGCAGCCGGTGAGAAGCTTCCCATCGCCATCCGCTACACCAAGACCGATCAGGGTCTGTCAGCGCCTCCCGCGCAACCGGCTGCCAGTTCGCCAGGCGGCCAGGGCGCCGCCGGCGCGATCAGCCGCGCGAACATCTGGCTGCCGTGGCTGCTCATCGGTGTCGGGCTTACTGCTTTGGCCAGCGCTTTGGTGTATTGGTGGCTCCAACTGCGGCAAACATCGGCCGAAGTCGGAGCATCCTCGACTGTGCAGGCGCCAGGCGCGGCCCGCGGCGCTCGGATGGCGGATGCCGGCCAGCAGGCCCCTGGACCGGCCCCAGGGCGGGCTTTTGCACGCGGTGCGGACGGCAGTTCACGGCCGAAGACCGCTTTTGCGCCCGGTGCGGCGCGGCCAGGGGTTGAGGTTAAGGTTAGGGCAAGGTGCAGCCCGCCCTGGGGCCGGTCCAGGGGATGAGGAGCGAGATGAGTTCTTTCAGAATGGTGGCCGTGTGTCTGGCGCTGTGGGCGCTGGTCAGCGTGGCCATGGGGCCGGTTGCTGCGCAGACACCCACACCGAACGAGATCAATGCGATTGCCAAAGAGCTGTGGTGTCCGCTGTGCAATGGCGTGCGGCTGGACACTTGCGAATTGCAGGCCTGCATCCAGATGCGCGAGGTGATCGCTCAAAAGCTGATGGCCGGCGAGGGCAAAGAGCAGATCAAGGCCTACTTCGTGGGTCAATACGGCGATGTGGTGCTCGGCGCGCCCGCGCGAGAGGGTTTCAACCTGGTGGTGTGGCTGTTGCCCATCTTGATCGCGGTCGTGGCGCTGGGCTGGCTCGCCTACCTGGTCTATGTCTGGTCAAAGCGGCGACCCTCAGTCGCGAAGATCGGCTCGGGTGCGGCGCCTGCTGCCCAAAAACCTGACAGCTATCTCAAGCGCGTGGATGATGAGCTACGGAAATACGAATCATGACTGAAACCACAACTGTTGCGCCCGCGCCGGCGCCTAAAGGACGGCTGCCCGCTTGGGTGATCGTGTTGGGCATCGGCATCGCGTTTGTCGCAGGGCTGCTTGCCCTCCTGCTGGCGAAACCGCCGCAGAAGAGCCTGTGCGACGATGTCGCCCCGGATATGACCCTGACCCTCTTTGACGAATACCGCGGCGACTGGCCAGGCCAGACCATCAGCCTCTCGGAGTTGCGCGGCAAGGGCGTGGTATTGAACTTCTGGGCGAGCTGGTGCAAGCCGTGCGAGGAAGAAGCCGCCGCGCTGGAGGCTGCGTGGCGCGAATATCGCGACAAGGGTATCGTGTTCATCGGCGTAGACTACCTGGATCAGGAGCCGGCAGCCAAACGCTATTTGCAGAAGTTCAATGTCACCTATCCCAACGGCCCAGACCTGGCCAGCAGGATCTCCAAGCGTTATGCTATCCGCGGCGTGCCAGAGACCTTTTTCATCAGCCCTGAAGGTAAAATCATCGGCTGCCGCAAGACAGGGCCGTTGAGCCAGACCGAGTTGAAGCAGAGGATCGGACAGATCCTGCCGAAGTAAAAAAGTGACACCCGCCAAGCGCCAGGCGCTTCGGAAGCGCCCCTGGACCGGCACCAGGGCGGGCTGGCGCTTGGTTGGCGGTTCTCATGACAGATCACGGAGTGAGTAGGAATGACAGACCTTGGTTATGTCGCGCTGGTGTTGGCCTTCGTGTTGGCCATCTTCGGCGTGTTGGCTTCGATCATCGGCGCCCGCCGCGCCTTGCCTGAGCTTGTCGCCAGTGGACGCAACGCAGTCCTTGTTGTGAGTGGACTGGTGCTATTTGCCAGCGCCCTGCTCTGGCGCGCCCTGCTGACCGACGAGTTTCAACTGGAATTTGTCGTCACACATACCGAGCGCAACCTGCCGGCCCTCTACAAATTCTCGGCGCTGTGGGGTGGCCAGGCCGGCTCCCTCACCTTCTGGACGCTGATCTTGTGCGGCTTCGGCGTGGCTGCGATCTGGTTCATGCGCAACCAGCCGCCCAGCTTCATGCCTTATGTCAACGCAGTGCTCCTGGCGACCGTCTGGTTCTTCCTGCTGGTCATTCTCTCCACCGAGAACCCGTTCGTGCGCCTGTGGCGCATGCCCACCGGACAGATCGTGACCAGCGTGTTTCAGCCCGCAACCGCCACAGGCATCTTCCCGGCCGATGGTCAGGGTTTGAACCCTCAACTCCAGAACTATTGGATGATCATCCATCCGATCTTCCTCTACCTGGGCTTCGTGGGCATGACGATCCCCTTCGGGTTCGCCGTCGCTGCGCTGGCCACGGGCAATCTGGGCAACACCTGGATCAAACTGGTGCGCAAGTGGGCGCTGGTTCCCTGGCTCTTCCTATCGCTCGGCATCCTCCTCGGCTCGCAGTGGGCCTACCTGGAATTGGGATGGGGCGGCTATTGGGCGTGGGATCCGGTGGAGAACGCCTCGCTGTTGCCATGGCTCACAGCCACCGCGTTCGTCCACAGCATCATGATCCAGGAGCGCCGCGGGATGCTCAAGGTGTGGAATGTCGTGCTGATCTGGCTGACCTGGGAGCTGACGCTGTTCGGCACTTTCCTCACGCGCAGCGGCGTCGTGGAATCGGTCCATTCGTTTGCGCTCTCGCCCCTGGGGCCGATGTTCGCCGGGTTCATCGTGTTGACCCTGGTGGGCTTCGCGGCGCTCCTCATCGTGCGGCTGCCGCTGCTGCGCAGCGAAAACCAGTTGGATGCCGTGCTATCGCGTGAGACGGCCTTCCTGACCCAGAATGTGGTCTTCCTGCTGATTTTGTTTGCGACGCTGCTGGGCACGCTGTTCCAGCCGATCTCCGAGTGGGTGACGGGCAACAAGGTCGCGCTGAATGCGCCCTACTTCAACCAGGTGAACGGACCGATCTTCGCGGGGCTGCTCATCTTGATGGGCGCGGCCCCGCTCCTGGCCTGGCGCCGCTCCGCGCCGGAGACCCTGCGGCGCAACTTCACGATCCCCGCGGCAGCCGGCCTGCTGATCTTGCCGGTCGCCTGGCTGCTCGGCGACCGCACGATGGCCGGTTTCATCGGGTTCAGCATCGTGACCTTCGTGCTCGCGGGCCTCATCCAGGAATACGTGCACGGGGTGCGAGCCCGCATGCACTCTACGAGTGAGCCGCTGCCGGCCGCGTTGGCCAATCTGGTGCGACGCAATGGCCGGCGCTACGGCGGCTACATCGTCCATTTCGGCGTGTTGCTGGTGGCACTGGGCATCATCGGCAATGAGTTCTACCAATCCGAAGGGCAAGCCAATCTCCGGCCGGGCGAGAGCATCACTGTCGCCAACTACACCCTGACCTATCGCGGGCTGAACGCCACACAAGGCCCGAACTACACCGAATTCACCGCGCCCATGACGTTGACGCGCGCCGGCCGGCCAGCCGGCGAGATCGCGCCGAAGAAGCACATCTATAACAAGAACCAAGACCAGCCGATGACAGAGGTCGGTCTGCGGCCCGGCCTGGTCGAAGACGTCTACGTAGTGCTGGCTGGATTCGAGGGCGGCGGCGCGACCGCTTCCTTCAAGGTGTACGTCAATCCGCTGATGTCGTGGATGTGGGTGGGTGGGCTGGTGCTCATCCTGGGCGTGCTCGTCTCGGCCCCTGGACCGGCCCCAGGGCGGGCTGGCCGCGACGTTCCCCCACAGCCGCAGATGCCCGCGCGCCGGCGCCGGTTGGGGCGCAGCCAGTGTAACTGAGACAGGATTAGCGATGTTCATCATTCTCTCTTTCTTGCTGGCCATCACGGCCTTGCTGGTGGTCGCCTACCCGCTCCTGAACCGGTCCGGCGGCCTCGGCCGCCAACCCACGGGCGCCTCGGCCGAAGAGCGGCTGGGCGAGCTGTTGGCGCAACGCGATGCCGCATTCCAGGCTTTGCGCGATCTGCACTTCGACCGGCAGATGGGCAAGATCGCCGACGAGGATTTCGTGGGCTTCGAGGCCCATCTGAAAGAGGTCGCCGCAGATGCGCTGCGCCGCCTGGACGACTGGGAGGCTACAGTGGATCGCAGCCTGGGGCCAGCAGCCGCCTCCAGTCGCCAGCCTATCCGGTCGCCAAATGGCCGATCGAATTCGACGCTCGAAGCCGAGATTGCGGCGCGACGCGCGGCCCTGGCCAGCGGCCGCGCCTGTCCGACCTGCGGCAGGCTGGCCGCGGCTGCAGATCAGTTCTGCGGCGCGTGCGGCGCAGAACTGGCAGTCGTCAAGCCGCCGACTCCGACGGCCGCCATCTGCCCCAAGTGCAGTCGCCCCTTGCAGCCCGCCCTGGGGCCGGTCCAGGGGAAGACGATCGGTTCTGCGGCGGGTGCGGCGCGCAACTGCCCTCGCCGTGACGAGCCTCAGTGGTAGTCGCCCCTGGACCGGCACCAGGGCGGGCTGACGTGGACGAGTATGGCCCGCACCCGCTGTTAACTGAGGAAGGCCTCTCCGCGCAGATACGCGTCCTGGTAGAGGCTGCTGGTCTATCCGACTGGCGGCCGATTGCCAGGCGACTGGAGCAGTTGGCGCTCAGCCACCTGCACGACGTTGCTCCAGGCTGGCAAGGTTCGGCCGTCGAGCCGCCAACCAGCTCCTGGCCGGCTCCGGCAGGCATCCGCCTGTGGTCCGACATCCTGCCCCATCTGCTGGCGGGACTGGCCCACGCGGCCAACCCAGAGCGCGTCCTGCTCAACTTCGAACGGTTCATCGTCAGCGTCCCTGATCCCGCAACTCTGCTCGCAGGATTGGCCGCCGCCCCGCGCGGCATAGACTTACTCATCGCCCTGTTCGCAGGCAGTCAGTTTCTCACCGAAATCCTGCTCCGCTCTCCCGAATACTTCGACCGCCTGCAGCTTGCCGGCCGGCCCGGGTCATCAGCCGGGTCATCAACAGCCTTTCGAGTGACGAGCCACAACGGCCTGGCGCAGCGCAAGACTCAGTTACAGTTCGACAGCGAAGCCAGCGCCGCGGTCGCGCCGTGGTTGAGCGAGGCGCCCGCGGCGCCCGATCTCGACGCGGCTCTCGATGCGTTGCGCCGGTATCAGCGTTGGGAACTGCTCCGCATCGGCGTTTGCGACCTGCTGGGTCTGCTCGACCTGCCCACGGTGACGGCTCAGCTCTCATGTCTGGCCGAGAGCACGGTGAACGCGGCCCTGGAGATCGCGGCCCGGCAGACCGGCGCCGATCGCCGCGGCTTCGTCGTGCTGGCCATGGGCAAGCTGGGCGGGGGCGAACTGAACTACAGCTCGGACATTGACCTGCTGTTCCTGGCGCGCGGCGACGCGGAAGCGCATCGGCGCCTGGCCGAGCGACTCATCGCTGCGCTGACGCGTGCTACGGCCGAGGGTTTCCTCTACCGGGTTGACATGCGGCTGCGGCCGTGGGGTCGGGTGGGGCCGTTAGTCTGTACGGTAGATGGCTATCTCGGTTACCTGGAGCGCCATGCGCGCTTGTGGGAGCGCCAGGCTCTGCTGCGCGGCCGGCCGATCGCTGGTGACCGCGAGGTGGGCGCCGATTTTCTGGCGCAAGTGCAGCGCCTGCTCTTCACCGCCGGCCCCGAAGTCGTGCGCGCAGACGTGCATGCGATGAAACAGCGCACCGAAGCGCAACTGCGCGAGACTGGCCAGACCTGGGGCGAAGTCAAGCTGGGGGAAGGCTCGATCCGCGACATCGAGTTCGTCGTGCAATACCTGCAACTGGCCCATGGCGGCCAGCGCCCCGAACTGCGCAGCGGCCACACGCTCGAGGCGCTGACCCGGCTGGCAGAGCGCGGCTTGCTGACTGCCGACGATCATCGGGTGCTGACGGAAGGCTACGTTTTCCTGCGGACGGTGGAGCACTACCTCCAAATCCTGGACTATCGGCAGACGCACCGCCTGCCCACTGAAGCCGGCGACCTGTGCTACCTCGCCCAACGCCTGGGCTTCACCGGCGCCGACGCCGGTCAGCGCTTCGTGACGCGCTATGGCCAACATAGCGCCGCGGTGCGCGCGGTCTATCTGCGCCACCTGGATCCTCGAGGCAATCGCGCGGCCGACTCGACTCAGAGAGGAGAAGAGAGAATGACGGACGACGCCCTGGACCGCGATTCCGCGCGCGACGAGATGGAGGCGCGTCGCGCTGAACTCCAACTGCGACGGCACCTGGCCCGCATGGCGCCGCACTACGCCGAGGCGTTCAGCGAGCAGGAAATCCGGCGCCACGCCGAGCTGGCCGGCCGGCTCAGCGACAATAACCCGGTAGAGGTACGCGCCGAAGCCGTGGGCGATGACTTGTGGCGGGTAACCGTTGTCGCGTACGATTATCTGGGGGAGCTGTCATTGATCTGCGGGCTGCTGTTCGCGTTCGGGTTCAGCATTCTCAGCGGCCAGGTCTTTACCTATGAGCCCGGCGGCGCCGGCGCGGCGCCGCCGGGCTCTGGCCGGCCGGCGGGCAGCCGGCTGCCCGCGGCGAGGGGCCGAAGTGGGGGTGCAGAGGGAGACCTGGATGACGCGACGGCTCAAGACGGGCGCCGGAAGATCGTGGATGTCTTTACCGTGCGTGCCGTGGCCGCTCTGCCGGTGGCCGCGCCCGCGGCTGTCGGCAAGGAGGTCTGGCTGGCCTATGCCAGCAACCTGGGCGCCCTCCTGAGGCTGCTCCAGACGCGCTTGCAGCGCGAGGCGCAGGGAGAACTGGCCAAGCGCGTAGC
>VGOD01000269.1 GCA_016876015.1 Chloroflexota bacterium
CCAACCGCAGCACATTCTCCCCAAACGTCAAATCCATCTGCGCGGCCGGCAAATCCGCCACACAATGCGGACTCTCGTAATGCTTGAACCCGGTGATCGGTTGCTCCTGACCGTTGAGCAGCAGCAGGCCGGTCCAGCCGAACGCGATCTCATCGCCCCGCAGCGAGCGCAGCCGGACGGAAAGATCATCGAACGCAACCGGGAGCGCGGAGACCTTGCGTTTGAACGCGGCGAAGCTGCCGTCGGTCGCGCGGCGGCCCATCTGGCAGACCCAAACGTTGCGCGAGCCGTAGGAGCGCAACTCGCGGTGGGCGTTGTCGCCGGTCGTCATCCAGGAGAGACCCGCGCTGGCGGTCAGCGCGATGTAGCCGTCTCCTTTGCGGCCAAACGCCCAGCGACCGTCCACATCGTGGTCGTCGAACGCAAAGGCCGGGAAGAACGCGTGCGTGAAGCCCATCCAGTCGTCTTCCGGCAGGTTATGCACCGCGATCAAGAGGTCTCGCCACTGCGCCACGCGCGGCAGGGTATCGTTGCCGTGCCAGAAGTTGGGCCGGTGCGAGCCGTCCTCGCTGGCGCAAACCGGATGGGTGACGAAGACCAGGGCGTCCGGCCCGAACGTGGCCTGCCAGATGTGCTGCTGATAGCCCTTCTCGCCGGGGTGCCAATCCTGCGCCGAGCAGAGCATGAAGTCCGGCGTCTTGTACGTGACCTTGTTGACCTCGACCCCGTGCGAGCCGGAATCGCGCCAGAGCGCCAACTCGCCGGCGTGCCGCTCACGGTTCCACAACGCCAACGGCCGGTCACCGGCGATCTGGGCGATGATCATCGGCAGGTCGTAATCGGAACAGGCCAGGCTGACCGTGCCCAGCACGTGGCTGTTGAAGACGCCCATGCCGAACAGGAGCCGGCTCATCCCGGCGGTCGCCTCGGTGTACCCGCTCTTGATGAACTGCGTGTATGTGCGGCCATGCGTCGAACCGAACACGCCCCGGAACGAGTTGAGCGCCATCGTAAAGAACATCTTGTCCAACAGGACGGTCGCCATGGCAGACACATCATCATCTTGCGCCAGACCCGCCAGGTGCGTCAACGCCAGCGTGTCCTCCTCGAAGTAACAGTTGGAGTCCCATTCTTTGAAGCCATTCGCCCCGCGTTCCCGCAGCCAGGCCAACGCCCGCTGCTCCCCCTTGGCCCGGTGCTGCTGACCGGTCTCGCCGGTGTTCGTGAAGACCCGGTCAGGATAAAGCTGCCCGGCCAACACTTCGCAGGTGTGGAACAGGATGCTGTGATTCTCGGTCGTGTAGCACATCGCATCGCTGCCCGGTTCGTCGTGCCAATACTTGAAACCGAGGATGCAGTCTTCCAACGGCTGGCGGAGTTCCGGGGGGAAATCTGGCTCGCCAGCGAAGCGATAAGCCATTCCCAACAGGCCCACCAGATAGAAATCGGAGCAATCGCCGCGGCGGTTGATACGGCCGATCGTGCCATGAACGACGGTCGAATCCACATCATCCCATGCGCCGAGCGCCATCTTGGCGATCTCGCAGAAGACGTTCTCATTGCGCCGCGCGGCGTCGAGCAGCGCCTCGCGGCGCCGGCTCGCGAAGCTGCCATAGGGCGTCTCGGCATAGCGGCCGCCGGTGATCCAGCAGCGGATCTTCCGCTGGAGGCGCAGGTTGCCGATGTAGAACTCCTCCGGGCCGGGCATCAGCGTCAGGTCATAAGCGCCCGCGGTGAACTCATACGCCTTGCCCAAGAGCGCCGTCGCTCCCGCACCGGCGATGACCTTGGCTTCGCCATGAACAAAGCCGGCGGGGTCCTCGACGCGGATCGTGACCTCCGCTTCATCGGCAAAATCGTCGGGCCAGCGGAACGCCACCTTTTGATCGCCGTGGAACACATCCTGGCGCACCTGCGCCGCGTAGAGGGCGCGTTCGAGCGCCACCCGCCGGTCGAGGTGTGGGTAGGCCGTCGGCAATCGCACGGTCAACGCGCCCGGCTCCCTCGGCTCGGGCCGGTCTTCGCGAAGCACCCCGCGCCAGCGTGGGCCGACCGTGCCCGCCGCTCCCACCACCCACAGCGCCATCGCATACGGGCACTCCCGCGCGGCCACCTCCTCCATGCGCACCAGGATCGCGTTCGCGCCCGGCTTCAGTGCCAGCTCGAAGGGCACGCGTTTGGGCGTCTGATGGAAGAAGTGCTCCTGGCGATGGACATGCTCGCCGTTCACCCACACGTCGGCCGGGCCGTTGGTCGTCAGGACGCACGCCGCCCGCTGTTCCCCCGCGCTGACCAACTCGGTGTAGGCCCAGGCGCGGAGATAGGTGCATTCGTGGTGGAAGACCGACAGATCCACGAAATGATCGTCCTTGCAGCGGACGTAATTCCAGCGCGCCTCCCAGCCGTCAACCTGCACGGACTGTCCCTCGGCCGGCGGCGCCAAGAGGCCCGACTCCGGTTGATGATAGTGTTGCGCGATTTGCAGCTTGTAGTCTGCGCCGGTGAAGCGGCCCAGGTTGGGGACGATCGTGGCTTGTGGGCCAAGCGTCAGCCAGTTGTGGATGTAGCCCCGTTCGAGGGGATAATCGAGATAGGAGATGGTCATGGGTTCCTTTACGTTCCGTCTGCTTCCGCAACCAACCAGCCCGGAAGCGGCCGGCCGTGCTCGTGTAGATAGGCGGCATACAGTAGCCGATAGGTGTCTTGTGCGTAGTACTGGCCGAAACGTTTGCCGGGCAGCACATCCAGCAGCCGCTCGGTGATCGTCTTCGCCATCTGGTCGTCCAGCCCGGATTCCAGTTCGTAGTCGAAGTAGATCGCCAGGTCTTTCTCCGGCCGCTCGATGATCCGGCGCACGCCGAAGTCGCGCGGCCGCTGCTGGACGGGCGAGTAGCGTTCCAGCACGAACTCGCCGGGCGAGGCGGAGTGGATGGCGTCGCCATGCGCATAGACGAAATTCACCGTGTCCTGGGCATCCGCCATCGTCTCAGTGGGGAAGCCGAAGAAGAAGAAGGTATGATTCCAGATGCCGGCGGCCGTGCTCTCTTTCAGAATCCGGCCCATCGTCTCCCGCTTCGTGCCTTTGTCCATCAGCTCGATCATCCGCTCGGACGCGGTCTCCAGCCCGAAAAGGATCATCCGGCAGCCGGCCGCCGACATCGCCTGGAGCAGATCGGCGGTGATCGCCTTCTCGAAGCGCATACAGCCGCACCACTGGATCGGGCTGCCCTGCGCGCTGAGCAGCGCCGACATCTCACGCATACTGCGGGGGGTCATGGCCTCGTCGGCGAAGAAGATGTGGCGGATGCCGTATTTGCGCTGGAGCGCCAGCATCTGCGCGACCACCTGCGCCGACTTGAGCGGCATGAAGTGCCCGGCGCGGCCATAGCCGACGTTGCAGAACGCGCAATCGCCGTGATAGCAGCCGTGCGCGGTGAGGAGCGGGAGCACCGGGTAGGGCGCGAGGTAGCGGACGATTGGGAGGCCGTCGAAATCGGGCCAGTTCTGGGAGGAGAGGGGTTGGGGGTGAGGTCCATTCACCCGCACCGCCGCGCCATCCCGCCAGATCAGGTTCGGCACGGCCGCCAGACCGCCCTGCCCCGTGACCGCTTCCGCCAGTCGCAGCAGCGGCTCCTCCCCCTCGAACGCCACCGCGCTGTCAATCAGCTTGAAGAGCGCGGGCGCCTTCGGGAGCTGCTGGCGTAGCATCGTGATGTGCGGCCCGCCAACCGTCACGTGGCAGGGCAGCCCGCTCTGCTTGACCAGGTGCGCCAGCGTCATCCCGGCCAACATCTGGCCCTCGGTCGGGATCGAGATGCCGACGATATCGGGCTTCTCGCGCACGATGTCCGGGAGGATGCCGCGGCGGAAGATCTCCAAAAACATGTTGCGCTGCTCAGCGCGCACGGCCTGGAGCAGGCTGCGGCTGCTGTCCACCGGCGCGGGCGGCGTGTAGCTCAACAGATCGAGCGCGGCGGGATGAAACGGCAGCGAGGCGACTTCGAGACTCTGGACGATGGTCAAGAAGGCTTGCAGACCGGTCGGGCCGTCGAGGAAAGCTGGGCTGCGGATCACCGCTACCGCCGCCTCGACCTGGGCGGCCAATTTCGCGCCTTCAGCCAGCGCCCAACGCAGGCGCTCCGGCGGGACCGCTGTTCCAGGGCCGGCCCCGCGACGTGCAAGATCGCGCAGCCGCGCCATGCTCTGCGTCAGATAATCGCGCGTCAAGACTCGCTCGAACACCTCCAGGTTCAAGTCGCGCTGGATCACCTCGACGCCATGCGCTCGCAGGTAAGACGAAAGCGCCGGCAATGCCAGGTGCGGCATCGCCGGCGTCCAGTAGGGCGGGAAAAGAAGGATGATTTTTGCCATTATCCCGATTTCGGTAGAGCATCCATTTCCTTAAACAAGCTGTAGATGTCGTCGTAGTACCATTCCTCGGCCACTTTGCCGTCAGCCGCCCTGGAGACAATGATGCCCGTGATGTTGATGAACTTGCCGGTGGCTGCAACCCCAACCCACTTGCCACGATGAGTACCGGTTCCCGAATAGAAGCTCACGACCCGATCGCCCTCCGCAATCTGATCTGTGACGCTCAAGTGCATGTCGGGGAACGCCGCTTTTGCATTGACCGCCGTGCGTTTGATCGCCTCACGATCTCCCTGCCATTCGAGGGCTGGGGCCTGACACACGAAGCCAACGGCGTATCCTCTCAACAATCCGGGGAAACGGCGGTCACAGACCGCCTACGAGCCTGCTTTCAGGGGGTCTGCGACCCCCGTCGGCCCCCACTTATTGAAAAGATACCCAACGGCGAAAAGCTCATCTATTTCTGTCAGGTTCACTTCGTTCCAAAGAACCTCGAAAGCTCGCCGCACCAGATCTTTATTCTCCGCAAGCATGACACACCTCCTCGTATTATCAGGCTGTTCGGAATCCATTCGCCACTCGCTATGCGCCATTCGCCCCATACAACACACACCGCACCTTGTGCCCCGGCTCAACCTCGATGTAAGGCGGCGCGGCCTTATCGCAGACGCCGGCAATACGCTGGCTGCAGCGCGGATGGAACGCGCACCCTGTCGGGATCGAGTAGGGGTCCGGCACCGTGCCGCGGATGGATTCGAGTTGGCGGCGCTCTTGGGTCTTCTGTCCCAGTCGCGGGATCGAACGCAGAAGGGCCTGCGTATACGGATGCGTGGGGTTATGGAAGATATCGTCTACCGGGGCTTCTTCGACCACCCGGCCCATGTACATCACGACCACATCCTCACACATCTGCGCGACCACGCCCAGGTTGTGCGTGATGAACATGATCGCCATGCCGAGTTCCTGTTGCAGGCTGCGCATCAGCCGCAGGATTTGCGCCTCGGTCGTCACATCGAGCGCAGTGGTCGGCTCGTCGGCGATCAGCAGGCTGGGATGGCACGACAGGCCCATGGCGATCACGGCGCGCTGGCGCAAGCCGCCCGAAAGTTGGTGCGGGTACGAGTCAATACGTTCCTTGGGCTTCGGGAAACCAGCCAGGTCGAGCATCTCGATCGCCTTCGCGCGCGCCTCTTCCTTGCCCACCCCCTGATGCAGCATGATCGCTTCGGAAATTTGGTTGCCGATCGTGTAGACCGGACTGAGCGAAGCCATCGGCTCCTGCGGCACCAGCGCGATCTCGGCCCCGCGGATGCTGCGCATGACCGGGCCGGCCGCGTCGAGTTGCGTCAGCTTCAGCTCCTCTGTCCGCCCGCCATTCCCTTCGGCGTCGAGCTGCCGATGGAGCGTGATCTCACCGCCGACGATGCGCCCCGGCTTCGGCACGATGCGCAGGATCGAGCGGGCCGTGACGCTCTTGCCGCAGCCGCTCTCGCCCACCACGCCGATCGTCTGCCCGCGCCAGATGTTGAAGTCCACCCCATCGAGCGCCCGCACCGTGCCCTCGTCCAGGAAAAAATAAGTCTTGAGGTCTTTGACTTCGATCAGCAGTTGGTCTTGTTTCATGTTGCTCCTAACCCGACCCGATGGGATCCAATCGGATGGGTAGTCTCTACCGGGCATAAGGATCGGCGGCGTCCCGCATGCCATCGCCGACAAAGTTAAAGGCCAGCACCGAGATCACAACGGCCGCGCCTGGCCACAGCACCCACGGCGCCAGCACCAGCGACCGCAGGTTCATCGCCTCTTGCAGCAGCACGCCCCAACTGATGGCCGGCGGCCGCAGCCCCAGACCGAGAAAGCTTAGACCGGTCTCGGCCAGGATCATGCCGGGGATGGCGAGGGTCAGCGCGGCGATGATGTAGGAGAGGAACGACGGAACCATGTGCCGCACGATGATACGCATCTCGCGGGCGCCGTTGAGCCGGGCCGCCAGCACGAAATCCTCCTCGCGCATCGCCAGGAAGCGGCCGCGCACCACGCGCGCCATGAAGGTCCAGCCGACCAGCGAGAGGATGACCGTGATGCCGAAGTAGACGCGCGTCACGGGCCAATCGGCCGGCAGCGCCGCGCTCAGCGTCATCCAAAGCGGGATCGTCGGGATAGTGCGGATGAACTCGATGGTGCGTTGCACGAGCGTATCGATCCAGCCGCCAAAGTACCCCGATACGCCGCCCAGAATCACCCCCAGCACCAAGCTAAGCAGCACGCCGACAAGGCCCAACGACAGGGAGAGTCGAGCGCCATAGGCAATGCGCGAGAACACATCGCGCCCAAGCCGATCGGCGCCGAACAGGAATACCCCCTGGTTTTCTCCTGCGACAGGGATGCCAAACAGGTGAATGTCTGCGGGAATCAGGCCGAGAAGCTTGTAGTCGAACCCCTGCACGAAAAACTGAATGGTATAGCGGATCGTTTTGTCTTCCGAATAACCGATCTGCAAAGTGTTCGGATCCAGGCCGCGCTTGGTCTGATAGACGAACGGCGCACGGAACTGGCCCTCGGCATCCCGGATATGAATCTTCGTGGGTGACGAATACTTATATTGGATGAAGGGCGCATCCGGGTCATAGGGCGCCACGAACTCGCAGAAGGCCGCGGTGAAGTAGAACACGATTAAGACGACTGCGCTGACCATCGCCATTTTGTGCCTGCGGAACCGCCACCACATCAACTTCCACGGCGGCGCCACATAGACATTCTCCCCGCTGGTCAGGATTTCATCCTCGACGGCCGGTTCCCGGAGTTGGTCAT
>VGOD01000270.1 GCA_016876015.1 Chloroflexota bacterium
GTCGGCCAGCAATTCGGCCCCGCGGCCCGCGAGCACGATGCGGCCGGTCTCCAGCACGTAGCCGCGGTTGCAGATCGCCAGCGCATGGTGGACGTTCTGCTCCACCAGCAAGATGGTGACCCCCTGGCGATTGATCTCCTGGATCACCCGAAAGACCTCTTCCACGAGCAAGGGCGCCAGGCCCAGCGATGGTTCGTCGAGCATCAGCAGCTTGGGCTTCGACAGGAGACCACGCGCGATCGCCGCCATCTGCTGTTCGCCGCCGGAAAGGGTGCCGGCCAGTTGGGCGCGGCGTTCCTTGAGCCGCGGGAAGAGCTGAAAGACCCACTCGGTCGTTTCCTGGCGCGCGGCGCGCGCTGCCCGGGTGTATGCGCCCAGCTCCAGGTTCTCGCGCACGGTCAGGCCCGGCCAAAGCCGCCGGCCTTCTGGGATTTGGGCGACCCCCATCTCCACGATCCGGTAGGCCGGCAGGCGGTCGATGCGCACGCCGTCCAGGCTGATTTCGCCGCTTGCAGGCGGGGCCAGTCCCGAGATGGCCTTCATGGTGGTGCTCTTGCCCGCGCCGTTGGAGCCCACCAGGGTGACGATCTCGCCCTGGTTGACCGCGAAGGAGATATCCCAGAGCGCCTGCGCCTCGCCGTAGAAGACGTTGATCTTGTTGACTTGCAGCATACGCTTCACTCTCCGGCGCGTGGGGGCTGATTGGCGAACCCTTTGCCCAGGTAGGCTTCGATCACCTTGGGGTCGCTGGCGACCTGCCTGGGCGTGCCCTCTGCGATCTTGTCGCCATAGCTCAGCACCATGATGCGATCGCTCACATTGAGCACCGCGCGCATCA
The DNA here is from genome assembly GCA_016876015.1 of Chloroflexota bacterium. Classification (GTDB taxonomy): domain Bacteria; phylum Chloroflexota; class Anaerolineae; order CG2-30-64-16; family CG2-30-64-16; genus VGOD01. Next base: position 839 of record VGOD01000270.1, read on the forward strand.
CGTGTTCCACCATGAAGATCGTGATGCCGCTGTCGCGCAATTGGCGAATGAGCTCCACCATCATGTCGGTTTCGGTCGGGTTGAGACCCGCGACGACTTCGTCGAGCAGCAGCAGTTCGGGCCGCGTGGCCAGGGCGCGCGCCACCTCCAGCCGTTTGCGATCGGGCAAGGTCAGGTTGCGCGCCAGCGCGTGGGCCTTGCCCGCCAGCCTAGTGAACTCCAGGACGCGCATGGCCTCTCGGGTGGCATCCTTCACCTCGCCCCGGGCCCAACCGCGGCCAAAGAACGCGCCCACCCGCACGTTGTCCAGCACCGTCATGTCCTGGAACGGCTTGACGATCTGATGGGTATTCGTAACCCCCAGCACGCAGGTGTCGTGCGGCATCAGCCGCGTGATCTCGTGGCCCTTGAAGAGGATCTTGCCCGCGGTGGCGCGGTAGACCCCGGTGATGCAGCGAAAGAGCGTGGTCTTGCCGGCGCCGTTAGGCCCGATCAACCCGAAGATCTCGCCCGGCTGCACCTGGAAGCTGACATCGTGCACCGCGGTCAGGCCGCCAAAACTCATGACCACGTTGTGGCCTTCGAGGAGTGCGGTCATGGCTCACCTCGCCTGGGGTGCGAGCTGGCGGCCGCCACGCGCTGCGGCCCGCGCCTCTCCCACCATGAGACGAACCGCCGCAACAGCCCGATCAGCCCCTTCGGCTCGAAAAGGACGATGAGCACCAGCAGGCCGCCGTACACCAGCAGGTGCATCGTGCTGAGCGAGAGCCTGAAGGCGCCCAGGGTCAGGTTGGCCGTCAGGATACGATCTTGCACCACCACGTACACCACCGCGCCCAGCACCGGCCCGACCAGGGTGCCGATGCCGCCGATGGTGGGCATCAGCACCATCGCGATGCTGACGGGGAAACCGAAGACGGTCTGTGGATCAATGTAGAACACGTACTGTGCGTAGACGCTGCCGGCCATGCCGACCATGAACGCGCTGAGCAAGAGCGCCAGAATCTTGTAGCGCGTGGTGGGGACGCCGACCGTCTCGGCCGCGTCGATGTCCATGTTGATGGCGAACAGACCCAGGCCGAACTTGCTGTTCTTGACCCACCAGGAAACGGCCAGCGCGACGAACATCAGGGCCATGCCCCCGTAGTAAAAGGCTGTGGCATAGGCGCGAATGTCAGGCGGCGTGGGCAGCATCAGACCCGTGGCCCCGCCTGTCAGCACCCCTTTGCGCAAGAGGCCCTCGAACAACGCGCTGTGCTTGACCAGGTCGTCCAGGTTCAGCATCAGCAGCCGCGTGGCTTCGCCAACGCCGATGGTCGCGATGGCGAAGTACTGGCCGCGCAGACGCAGACACGGATAGCCCCACAACAGGCCATAAACCGCGGCGATGACGCCCGCCAGCGGCAGCGTCAGCAGCGGCGGAACCCCGCGCAGGGCCAGGATCGTCGTGGTGTACGCGCCCAGGCCGTAGAAAGTCGCGTGGCCGAATGACGTCTGCCCGGTGTAGCCGCCGAGGATGTTCCAGGCCGTGCTCATCGTGACATACAGGAACGTCAGAAAGCCCAGCGTCTGTAGATAGCCCCCGGCCAGCCGGAGCAGAGGGATGGCCAGCAAGAAGAGCAGGCCCGCCAGACCGGCCCACAGCTTCCAGGTGAACGGCCTGCGACCAAAGGAACGAGGCAGCTTGCTCACCGGATCACTCCTTTGGGCTTGAGCATGGCGATCAACCCCATGATGCCGCCTGGCATGATGACCAGGACGATCACCAGGATCGCAAAACTGATGAAGTCCTGGAGGGCCGGCATGACCACCAGGATGCTCAGCGCCTCGGCCAGCGCCAGCACCAGCGCGCCCAGCGCCACGCCGACAAAGCTCTCCAGCCCGCCCAAGACGACGATGCAGAAGCCCTTCAGCAGGTGCGAGCGGCCAAAGTCGGGGTCGAAGGCAAAGATGAGCGCCATGAGCGTGCCGGCCAGGCCCGCGAGCGCGGTCCCGATGCCGAAGGCGAATTCCATGATGCGATCAGTGTTGATGCCCACCAGTTGGCTGGCTGCGCCATCCTGTGCGGTGGCGCGAATCGCCTTGCCGACATAGGTGTGGCCCAGGAAGCGTTGCAGCCCAACCAGGGCCAGGATGCCCACGGCGAAGACAACCAGCCGATTCACCGAGATCGAGATGCCGGCGACCTTGAAGGTCGTGAGCGTGTAGGGCGTGGTGATCGTGCGCGTGTCGCCGGAAAAGAGCAGATAGGCCACGTTTTGCATGATCAGCCAGATGCCGAAGAGCAGCAGCAGCGAGGAGATCGGCGGAGCATACATCACGCGGCGCACGATGAAGCGTTGCATGAGCATGCCCAGGCCGAAAAAGAGGGGGACGATGATGACCGGCGCCAGGAAAGGGTTGACGCCCAGGCGTGTGATGACGAGAAAGGCGGCATACGCGCCCCACATCATGACCCCGGCGTGCGCCAGGTTCACGATCTTCATCACGCCATAGATGAGCGCCAGACCATAGGACATGGTGGCGTACAGCCCGGCCAGCAGCACTGCGCCGACGATGAGAGCAGGAAGGTCAATGTTCACCGGGCCTCCTCGAGCCGCTGCCCCTTCCCCGGCGCGAATCCGCGCGGCGCAGGAAGGGGCAGCAGGTCAGATCACTTCTTTGGGATCGGCACAACCGCATCGGTGGTGGCGACGTTCTTGGGATAGATCAACCCCAACTTGCCGCCGGGCAGGTTCTGCATCATCACGTAGTCGTTGTTGATCTGGCCGTTCGCTTCGAACCAGACCCGGCCGCCGACTACGAGCGAGTTCTTCATGTCGGTCTTGGCGAGCGCGTCGCGTACCTTGACCTTGTCCAAGGTGCCGGCCGTCTCGATGGCCTTCGCCATGACGCGGGCCGTCTCGTAGGCCAGGGCAGGGAACCACTCGGCAGGCTCGTTGTAGGCTTTCTGATATTTCTCGGCAAAAGCCTTCGCTTCCTGCGTTGGGATGTCCGCGCTCCACCAGTTGCACGACACGATGTAGTCAGCCGCCGCGCCCAGCGCATCGCGGGCCGCCTTTTCGGTGCCGCGCGGGCCATAGCTGACGATCAGGTGCGAGAGCCCCAACTCCGTGTAGCGCCGATGGATCGTGGTGTAGTCGGCGATGCGGGCATCGGCCAGGAAGACATCCGCGTTGGCGCCCTTGACCTTCTGCAAGAGCGGATCGGCGTCCTTGAGGTTTAGCTCGAACGGTTCGTCAATCACGACCTGGAAACGATCGGGCGCAGCCTTGGTCTTGTCTTGCACCCCTTTGCGGAATTCCTTGCCATGCGAGGTGTTCTCGCCGACGACCGCGATCTTGACCGGCTTCTTGAGCTTGCCGGCGTCCTGCTGCGCGGCCATCCAGTCCATCAACGTGTGCGCCAGTTTCTCGATGCTCGCCAACATGCCGAAGATGTACTTCATGTTGCGCGCATAGATCTCGCCGGTCGCGCCGCCGCCGTTCACGTAGGGCACCTGGTATTTCTCTGGCACCACCGTGTGCGCGGAGATCAGGGGCGTGCCATAGCCGCCCAGGAGGGCATGGACCTTATCCTCGTTGACCAGTTTCTCGTAGAGCTGCACCGAAGTGGTGTTGTCGCTCTTGTCGTCATAGAGGATCAGCTTGATCGGGATCTTCTTGTTGTACTCCTTGACCATGACGCCGCCTGCGTCGTTGATCTCCTTGATTGCCAGTTCGTAGCCCTTTTTGAAATAACCGCCCTCCCGCGCCTGGCCGCCGGTGAGAGGCAGCGCCGTCCCCAAAACGATCTCGGCGGGGGCCGCGGGCGCGACCGGGCCGCACGCCGCCAGGAGGGGCGCAAAGAGACCGACGAGGGCCAATCCGACCATCATCCTGAACACGCTGCGAGAGATTGACATTGGGATCCTCCTTCAGGGGATACGTTTCGGCTCGAACAGGATCTACAACTCTCGGCCAGTCTTCGGCTGCTCTCACCTCCTTTCGGGTCGTGCAAGAACAACATAGAATACTCAGCGGGGCAAACAGCCCAAGAGCCGGGGGTACGGTTCAAGGTTTTGCGCCAGGCGCCCCCATCTGCCCTGACAATGGCCTGGCTGGCCTCACGCAAAGGCGCCAAGGGCGCCAAGGACCGTTGAGTTGTTCTGTCCTTCTCTGCGTCTTGGCGTCTTTGCGTGAGCTTTTCATCCGCCGTCCCACAGGGAGGCTTCGCGCTGGCCCCGCGGCCGGCATGGACCGTCGGCCACGGCCATCCCAAAGTGCTCGCGATACCGGTGGTACAAATGCCGCGCCTGCAGATACGCCGAATTCGGACTCATGAAGTGCGAAAACTCGAAAGTGATCGCCTTCTCGACGCCGACCTGCGACGCGGCGTTGAGCTTGAGCAGCAGCTTCTCCCATTTGATCGGCAAGAACTTGATCGGCATGTCGCGGTCGAACGTCTCGCTGTTGGTCCAGCAGCGCAGGCCGTGGCGGTCGGCCAGCTTTTTGTTCACGGTCAGGCACTCCGGCAGCTCGCTGAACTCGACGTGGCCGTCCTGGAAAGCGATGATATCCACCGCGCCCGCGATGCCTCCCATTACCTCGGCCCACTCCTGCTCGTGCTGCGCCAGTGTGACCCCACCTTCCTTGTGCACCTGGCTGCTGAACGCGTTCGTCGCCTTGATCCCCTCCATCCAGGGCGAGATCAGCACGGGCAACCCGCCGGAGAGCGCCTTGCAGTGACGCCCCATCGTCGCGTAGAGGTCAATGATACCCCACGTGCGCCGGCTGACCTCCTGCGTCAGATACCAGCCCTTGAACGCGGCGCGGCCCCCGTACTTCGCCCACACCTCATCCACGACCGCCCGGTTCAGGTCAATCTCGCGGGCGAACTCGCCCCGATGCCAGTAGGCGCCGGAGTCATACGTCCCGAAGTAGAAGGCCATCCCGTGCTGCCCCGCCAGGTCGAGGAACATGTCCACCAGATCAACCGGCGGCCGGTAGCACCCCTCCCGCCCAATCAACACCTCGGATGGGTAGGTCAGCCACCGTTTGTGGCCGGAGCGGATCAGGATCACGGTGTCAATCCCGATCGCCCGCATCGCGGCGAAGTCGGCGTCCCACTCAGCCCGGCCCCAGTTCTGGTGCGGGATGTCATGGGAGATTTCATCGAGGAACGTGCCGGTGAGTTGCATGAGAGGCTCCGAATGAGTGAATGGGAGAATGGGAGAGTGGGCGAACGGCTCGCGCATCAGCCGCCGCCGCCGGGTGAAGCAACGAATGAAACCGAACAGGGCATCAGTCAGGAAGATTGCTCTCAGCTTTCAGAGAAACGCCCCTCGCGGATGGTAGGGATTGTTTGGTTCGGAGACGATAACTGTATGCTCTCCCCTCAGCACACGACGTGCCAGCCATTCACACCACGGTTCGAATGGCCCCCCAAAAGCATCTATGTCCTCCAGTGAGAAGTAGTCGGCCTTGTCCGTTTCAATCCCGTCGGGAACAGGGTCGCCCTCAACATGACGACACAAAAACGCAATCCCTAACCAGCCCTGTCTGTGTAGATTCTGAATGCCAAGCAGACCCTCGATTTCAGCTGTTGTGTGTCTGTCACCGCCCAGTTCCTTGCACCTTCTTGTCGAAGCGCGTGCTAACCAGCAAACCGACAAACCGGCAGATCGCCTCCCCTCCTCGTCCTTCATCCTTCCCTCAGTACCTGCACTCCTTGGCCGCGTCTGCGAACGCCTGCAGGTTGGCCGGGTCGCCGTGGAAGAAGTGATCGGACGGTGCGCAGATGTAGCCGGCGTGGTCTTTGGTCGCCTCGAAGCACTCGATCACGAGCCGCCGCGCGACCTCTGGCGTGCCCTGCTCGAAGCCGGCGTTCTGGTCGAAACCGCCGATGAAGAAGAGCTTATCGCCCACCCGCCGCGACGCCTCGGCCAGGTCGCAGTCGCCGCCCATCGAAGGGGGCGTCATCGTCTCCAGGCCATCCGCGCCGTTCTCGGTCACCAGCTCCAGCATGTGCATCACCCCACCGCACAAGTGATAGACGATCTTGACCCCCGCGTCGTGCAACGCCGCGTGCTGCTGCCGGTCGTAGGGGATGCAGAACTCGCGGAACAGCTTCGGGCTGATGACGGTGTTCGATCCCGCGCCGCCGCCGGTCTCGACCATGTCGGCCGGCGTGCCGCGCCACAGCTCCGTTACTTTGAGCGTCCGCTGCAGGATGGCGTTCAGCGCGTGGTGCAGGAAGTCTGGCGTGTCCATCGCCAGCATGATCGCCTGCTGTGTGCCGACCAGCGTGCAGAAGCTCTGCCACGGGCTGCCCTGGCCG
>VGOD01000271.1 GCA_016876015.1 Chloroflexota bacterium
AGCCGTGATGGCGCGCTTCCCATGCACGTATCTTTTCAATAAGTGGGGGCCGACGGGGGTCGCAGACCCCCTGAAAGCAGGCTCGTAGGCGGTCTGTGACCGCCGTTTCCCCGGATTATTGAGAGGATACCCATGCACGATCTGACTGATCCGCAGGGGCGAGATTCCGATATCTTTGGCGACCCGATATTGTGACAGCCCAAATGGCTGCATAAAATCCTCGAGCAGCACTTCGCCGGGATGAATCGGCGGTAATCTTTCTTCCATCTCAAGCAACCACATCATCAGGCGAGCAGTTGTTGCGCCACCCCCGTCACTGCCCGGCTCATCGCCGCGTCGTCGGGTAGCTCGACCAGCGGCCGGCCCTGGCCGTCGAATTCCACCAGCAGCGGGTCATAGGGCAGCACCGCCAGCAGCGGCACACCCATCGTTTCGGCTTTGGCCCTGAGCGCCGGCGTCAGCTCGCCGATCACCCGATTGACCACCAGGTAGGTGTTGCGGACGTTGATCTCCAGCTCCTTGCTCAGGCTGACCATGGACTCGGCCGCGGTCAGACCGCGCACGCTGGCATCGCTCACCAGCAGCAGATGATCCACATCGCGCGTGGTGCGCCGGCTCAGGTGTTCCATGCCGGCCTCGTTGTCCATCACCACGTAGTCATAGCCCGCGTTGATGCCGTCCATGATGCTGCGCAGCATATGATTGGCCGCGCAGTAGCAGCCCTGACCTTCCGGCCGCCCCATCGCCAGAAGGTCGAAATCATCGCCTTCCTCGATGGCCATGCGCACGGCATAGCTGAGCCAATCCTGCCGCGACTGTCCTGGCTGCCCTGCCCCGCGCGCATCCTCCCGGATGTCGCCGATCGTCTGCGTCAGCGGCAGGCCCAGCACCAGGTTCAGATTGCTGCTGGGGTCGGCGTCAATCGCCAGGATCTTCCCGCGTTCCTTCTGGACAAGATAGCGAATCAGCAGCCCCGAAAGGGTCGTCTTGCCTGTGCCGCCCTTACCCGCGACGGCGATGGTGATTGTCATGCAACACTCCCAAATGACGAGCCGTTCGTGCGTCAAACATCAGAAGTCAGACGTTCACAGCTGCCTCAGCGAAATCCAAACACATCGCACACATGACGTTTGACGTTTCACGTTCCACGTTCTAGAAACTGGCAGTCGGCCTCTTCAGATAGTTCACCAGCACGATCATATCCAACGTCTCGCCCTCTGGCGTCATGAACATGTCCTTCCAGGCGAACTGGCGCTCGAAACCCAGGCGCTCGAACGCATGGATGACCTGCGGCTGGGTCTCGGCGACCTCTGCGATGAGCTGGTGCAGGCCCAGTTTGCGCGCGATTTCTACCTGCGCGCGGATCATGGTTGTACCGATCCCCTGGCGACGATATTCCTTCAGCAGAAAGATGCGGATTTGGGCGACGTGACGGGTATAGCCCTTGCTCAAATGCAAGGTGGCATTGCCTACGATGCGGTCGCCGACCACGGCTACCAGCGGGAAGACGCTGGCATAGTCCGGCTTCTCGGCCCAGGCTGACACCACTTCGGGGCTGGCAATGTTGCTGCGAAAGTACTGCGTCTCGGATGCCGGCAAGCCGATGTAAAGGGCGACCAGGGCATCGCGATCCTTGGGCGTCAAGGGCCGCAGCAGCACCCGCAATCCATCCGGCAGGGTGATGAGGTGGCGATAGTTCGTGAGTTGCTCAACAGGCACAGGTGTGATAGCCATGGTCCCTCCTTTTCACCGCTTCAGGGCCGCCTTCACCGTCGGGAATTGTCCCAAATCCGTATGCGGCAGGAACATCGCGGACATGAACGCGTCGTAAAACGTGTTGTTAGCCGATAACTCCAGGTAGGTCATCTTGCGTGCGATGTCGTTCAGGTGTGCGCGTACATCGCGATGCAACAGCGCCATGTAGGCGCCTCGAATGGCTGTGTTGCCCAGGAACTTGAAGCGATCCCACGGCGAAGCGTCGCCCCCTTCCGAGGCCGCTTCGTGCGCCGGCGCGGGCAGATCCGGCAGCAGGCCGATCTGCACCGCCTTTTCCACGTTGATGTGCTGGCCGAAAGAGCCGCCGATCAGCATGTGGGATACATCTGCCAGGTCAACGCCGACGCTCTGCGCCATGACGGTGAAGCCGGCATAGATGGCCGCCTTGGCGCGCATCAGGTTGTCAATGTCCACCTCGGTAATGCTGATGTCGCGGCCATCCGCGGTCTCGGCGCCCCAGGCGATCACATACTCTGGCCCATGCTGGCCTTCACGGTTGCGCGGGGGCGCGCCGTCTTTTCCACTGGCTGAGGCCTTCCGCAGGTTGCCCGCCTTGTCCACCACCCCCGCGACGAGCATCTCGGCCAGCAACGAGAGCAAGCCAGAGCCACAGATGCCGCGCGGCTTCTCGCCCGGCGGGCCGATCACGCGATAGGTCGGCTCCAGCGTCTCGTGGTTGATCCAAACCTCTTCGATGGCGCCGGTCGTGGCGCGCATCCCGTGCTCGACCCCCGCGCCCTCGAACGCCGGCCCGGCCGAGCAGGCGCAGGTGATCAACCAATCCGCGTTGCCCAAGACAGTCTCGCCATTGGTTCCCACATCAATGAACAACGTCAGCTCGGGCGCCTCATCCATCCGCGCGCTGAGCACCCCGGCGCTGATGTCGGCGCCGACGTAGCTCGCCACACCTGGCAGACAATCCACCACCGCCTGGGGATTGACCGCCAGGCCCAGTTCGCCAGCCCGCACCGTCGGCGCGTAGTTGACGACAGGGATGAACGGCTCCAGCCGGATGGACTCCGGCGGAATCGCCAGGAAAAGGTGGATCATGGTCGGGTTGCCGGCGACCGTCACCTTGAAGACTTCCTGTGGGTCGGCGCCGACCTTCTGGCAGGCGGCCTGCAACAGGCGATTGATGGTGCCGACCACGAGCTCCTGCAACTCGATCAGCCGCGCTGGCTTTCTGGCATAGATGATGCGAGAGATGACATCTTCCCCGCGGGCGATCTGGCCGTTGTAGTCGCTGGCCTGCGCCACGACTTCGCCGCTTTCCAGGTCAACCAGCCAAACGGTGATCGTCGTGGTGCCGATGTCAACCGCCGCGCCCAAATTGCGGGCCGTATGGTCGCCGGGCAGCAGCGCCAGCAACTGCGGCGGCCCCTGCGGCCGATCCCAGGCATCCAGCGACACGACGGCCGTGACCTGCCATGGCTCAGTCGTGTCGTGCCAGCGGAACGCCCCCGCCGCGGAGATGTCAGGGGCTTGATCCTCTGCGGGTTCAGCCTCATCCTTGCCATCAGAAAAAAGCGCGCGCAGCACGCGCGGCATATCACGCAGGAGGGGCAGGCTGACTTCTGGGTTTGCGACGCCGTGTGTGGCCAGGGCGCGCGTCACCCGCGACCAATCATCGGTCTGGTCCGCCAAGTCGGGCGGGTCAAGGCGCAGGTAGTAACGCTGAATCGGCTGATGGCGCCGCGGGTCATAGTCGAACGGCGCCTCGACGCGCGCCGCGGCCTTCTGCGTGGTCAGCCGGCGCTCGATGGCCTGTTGCGCCGGCACCGTGACCCAGGCATCTCCTTCCACCACCGTCTGGCAGGCCAGAGCGTAGCCGGCCGCCACCGCCTCGGGACTGAGGCGGATGGTTGAGCGACGGCGCACCGCCGAACGCGGCCCGCTCGCGTCCCGCGCAGCAGGATCGTCCACGATCACCGCGCACCGACCACAGCGTCCCTGGCCGCCACAGGGCTGGTTCAGGTCGAGACCCGCCAGTTGCGCGGCTTCGGAAAGCGTGACCCCGCCTGGGACCTGGACGACGATGTCGCCGGGGTGGAAGTGAACGGTGTAAGTGGTCAGAGTCAAACCCCTTGGAGCAAGCAGTAGACAAGGAGACAGGGAAGTAAGGGTATCCTCTCAATAATCCGGGGAAACGGCGGTCACAGACCGCCTACGAGCCTGCTTTCAGGGGGTCTGCGACCCCCGTCGGCCCCCACTTATTGAAAAGATACAAGTAAGGGCGTATCCGTCTTATCTCCTTGTTTCCTTGTCTACTTGTCTACCCCACGTTAAACAGTCCTTCATCGCTCAAAAACTTGTGTATGTCCGCGGCGGCGCGTTTGCCGGCCCCCATCGCGCTGATCACGGTGGCCGCGCCCGTGACAACATCGCCGCCGGCCCACACGCCCGGCTTCATCGTGCGGCCCGTTTCGTTGTCCGCGATGACCGTGCCATGACGGCTGCGCTCCAGTCCGGCCGCGTTGTTGAAGACGATGGGGTTCGGGCTGGTGCCGAGCGCAAAGATCACCGTGTCCATCTCCGTCTCGAACTCCGAGCCCTCGATGGCGATCGGCGAGCGGCGGCCAGAGGCGTCTGGTTCGCCCAACTGCATGCGGATGCAGCGCAGCGTCTTGGCTCTGCCCTTCTCGTCGCCCTGAATCGCCACCGGGTTGGTAAGGAAGTCGAAAATAACGCCCTCCTGCTCGGCGTGATGGAATTCCTCCTCGCGCGCGGGCACCTCGTCGCGCGAGCGGCGATAGATGATGTGGACCTCGCCTGGCCCGCCGCCATTGCGCCGGCCGCGCATCGTCTGCAGTCGCAGCGCGCTGCGCGCGGCGTCCATCGCCACGTTGCCTGCGCCGATCACGGCCACGCGCTGGCCCACTTTCACCGGCGTATCGTATTCCGGGAAGCGATAGCCCTTCATCAGGTTGACGCGCGTCAGAAACTCATTGGCCGACATCACCCCATTCAGATTGATGCCAGGGATGCGCATGAAGGATGGCAGGCCCGCGCCGGTGCCCAGAAACACGGCATCGTATTCCTTGAGCAGTTCATTCAGAGTATAGGTGTTGCCGATGACGTGGTCGGTGCGGATTTCGATCCCCAGGCACTCGGTCGCGGCCTGGATTTCAGCCTGGATCAGGCTCTTGGGCAGGCGGAATTCGGGAATGCCGTAGACCAGCACGCCGCCGGGCAGGTGCAACGACTCGAAGATGGTGACTTTGTGACCGAACTTCGCCAGGTCAACCGCGCAGGTCAACCCGGCCGGCCCAGAGCCGACGACCGCCACCTTGCGACCGGTGGCCGGCGCAGGAACAGGGGGACAGGCCTGTTCGCGCAGGGCAAAATCGCCCACGTAGCGCTCCAGCCGGCCGATGGCCACAGCCTGGCCTTTCTTGGCCAGGATGCAGTTGGCCTCGCACTGCGATTCCTGCGGGCAGACGCGGCCGCAGATGGCCGGCAAGTTGTTCCTGGCCTTCATGGCCTCGACCGCCGCGAGCAGGTCGCCCTCGCGCAGCGCCATGATGAACTGCGGGATTTGCACACCGACCGGACAGCCATCAATGCAGCGCGGTTTGCCGCATTGCAGGCAACGATCGGCCTCCAACTGCGCCAGCTCCCACGTCAGGCCCAGGGCCACTTCTTCGAAGTTGCCGGCGCGGACCTCCGGCTCCTGCTCAGGCATCGCCTGACGCGGGATCTGCATGCGTTCACGTTGCGATAGTGGAGACATGGCGCTTACCTCCCCAGGACTGCCGCTTGCGCGTGTTGGCGACTGGCCGCGGCTGTGCTGTGTTGTTGCCAGCGGTCAACGGCCGTGCGCTCTTCATCGCGATAGTACTGCATGCGCGAGAGCAGGTTATCCCAGTCGACGCGGTGGCCGTCGAACTCCGGCCCGTCCACACAAACGAACCTGGCGCCGTCCGTCATGGCAACACGGCAGCCGCCGCACATGCCCGTGCCGTCAATCATGATCGAGTTCAGACTGACGATCGTCGGCACATTGAACGGCCGAGTAGTAGCGGCCACGAACTTCATCATGATGGTCGGACCGATGGCCCACACCCTGGCGATTTCGTGGCCCTGCGTCGTCAGCAATTCCTTCAGCGGCGCGGTGACCAGGGCCTGGCGGCCATAACTGCCGTCGTCGGTGCACACGATCAGCTCGTCGGACACGCTGCGCATCTTCTCTTCCCAGAAGAGCAAGGGCTTGCTGCGCGCGCCGATGATCGAGATGACACGATTGCCGGCCTGCTTGAGATCGCGCGCAATCGGATAGATGGGCGCAATGCCCACGCCGCCTCCCACACAGACCACGGCGCCGTACTCCTCGATCTCGGTCGGATGGCCCAGCGGACCGGCCAGCGAGAAGAGGGCATCGCCGGTCCGCAGGCCGGCCATCTGCATGGTGGACTTGCCGATCTCCTGGATCACCAGGGTGATCGTGCCCGCAGCCGGGTCGTGGTCGGCGATGGTGAGTGGGATGCGCTCGCCGTGCTCGTCGGCGATGACGATGACGAATTGTCCCGCTTTTGCGTTGCGGGCGATGTGCGGCGCTTCGACGACCATAAGCACGATCACATCGCTGAGAACTTGTTTTTCGAGAATTTTGTACATGAGCGATGTTCCTCGGGTTTCACCACGAATGGGCACGAAACAGAGTTTTCCTGCTGAATTTCACACGGGCGCTGCGCCAAGTTGGATCGTTCCAGTGGCGCGATCAAGAGTTTCGGCGATCCACCGTTCCAGCGCTTCACCAGCCTGTGACGCGGCGAGAATTACCTTGCGGTGCTGCTCGGGCGAGAGGCGGATGGTCACGCGGCCGGAGAATGGTTTCTCAGGTTCCTTTCGAAGCTCGACGCAAAAATCCAGATAGTCGTCTACCGAATCTTTAAGCGCCTGGCGTAGCTCCTCGACTGACCGCCCCTGGAACGTGATCACATCTCGAATATTGATAACTTCACCGTGAAAGATATCCGCTTCGTCGTCAAACTGCACTTGTCCCAGGTATCCTTTGTACTCCATCATGGCACGACTCCTGCTTCTATCAAGAAACGACGCATGGACAGCACCGCGCCCTTGTCGGCCTCTTTCTGCGGGTGGGGACGATGAAAATTTGACGCGTTCGGCCATGGCGCGAAGTTCCTCGCTTTTTCACGCACAGCCTCCCGGCTATACCCGACGAAGGTATCTTCTCAATTTGTAGGGGCGCACCCTCGCGGTCGCCCCGGTGGGCAGGCGCAAGGCCGTGCCCCTACCCCGGATTATTGACAGGACTTACGCAGTGGCGCCGAAAACCAGCCACGAATGACACGAATTGACACGAAAATGGGTTGACCAGGCGGCTGAATTCGTGAAATTCGTGCAATTC
>VGOD01000272.1 GCA_016876015.1 Chloroflexota bacterium
GACCCGCGGCCGACGGGGCTATGGCCAGGTGCGCGGCGTCGCCACGTCACAAGGCCTGGCACACGAGCGCGTTGGCCGCCGCGAACCGACCCAGCAGGCGAGTGCCACCGTCAGCGTTGCCGCTAAGGAATGAGAATTAAATAACTGTCCGCGTTGGCACGGCGCGGTAGTTCCACTGCGGCAGCACGTCGTCAAAGATAATGCGCATGTTCGTTTTGAAGTCGTCGGCGACCTTGCGGCCGGTCTGATACACGGTCTCAATGATGTCTACCACGACGCGCAGGCCTTTGCTGGTCTGCGTCTTTTCCAGCAGCTTTTTGACCAAGGCCCGGCTGGTCAAGATCACACCTTGACAGGCGCGCGTGATGTGCGGGAACACGCGGTGCTCAATCGGGTTGTACTTGGAACAATAGGGCGGATAGTGGGCGATGCGGATTTCCAGGCCCAGGTCATCGGCCAGCTTCTGCAGGTCTTCTTTGAAGATGAAGTGATGGCTGTTGTTGCTCCCCCCGCCATCGCAGAGGCCCAGCAGCGCCGTGGCGTGCGGAAACTGGGCGTGGCCATGGTCGAGCCACCAGGCGCGGATACAGTCGCAGGCAAACTCACTGGTGTCTTTACTGGCGCCTAAATGGATATAGCCGATGTTGTGCTGGAGATCGAAAATGCCATGCGGAATGATGAGGCCCTCCGCTGCGCTGGTGAAGTCATGGTCCAGCGTGCGCAGTTCCTGCCGGGTATAGAGCTGACCAGCCCGATACAAGTTGCCCAGATACTCCTTCTTCTTGGTGTCAAAGCTGATCACCGGGTTGCCGGCGGCGGTGAATTCCGCTCTGAGCGCCTTGATCTTGGTGAATTGCTCATCGCGGTGGGGCACCGTTTTCAAGGTCTGCTTTTTCTGCGCCTTGCGCCGCCGATAATGGTGCTTCTTGAGTAGCTTGCGCACGACACTCTTACTCACCTGCACCTGCTGGTGCTCGGCCAACAGCTTGACGATCGCCTGCGGCGTCAGGTCAGTCCAGACGACTTGCGCATCCATCGGGTCGCCCGCCGTGTACTCCTGGAGCACGGCCAAAAACTGGGCGTCAATGTCCGGATATTTGGTCGTATAGCTCTTGCGCCCACCGCCCGGTTTGCGCACGGTCGCCGTAGGTCGGGGCTGCTCGGGCAACTCGCCCAAGTCCCGCAGCCCGCGCCGCACCGTCTTGACACTGCACCCCAACACCTGGGCAATGTAGCGCTGCCCCTCGGGGGGCAATTTCAGGGCCTCAATGGCGGCATACCGCCGGCGGTCCTTCTCGTTCAACGTGGCGGCGTACTTGCGCATCGCCTGCTCGATTTCCGGGCTATAGGGTATCATGGTGGCTCCGCATCTTGACGTGGTGGGGCGCAGACTCCAGGAGAGCATAACCCGGAGCCGGTCGGATGGCAAGAACGACCAGGGGCATTGGACAGTTAATTAATTCTCGTTCCTAAGTGCGTGGCCCCGTGCAAGTCAAGGTTGCATCAAGCGCCAACAACCGACTAATAACACCATTATTAAACAAGCTCTGAGACGATAGCACAGTGGCCATGCCCTCAGCGATTCCGATAGGGAGCCAATGGCAGCCCTGAGGAAAACAGGAGAACGGGTATGAGCTTGCGTTTCATCATTCCTCCAGGCTTCATGGAAATCCACCGGCAGGCAATTTTTCAGTACCATCTCGCCGCAGAGAGCTTGCCTCCCCACGTCTGGGCGACCCTCTTCGAAGCGATGGACCTGCTGCGCACCGCGGTGGTCAACCTGGGCCCTGGACAACAACGTACCTTCGCCAGCCTCTACCATGTGCTGGTAGACTTGCGTTACGCCGACGCCTATATTGCCACCCTCCTGGCTAGCGAGGATCCAGCCCGAGTCAGCACTCCCTTGTGGGCAACCATCGCCCGCCGTATCAGCCAGGAAGTGCGCGCCTCAGAGTTTTACGAGGTCGACATTCCCGACAGTCGGTTGCTATTGAGCTATCTGCTCTACTGGTGGCAACAGTTTGCGCGCGGTTATGCGTTTGAAATCGAGATCTTGCGAGACCTGGCAGCCTCTCGTATTAGCTTCAAGGCCCATGACCTTCGGGTACGAGCCGAACGTCTTTCCCCTGTTGATCTGGTCGTTTCATCCTTCCGGGGCGATATCAAGACCAGCACCTATTTTCTGGCTCAGCAGTACCATCCTGATCCGACCATTGATTTCTACATCACTCGCGCCTGGCTACCAACAAGCCGGGTGCGAACCCTGGTGGTTTTCTTGAAACCGGCCATGTGGGGTAAGATAGACGGAGAAACGCAGCAGGTCACGCTGACCACTCTTGAACGGATATTGCCCCGAGCTGGCTCGATACAGATTAGGTGTCGCCCCTCAAGACATCGTTCCGGGCGACCTGCACATTAACAACCGGATAACCCTCAGAACATCGTTCCGAAAGCGGTCTTGCGGGTCCAGCGGACGGCCCCGAGCAAGGCGTAGAGCAAAAGCGCAATCGGGCCTGACGGCTGCCCTGCGGTGGCTGGCGCCGGTGCGAGTGGCGCCAGCGACGCTACTGGCCCTGGACGGCCGATCGCCGTTGCAGTGCGGGGCAGGATTGGCTCCTTGACCGGGAAGGGATAGGTGGCCAAGCAACGCCGGGTATGCACATCGGGTGCGGCGTCGTAGATCGTCAGGGTCGCCCCTGCGGCACGCAGTTCGATGGTCACCCACACCCCCTTCAGCGGCTCAGGGTTGGGGACGGCCCAGCGCACGTTGAGCACCGAGACGGTGTGGTCGGCCAAGACTTGGCGGATGAAGTGTACGCGGCCCTCGTACAGCGGCAGACGCGTGGTCGGCAGCACGAAGCCTGCTGGCAGTCGATACATTGGTTGACCATGCACCTCCTGCGGGGTGCGGCCGTGGAGCGCCGCATGATGGCCACTGGCACAGTAAAGCGCGAAGAAGTGTGCGGATTCCCGCTGGACCGCGGCGAGATCGGCCAGGTACGTATCATCCCAGACGTGACGATTGTACTCTTGATGGAAGCGTTCGACGTAGCCATTGCTCTCAGGATGTTGCACCGGCGAGAAGAGCGCTTCGGTACCGACCGTCAGGGCTAAACGCACCACCTGCCCCAGTACATGCGGATGCGTATGGCCCCCATCAAAGCAGCTATCGTTATCGAACTGGGTGTAGCAGGGGATGCCCAAGGTTTGCCAGACCTGCACGGCGAAGGCACACGCGTCTTGGGCCCGACGCTCGGCATAGGCCAGCCCGGTCGCACACCGCGAAACGACGTCAATGGCGTTGAAGCACGGCACCCGTGTGCCGCCGGTGAGATAATGCGGCACAATATCAACCTGACACAACTGCTGCGGGGCCGTTGGTTGCAGATGGGGATAAACCACGTCGGCGTGGACCGCCGACTAGCGGGGTCGGGTCATCCCGGCCGCCAGCAGCACCCGCTCGATGCTGGCGATGCTGGGCAGCGGCTGGCAGCCTTGGGCCTTGAGCCGGGTGCGGACGGCCGGCGCCCCGATGTACTTCAGGTCGGTGCCGGTGGCGGCCTGCGCTTCCAGGGTGCTGCGCGCCAGGATGATCTGCTGCCGCACCACAGCCGACAACTGCCGGGGCCGCCGGTGCGGGGCACGGGACTGGTCAGCCAGCCCGGCCCACGCCGCCGTTTGATACCGCTGCCACCACTTGCGCACCCAACGCTCACTGTGGCCAAGCTGCTGCGCTACCTCGCTGACAGTTTGTTCGGCGCGCAGCAGGTGGATGGCGCTCATACGTTCATCTGCTAGGCTCGTCATGGTGACTCATCCTCCTTTCCAGGCTGATGAGTATCATACACCACAACGGAACGATGTTGTGAGGGTTCGGTTGTTAATGTGCGGAACGATCTCCTGAGGGTTCCCTCAGTTAGTCACGGAACGATGTCTTGATGCATGACAATTAGGACCCAAAAGGTGATCGTAGTGGACTACGAGATATGGAAAGAGAAGATGCGGATCCATCAAAGGAAGGTGCAAGATGTCT
Source organism: Chloroflexota bacterium (assembly GCA_016876015.1). GTDB lineage: Bacteria > Chloroflexota > Anaerolineae > CG2-30-64-16 > CG2-30-64-16 > VGOD01. Next base: position 4,034 of record VGOD01000272.1, read on the forward strand.
CAAACGCTCGATGATTTAACCAATGAAGAGTTCGACCACTTGATTGACCAGTACATTGAACAGTCCGCCCAGTGGGATGGTACGCTACCCTTGGACACCATGCTAGAAACCTGGGCCGAGATCGAACGCCGCAAACAGCCTCTTCTGGTGCGCGTGCGTATGGTGGGAGATCGGATCGCTCTCGAAACTCCCCCCGAGAGCCCACTGACAGTGCGGGGGTCACGCACCCTGGTGTTGGAAGATGGCCGCGAGTTGACCCTGGAGTTCGAGAAGTCACTACTACAAGCAGCGTGATGGTCGCACCGGAGCATGTTGATGGAAGGACCCCACCCATGAGCGAATACCAATACTACGAATGGCAAACCCTCGACCGGCCGCTCACGCCTGAGCAGCGGGCCGCGGTGAGCAAGCTGTCCAGCCACATCGAGGTCACCTCCTCGCAGGCGATCGTCACCTACAGTTGGGGCGACTTCAAGCATGACCCCAAACAGGTGCTGGCGCGCTACTTCGACGCCTTCCTCTACCTGGCAAACTGGGGCAGCAAGCGGCTGGCGTTCCGCTTCCCCAAGGGCTTGCTCGACCCCAAGCCGATCGAGCCGTATCTGTGGGAGTATCGCATCAAGCTGGAGCCGATCGGCGACTGCCTGATCCTGGACATCTCGCTGGATGAAGAAGGGGGCGGGGAGTGGATCGAAGGCGGCGGCTGGCTCGCCGCGCTGGCGCCGTTGCGCGATGACATCCTGCAAGGGGACTATCGGGCGCTCTACCTGGCCTGGCTGCGCGCCGCTGAGCTTCAGGATGCCGAAGACGCCGAGCTTGCGCCGCCCACTCCGCCCGGCCTGGGCAAGCTCTCGCCACCCCTGGCGAGCTTGGTTGAGCTTTTCGACCTGGACGAGCACCTCATCCAGGCCGCGGCCGAGGCCAGCCCAGAGCGCGGTCAGATGCCCGGCATCCCACCGGAAGAGGCCATTGCCCGCCTGCCGCCGGCCGAACGCGACGCGTTTCTAGCCCGGCTGACGCGCGGAGAGGCGCACCTGTCGTTGGCGCTCAACCGCCGGCTGCAAGAGCTGGCCGGCGCGCCCCAACTATCTGTCGCCGCGCCCCGCCGCACGTGGGGCGAGTTGCGGGCGACCGCCGACCGGCTGCAGCGCGAGGCGAAGCGCCGCGCTGCCGAAGCAGCCGAAGCTAAACGCATCGCGGAGTTGCAGGCGTTCGCGCCGCGCGAGGCCGAGACCTGGCGCGACGTCCTGGCGCTCATCGAGGAGAAGAAACCCGCCTCTTACGACAAGGCGATCGCGTTGCTCGTCCAACTGCGCGACCTGGCCGACTACCAGAGTCGCGGAGCCGATTTTCGAGCACGAGTGGCGAATCTGCAAGAACGCTACGCCAACCGGCCCGCGTTGCGCGATCGCCTGCAACGGGCCGAACTGCTGTGACGATGGCATGGCTGAGAGGGTGAAAAATGACCCGTGATGAACTTCTCCAATTGATCGCCCAGGGTGAAGGTCCACGTCTCGAATTCAAGCGTTCCCTGGCCGAACTGGAGGACGGGGTACGCACGATCGCCGCGTTCGCCAACGCGGACGGCGGCACGCTGCTTTTCGGCGTACGGCCGGATGGCACGGTGATCGGTGTGACGGTGGGCGCCAACACTCGCGAGCAGGTGGTCAACGCCATCGTGGACAACACCGACCCGCCGCTCTACCCGCGCGTCGAGTACCTGGAGGTGGACGGCCGGACCGTCATCGGCGTGTCCATCGCGGCTGGCCCCGATCGGCCCCACCTGGCCTACGGCCGTGCATACCGGCGAGTGGGCGCGGTCAAGGCCCAACTCACGCGCGATGAGCAGCGCTGGCTGCTGCTGGAGAACCGCCCTCGCTTCGACGATCAGGCCAGCGCCGCCGCGTTCGACGACATAGACCCCGACCGTGTGCGCCGCTTCCTGGAACTCGCCATCCGCCGCGGTCGTCTGCCCGCCGACTCGGCCGACCTGCCCGTGGCCGAGGCGTTGCGTCGGTTGAACGCGCTGCGCGTGGTGGACGACCGCCTGGCGCCGACCATGGCCGCCGTGCTCCTGTTCGGCCGTGACCCTCAACGATTTGCGCCCCAAAGCGTAATAGGCCTGGCCCGCTTCCCCGGCGCGACCAAGGGCACGACCCAGATCGTGGATCGGGCCGATGTGACCGGCGACCTGGCCGAGATCATTGATCGGGCCGAGGCGTTCGTGCGCCGCAACACGCGCATCGCCTCCAAGATCTACCACGCCCAGCGCATGGAGATCACCGAGTACCCGTATCCCGCCATCCGCGAGGCTATCGCCAACGCCGTCATCCACCGCGATTACTGGCAATCCGGCAGCCGGGCGCAGGTCGCGATTTATTCAGACCGGATCGAAATCGAGAGTCCGGGCGGGCTGTTGCCGCCGATCACCGTGAACACCTTGGGCCAGACGCCGCCGGTCTGGCGCAATCCCGATCTGGCCGCTTTGCTCTACCGGATAGGGTACATCGAGCAGTTTGGAACCGGCATCGAGCGGATGCGTCGCGACATGCGCGGCCACGGTCTGCCGGAGCCGCGTTTCGAGGGCGGGCCGGGATGGTTCCGCGTGATCTTTCCAGGACCGGGGGAACACATTCTGGATCTGATCCCTGAAGAAGGCGTCACCGATTTGCGGGCCTTGGATCTGAACGAGCGACAGATAGAAGCATTGACGCTAATGGTAAATGAAGGAAAAGAACTAACCAACAGCCTTTATCAGACTTTGTTCCATGTGTCCAGACGGACAGCCTTAAGGGATCTGAATCGGTTAATAGCCACCAGTTGGATTCGGCAACTCGGTACACGTAAGGGCACAATCTACGTTGCGCAGTAGTGAGATGGCGCATAACGCTTCAAAATGGCGCATATTATGGCGCATAACGACCTGTGTATCTTCTCAAAAATCCGGGGGAGTTGCTTGGCCTCTACCACACCTTGTCAAGGACGTTGCTCATAGACAAGCCGTGCCGAGTATGATAAGCTGCCATCATGGCTGAATCAAACACTTCTCCA
>VGOD01000273.1 GCA_016876015.1 Chloroflexota bacterium
GCTGATCGTGGTCTTCGCCTATCTGTTGAGCACCGCGCTCTCGGTGGCGCCGCGCATCAGCTTCTTCGGCTCGTATGTGCGCCTGCAGGGGACCTTCACCTTCCTGAGCTATGTGACCCTCTTCCTGGCGGTCTTGACGCATCTGCGTTCGCAGGCCCAGGTCAATCGCCTGATCTTCACGATCATCCTCAGCAGCCTCCCGATCAGTATCTATGGCATCATCCAACACTACGGCCTCGATCCGCTGCCGTGGGGCGGCGACGTCAAAGAGCGCGTGGCGGCCAACATGGGCAACGCGATCTTCGTGGCCGCCTATCTGATCATGGCGGTCTTTCTGACGTTCGAGCGGTTGGTGGACAGCGTGGCGGCGCTGCTCAGCGTCGAGCGGGGCGGCATGGCCGATGCGCTGCGGGCCGGCGGTTATCTCTTCGTGCTGGCGGTGCAGCTCGTCTGCATCGTGTTCACGCAAAGCCGCGGGCCGTGGCTCGGCCTGGCCGCAGGACTTTACGTCTTCGGCATGTTGGGGCTGCTGCTCGCCGGCCGGTGGGCTGTGGGACGCTCGCGCGCGCCCGGCTGGTTGAGCCGCATGGTGCGGCCGGCCTGGCTCACGCTGATCGGACTGACGCTGCTCGGCCTGGTTCTGCTCGGCGTCTTGAACATCCCCCAGGGCCCATTGTCATCGCTGTGCCGGCAGCGTTACGTGGATCGCATCTGCGCGCTCTCGCACCTGGAATCGGGCACCAACGCCGTGCGCGTGTTGATCTGGGAAGGCGCGGTGGACATGATGCTGAAGCCGCACCCGCCCATCGAATACCCCGACGGCGCGGCCGATAAGGTCAACCCGATCCGGCCGCTGGTCGGCTATGGCCCCGAGTCGATGTGGGTGGCGTACAATCGCTTCTACCCGCCCGATCTGGCCCACTACGAGGCGCGCAACGCCTCGCCTGACCGGTCGCACAACGAGACGTTCGATGCGCTGGTGCGCACCGGGATGCTGGGCTTCGCGGCGCAGCTCTTCCTGTACGGCAGTGTGTTCTACTATGCCCTGCGCTGGCTGGGGCTGGTGCAGGGGCGTCGCCGGCGCAATCTGTTCCTGGGCCTCCTGGCGGGCGGCGCGGCGACGGGCGTCGTCGTCCCCTTGCTCGCCGATCACAGCCTGCGGCTGGCCGGCATCGGGCTGCCTGCCGGATTGATCGTGGGCGTGGTGCTCTATGTCACGCTCGATCTGCTGCTGACGCCGCCGGTCGCACAGCCGGCGCAGCCGACCGATGGAGCAGAACCAAATCCGGCGACTCAAGGCCATACGGCCGGCCGGCGTCAGCTTCTGATCCTGGCGGTCTTTGCAGCCATCGCCGCCCACTTCGTAGAGGTGCACTTCGGGATTGCGATCGCATCCACGCTGACGCACTTCTGGATTCTGTCGGCGGTCCTGGTGGCGGTGGGCATGGGTTGGACTGCGCCGGCGCGCCAGGACGAGACAGCCCCAGTCGCTCTCGTCGCACGGGCCGCTGAGTCGCGCGCCGCGGCCGGCGACAGACGCCGCGAAGACGCGATCCCCGCAGCCAGGGCCGGTCAGCGCGGCGCTTCGGCCAGCGCCTCGCGGCCAGCGCCTGGCGCCAAGGGCGCCAGAAAGGGCAAGAAGGCGGAGCCTCCCCCGACCGCGCGGCAGGCGGCCTCTGGCCGCAAGCGCGATCAGCGCCCGCGCGGACAGACAGCCATCGAGCCGGCGGTCCGGCCGTCTGCACAGCCCTCTGCCTGGGTTGGCTTTCTGCCCTTCGCCTTCATCGCGGCGATCATCACGCTGGTGCTGACGTGGGATTACCTGGTGAACCAGACCGGCGCGGCGACCGCGGCCGGCGTCCTGTGGGACGCCTTCACCGCGCGCGTGGATAACGCAACCTTCCGGGTGGTGCGCCAGCCCATGCTCCTGATCTTGATGATCTTCACGTGGGGCGTGGGCGGGCTGCTGGCCATCTCTGAACACGCCCGCTGGCGCGCGGCCGAAGGACGGTCTGACGCGCCAGCCGCTGGGACTCACTGGCCAGGCCAGGCCGCCATCTCCCTGGGGGCCGGAGTCGGCGTATTCCTGGTGTATGGCTTGATCCAGGCCAGTCGCACCTCGCTGAAGGGTCTGGCGGGCCTCGATGTCTTCCGGCATCTGGCTGGACACATCGTCGCCTTCGATGCCGCGCTGTTGATCGGGATCATGGGGCTGGCGATTGCGTTGTGGCTGGCCGATGGCCGGCCGCGACCGCCGCGCTGGTTCAGCGCAAGCCCCTTCTTGCCGCTCACCGGCGGCCTGATCGCCGTGGCGCTGGCGTTCGCCGTCATCATGCAGGTCAACGTGCAGATCATCCAGGCCGACACCTACTACAAACAGGGGTTGTCCTACGAAGGCGCCGGGCAATGGGAAAGCGCCGCGATCCTCTATCGAGAGGCCGCGCAACTGGAGCCCGCCGAAGACTTCTACTACCTGTTCCTGGGCCGGGCCTTGCTCCAGTTGTCTACTACAATGCAGGCCGGCGCCGCCTCGCTGCCGGCTGACCTGACGGGGGTTCCCACGGCCGATCTGTTGGGGATCGTGGAACGCGGGCTGCGCACGCGCAATCGCGACGACATGCTGCGCGCCGCGCACGCAGCTCTGACCGCCGCGCAGCGACTCAATCCGCTGAACACAGACCACAGCGCCAACCTGGCGCGGCTGAATCGCTCGTGGGCTTTTGCCAACGCGCTCGGCCCCAACGAAGCGCCCACCAACGCCGCCCTGCGGCAATTGGTCGAGGCCAAGGCGCCAGGGGTAGACCTGGCGCGGCTGGACCTATCGCTGATGCACTACCGGCAGGCGACCTCGCTCAGCCCGCAAAATGCCCAGTTGTGGAACGAACTGGCCGCAGTCCAGTTCGTGCAGGGCCATACGCAAGAGGCGCTGGCGACCCTGGAGCGGTCACGAAGCCTGGACCGGCAGTATCCCCAGACCTATCTGCAGCGCGCCGATATACTCGCCGCGACCGGCGACAAGGCAGGCGCGCTGGCGGCCTACCGCGCGGCGGCCGAGCTGACCCCCAAAGACATCGCCGTGCAGAGCGCGGTGGGCGTCTACAGCGCGCAATTGGGCGACCTGGAGGGCGCATTGACGGCTTTTCGGCGCATCATCGAGCTGGAAAGCGCCGCGCTCGACCTCGACGAGAGGCAGTTGGCCGATCTGGAAGCCCTGGTCGCTCGTTCGGGCGGCTACAGCATGTTGCTGCCGGCTGCGACCAGTCGCCGCGACGCCTTGCGCGGCAGCATCGCAGCGCGCAGCGGGCAACTGCACCTGATGTGGCGCAACACCGCGCTGGTGTTGCGCGACGCCAACCGGCTGCCCGAGGCGCTGGCGGCCGCACGGACCGCTCTGACCTATGCCAGCGAGGGGGACAAACCCACCCTGGACGCGTTGATCGCCGACCTGCAGAGGAGGTCAGGAGGATGATGAGCTACGTCTTGATCCTGCTCAGTGCGTTGCTGTTGGCAGTCGGGGTGACGCCTCTGGCCCGCCGCGCAGCGCGACGCCTGGGTTTCATTGACCAGCCGAGCGCACGCAAGCAGCACACGATCGCCACCCCCCTGCTGGGCGGCGCGGCCATCTACCTTGCCTTCATCCTGGCGCTGGTCTTCCTGGGCGATCGGTTCTACATCAACCAGGTGGCCGGCATCTTCCTGGGCGCGACGATGGTGTCGTTCCTCGGCGTGTGGGATGACCGCCGCGGGTTGACGCCCTGGGTCAAGCTCATCGGCCAGCTCCTGGCCGGCTCGGTGCTGCTCCTGACCGAGGTGCGGATCAGCTTTCTGCCCTGGGAACCGCTCAACATCGCCGCGACGCTGCTCTGGGTCGTCGGCATCACCAACGCCATGAACCTGCTCGACAACATGGACGGTCTGAGCGGCGGAGTGGCGGCCATCGCTGCGATCTTCTTCTTGTTGTTTGCCGCGATGAGCAAGCAGTATCTCGTCGGTGCGCTGGCTGCGGCCCTGGTCGGCGCGTGCGCAGGTTTCCTGTTCTACAACCTGAACCCGGCCAGCATCTTCATGGGGGATACCGGCAGTCTTTTCCTGGGATTCATGCTGGCCGCGGTCGGCATCAAGCTGCGCTTCCCAGACAATTCCGCATTCGTCACCTGGATGGTGCCGGTGCTGGTGCTCGCCGTGCCGCTCTTCGACACCGGCCTGGTCACGATCTCACGCCTGCGCCGCGGGCTGAATCCGCTGACTACCCCCGGCAAGGATCATCTGAGCCATCGGCTGGCTCGCTTGACCGGCAGCCCACGCGAAGCCGTGCTGCTCTGCTACCTGCTGGGCGGCATCGGCGGCGTGGTCGCCACCTTTGTCACCCAGGCCAGCGTCCGCGAAGGCTACGCCGTGGGCGCAGCGATGCTGCTGGCCGGCGTCTACGGCATCTGGCGACTGGAGCGCATCTGGACCGGAGCGTAGGGCGTATTGCGTATTGCGTAGTGCGTAGTGCATAAGCCGTCGCGCGTTCAAGAATCCGGAACACGAACTACGCACTACGCACCCGCATCTCACCATAGGAGTTTCTCTTGAAAACGCGTGTATCTCTGATGCTCGTTGTGTTGGTGGTTGGCAGCCTGGTCAGCGCCTGCGCGGCCAGGCCGACGCCGACGCCGCAACCGACGGCTGCGCCCTCGGGCGCAGCGAACCCCACCTCTGCCGCGGCGTCCGACAATCGGCCGGCCGCGCCGGCGCCGCCGGCCGACGGCAGCCGGCCGCTGGCGAAGTTGGCGCCCACCGAGCGGAACAACCGCTATAGCAGCCCCGCGGCGATGATTGTCAAGCCCAACACCACCTACGTGGCGACCATCGTCACCAGCAAGGGCAACATCGTAGCTGAGCTGTATCGCGACACGCCGCAGAGCGCCAACAACTTCGTGACGCTGGCGCTGAACGGCTACTACGATGGGCTGACTTTCCACCGCGTCGAGCCCGGATTCGTTGTGCAGGGCGGCGATCCAACCGGCAACGGCGCAGGCGGGCCCGGCTACACGATCCCGGCTGAAATCAAACACAGCCACCCGCGCGGCGCGCTCGCCTGGGCGCGCACCGGCGATCAGATCAACCCGCAGCGCCGGTCGAGCGGCAGTCAGTTCTACATCACCCTGGACGAGACCTCCTTCCTGGACGGCCAATACACGGTCTTCGGCCTGGTTGTCGAAGGCATGGAGATAACGGATCAGATCGCGGTGGGCGACAAGATCATCCGGGTGGACATCAGCGAAACACAAGTCTCTCGGCTGCCCACGCCGACGCCCACACCCGCGCCGAAATCGCCCATGATGGAACCAGGTCGCCCATTGGCCAGTTTGCCGCTGGAGGCGCGCGAATATCTGTACAACACGCCGCCGACCACCATGACGGTTGACTTGAAGAAATCCTACCAGGCGACCCTCAAAACCGCGCAGGGCGACATCGTGATTGACCTGGACCCCCAACGAGCGCCGGTCAGCGTCAACAACTTCGTGCTGCTCGCCAACCTGGGGTATTATGACAATATGCCGGTGGCATACGTGCAGCCCGAGACCTATGCCGTGTTCGGGTCGCCGGCGGGCCGGCCCGACAGCGACATCGGCTACACGCTCGCGGCCGAGGTCGCGCCAGCCGATAGCCAGATCCTCACAGGCACGGTGAGCTTCTTCCCGATCTTCGAGCCGGATGGCACGGTGTTGGCGAACGGCAGTCAGTTCTTCATCTCGTTCAGCGAAGCGCCCGAGAGCGATGCGCCGCTCAACATCATCGGCAAGGTCAGCCGCGGCATCGAGATCGTGGCCAAACTAGAGATCGGCGAGATGATCGCCAGCATCACTATCACCGAGAAATAGAACGACAGCCCCAACCGGTTGATGCCGGTCGGGGTCACACAAGGAGCTCCCATGCCGGCCAAGCGCTATCTCAGGCCTTTCGACATGAAGATTGACGTCGCCAAACGCTATACTGCCACGATCGAGACCAATCGCGGGGCGATCGTTCTGAGCCTGTACGCGGCCCAGGCCTCGCTCACGGTCAACAACTTCGTCTGCCTGGCGCAAGAAGGCTTCTACAATGGCGTCATCTTTCACCGCGTCATCAAGGACTTCATGATTCAGACGGGCGACCCAACCGGAACTGGCCGCGGCGGGCCAGGCTACACGTTCAGGGACGAGTTCAATCTCAAGCTCAAACATGACCGGTCGGGGGTGCTCTCGATGGCCAACGCGGGCCCCAACACCAATGGCAGTCAGTTCTTCATCACCCACGCGCCTACCCCCTGGCTGAATGGCAAGCATACGGTCTTCGGCCAGGTCGCCAGCGGCCAAGACGTCGTGAACGCGATCGAGCAGGGCGACATGATGCTTTCGGTGACCATCGCGGTGCAATGAGATGATCACGGCCGGGATCGGGCGAGCCAAGACACAAACCCGCGGCCAGCCCGCGCAAGCCGCGGAGCAGACGCCGGCAGCCGACAGCCTTTCCGCGCCGCCGGCCCCCGATCGCCCGTCGCCGACCGCCCCGCGTGCGCTCCGTTGGGCCGCGCTGCTGGCGGTGATCGCCATCTCATCCACGATCGTGATCTTCCGAGATCGGCTCGCGGGTTTGGGCGCCTATGGCTACCCTGGCCTGTTTCTGATCAACGTGTTCGCCAGCGCGACGCTGTTTCTGCCGGTGCCGGGCCTGGCGCTGAGCTTTGCGGCCGGCAGCAGCTTTTCGCCGGTGCTGGTCGGCCTGGCCAGCGCAGCCGGCTCGGCCCTGGGCGAACTGACGGGCTACCTGGCAGGCTTCAGCGGCCGCGGGATCATCGAGAGCCAGGAACGCTACGCCACCGTGCAACGCTGGATGCACCGCTACGGTCTGTGGGTCGTGTTCGTCCTCGGCATCATTCCCAACCCCCTCTTCGATATGGCCGGCATGATCTCAGGCGCCATGCGCATCCCTGTCTGGCAGTTCCTGATCGCTTGTTGGGCCGGCAAGGCGCTCAAATTCACGCTGTTTGCCTATGCAGGCGCCGGAACCATG
>VGOD01000274.1 GCA_016876015.1 Chloroflexota bacterium
CAACGACCAGCGAAGAGGAGAAGGCTATGCCTCTGCAGCCTTCCTTGACAGATGACCTGATTTCGCTTATCCTTAGTAAGGATAGCGAACCAACTCACCGACGAGATGATACCACAAGACCCTGAGCCGTGCAACTTCGTTCCATCTCGCAGTCTGTTCGGCCTGGCGGCCCAACGCCCCTGGAGCCCATGACAGCCAGAAAACCACGATCCGTCAGCCTTTCTGCCAGCTATCGAGCTGTGATTGATCTGCTGGTCGCCCACGGCGCGCTCTCGCGGGCCGACATCGCGCGCGCGCTCCGCCTGAGCAAGCCAGCCGTCTCGAGCGCAGTCGCCAACCTGATCGCCAGGGGCGCGATCCAAGAAGTCGGCGTCGGCGAATCAGCCGGTGGACGCCGGCCGATTCTACTGCGTCTGGGCGGCGCCGGCCAGGTGGTCGCCGGGGTCGAGATTGATCCGAAGTTCTGCCGGATCGCGCTGACCGATCTCGACGGCCAGGTTCTCGAGATGCATGAGGCGCCGCTGCGCGATCCGCGCGAGGACGCTGTGGCGGACCTGGTGGCCGACGATCTTCGGGCGCAGCTAGCGACGCGACCAGATGCCATGTTCCTCGGTTGTGGGATCGCAGTCCCGGGTCTCATCAGCGCCGACGGCGACACGGTCACCTATGCCACTACGCTCGCTTGGGATCGCGTGAACCTGCGGCCGCTGCTGGCAGCGCGCCTGCAGGCGCCCGTGGTGCTGGTTAACCGCGGGAAGGCTGCGGCGCTTGGCGAGCTGTGGTATCGCGGCCGCGCACCCCAGGCCGATCTCATCTACATCTACCTGGGCACAGGCGTCGGCGGCGGCATTCTCCTGAACAACGCCGTGCACGAGGGCGCCGACCGCGCGGCCGGCGAGATCGGCCACATGATCGTGGATCCCCGAGGTCCCCTGTGCAAATGCGGCAACCACGGCTGTCTGGAGACTTTGATCTCGGGCCCGGCTGTCGCCCTGCGCGCCCAGGCGGCGATCAAAGCCGGCCGCGCCACCTTGCTGACGCAATGGCTGGCGGGCCAGAGCCTGGATGTCCTGACAGCCAAGATGGTCGCCGATGCTGCCCTGGCCGGCGATCCCCTGGCGCTCGAAATCCTGGAGCAGACGGCCGGGTATCTAGGCATCGCGGTCGCCAACCTGGTCCACCTGCTCAATCCCCAGCTTGTCGTCCTCGGCGGACCGGCGTCGCGCTGGGGCAACCTGCTGCTGGAGGCCACACAGCGCGCAGTGCAACAACGCGCCCTGGACGTGCCCCGGCGCTCGGTGCGCATCGTGCTCAGCCAGGCCGGCGACGTGACGGTGACGCTCGGCGCGGCCGCCATGATCTTGAGACAGGCGAGCCAGCTCTTGACCGCAGGGTGGTAGCAAAGGACATCCCGAGACGTGGACACGCTGGCGCTTCAACCGTTCCTCCACCAATTGATGCAGTTGCAGAGCCGGCTTCTCGCCATGTCGCCCGAAACCCGGCTAAAGGATGTCCTCAGGGCCATTGCGGAGGCCTGCAACGAAGTGCTGCGAGGCGATTTCTGCGTGGTTCAGCCCTATGACCAGACGCATGACCGCTTCCTGGCCGGCCAATTCACCGCGGCAGGTCTGCCCAATGCCGAAACCTTTCCGTGGACCGAGCCTCGGCCCGATGGGGCGACGCGCGCCGCGCTGGCCGCAGGCCTGTTGACCATCGAGGACTATGCGGCCGAGACGACGCGCTATCCTTTCCTGGTGGGAACCGGCGCCTTTCGGGCCGCCGCCGATGTCAGAGCCGCGATCGGGGTGCGCTTGCAGACGGGCCACGAGAGCGTGGGCGTGCTCTTCGTGACCTATCTGCAGCCGCATCACTTCACAGCGGCCGAAGTCCAGATCGCACGCCTGTCCGCGCACCTGGCCGCTATCGCGATCCGCAACGCCCGGCTCTTGGAGCTGAACGCCGCCATCGGCGCCGCCCAAGAGCTGATTCGCGAGGCGCTGAGACCTGCCATCCTCCTCGACGCCTTTCTGGCCGAGGTTGTGCGGCGAACGCAGGAGCTGGTCCCGTTCGATGTGGGGTGGTTGCTGCTGCGCGAAGGCGATCGCGTGCGAGTGCGCGCGACCGATCAGGCGCATCTGTCCGACCTCGGAACGGCGTTTCCGGTAGATGACTGCATCAGCGGGTTGAGCATGTCACACGGCGAGCCGATCAACATCCCCGATCTTGCCCAGATGCCGGAGCCGTTGCGCCGCGTCTACAAGCCGTCGCGCAGCGCGGCCGCGGCCATGCGGAGCGAGCTCGTCGTGCCCCTGCTCATCGGCGGCCATGCGATCGGCGCGCTCAGCATTGAAAGCCGCCAGCCCGCCGCGTTCGAGCCCCGCCACGTGGAAATGCTGACGTTGCTCGGCGATCACGCGGCCCTGGCTATCGAGCTCGCCCGCTCGCGACAGGAGGCGGCCGCCCTGAGCGCCATCGGCCTGGAGCTGGCGCGCGAGACCGCCGTGCCGGCCGTGGTGCGCCTGGTGCTGGAACATGCCCTCGCGCTGATCGAAGGGCGTTTTGGCCAACTCCTGCTCAGCGAAGGGCCGGACCTGGTGGTCCACTACACGACGAATCTACCCCCGCGCGATGTTGGGTTGCGCGTGAGCCTCCACCAAAGCGTCAGCGGCCTGGCAGTACAGGAACGCAAACCAGTGATCGTGCCCGATGTGACACGGGCAGACTATGTGGCTGTCGAGTGGGATGTCGGCGTGGCCGGCAGCATTGGCCGGTTGCTGCCCCGCTCGTCGGGGACGCCGCGCTATCAGCGCGTTCTGGAACGCGAGAAGGAACGCGTGCGCGCTGAGCTGGCCGCGCCTTTGTGGGCGGGATCCGAGATCGCCGGCGTCCTGAACGTCGAGACGCCCCGCGAGGCCGGCTTTGACGAAACGCAGCGCGGCGAGTTGGGCGCCTTTGCCCGCGCCGCCGGCAGGCGATTTGCAGAGGCGCTGGCCAAAAATGACCAGGCGCAGCTACGGTCGCTGTTGGACGAGGCGCTCGGCCGCGCGGACACCACGTTCGGGCAACTCCTGCAGATTGCAGGAGAAGAGCTGGTCATCGCACAGACCACAGGCGGCGAACCAGTCGGCACGCGCGTGCCCATCGCTGCCTCGGTCAGCGGCCAGGCTGTCAGCACTCGGCGCGAGAGCTACGTGCCCGATGTTGACCAGGAGCCGCGCTACCGCCGCTACCTGGGCGAAGAGATGAAGAGCGAGCTGGCCGTGCCGCTGATCAGCGGCGAGGAGGTCATCGGCGTTCTGAACCTCGAGAGCCCGGTGCCCGCTTTCTTCACATCGGAGCACGCACGCATCCTGCAGGCGCTCGCCGGGCAGGCTGCGGTGGCGATCGAGCGAGCGCGGCGCACCGAAGTCGAGCGGTTGGCGGCCATCGGCGGGCTGGCCGGCGACATCGTCCATCGCCTGAACAACCCCATCGCTGCGGTGAACGGCTGGCTCGCCATGCTCAAGCGCCAGCCGTTCTATCCAGAGCTGACCAGCAACCAGCCCTATGTGGCCCAGTTCGTGATGCGGGTCGAGCGCGATGTAGCCCGCGCGGTGGCGATCATCCAGGAGTTGCGCGCCGAGCTGCGCCGCCAGACGCCGACGCCCGTCGTCTTGCAGTCAGCCATCGGCGAGGCGCTCGAACGTTGCGGCCTGGCAGGCCTACATGGTAAGATACGGCTGGCGCTGGAGCTGCCCCTGGAGCCTGTGCGCGTTCTCGCCGGCCCCAGCCTCGGCAGCGTGTTCTGGAACCTCTTCGACAATGCGGCCAAAGCGATGCCCGATGGGGGGACGCTATCTGTATCAGTTCGGCCGGCCGAGGGCGGCGGTTGGCGCGTCATCCAGGTAGCAGATACGGGGGTGGGCATCGAGCCGTGGCGTCTGCCCTTCATCTTTGAGGCTGGCGCTTCGACCACCGCCGACAGCTACGCGCCCATCCATGGCCTGGGCTTGTGGTGGACGCGCAGCCAGATAGAGAGCTTTGGGGGCGCGATCACGGCAGACAGCAGTCCCAGCCAGGGAACGCGCATCACGATCCGGTTGCGCGCTGCGCCGTAGGGAAGGGAGCACTCATGCACGAAGACCGAATCCTGGTGGTGGATGATGACCCGTCATGGCAGGAGTTGCTGCGCGAGAGCATCGCGGCCAGCGCAGGCCGCGGACAACGGCCGCGCCTTATGCGCGTGGCCAGCGCGCTCGCGGAGGCTGAAGCATTGCTCGACCGCCAGCACTTCCACCTGGCGTTCGTGGATCTGCGGCTGCGCGAGGATACGCGTGACCTGGAGGGACGGAAGCTTGTGCAGAAGCTGGTCGCGCTGGATGAAGGCGTCAGCATCGTCATCGTCACGGGACATGCGGACGTCAACACCGCGATCACGGCGCTGAAGGAGTGGCGGGTGCTCGACTTCGTCTTGAAAGACGCCTGGGAACCCGACAAGGTCGCCTGCCTGACGCTGGAGGGCCTGGCGGCCGCCCGCGAGCGTTATCGCCAACGCTACGAATCGGCGATTGACTTTCTGCGCGGCGACCAGGAGATCTATCGCTGGGTCGCCACGGCCCTTGACGTTTTGGCGCCTGATGCCCGCACGCCGCGGCCTGAGCGCCTGCTGGGCGATTTTCTCAATGCGCTGCTCGCCGATCTCTACCCGCTGTTACCGCAGCGTGAACGGCTGCCGCTGTTCGACAGGCCGGCGGCTGCGATCAACCTCTGCTGCTGGAGCAAGGCGCTCGGCAGCCCCGTCGCAATCCGCCTGGGTCGACACGTAGCCGAAACGCACCGAACTGACAGGCAGGCGGCTGGCTGCGCATTTGCCAGCATCGAGAGGGTGATAGCCGACGAACAACTGGGCATCGAGGGGGTGGTGGCGACGCCTGCTGCGCCCCCCTTTGACGCCTTCGTGATCGAAGTATAGATGCAAGATAGCATCTTGGGAAACCCGCCAGGCGCCAGGCATCCTCTCAAGCGCCGGCGCTTGGTGGCCGATTTTCAGGGCAGATCCTATCGGGAGTAGACATGCCAGCGAGCCAGAACGAACGCATCCTCGTCACCGGCGCCTGCGGACAGATCGGCGTGGAGCTGACTTTGGCGCTGCGAGAGCGATACGGCAACGACAATGTCGTCGCCACTGACATCCGACCCCTGCCGGCCGGCATCGTTAGTTCTGGTCCCGGCGAGCGCCTCGATGTGACGCAGCGCGAGGCGCTGACTTCGGTGATCGAGCGCCATCGCATCAGCGTGATCTATCATATGGCCGCAATCCTGTCGGCCACGGGCGAGGAGAAGCCGCGGCTGGCGTGGAACGTCAACATCGGCGGCCTGCACAACGTGCTGGAGACCGCGCGCGAGCTAGGTGTGACGCGCGTGTATCATCCCAGCTCGATCGCTGCTTTCGGCCCCGAAAGCCCCAAGGAGGATACCCCGCAGGAGACCGTGCTGCGGCCAACGACCCTGTATGGAATCACCAAAGTCACGGGGGAACTGCTGGGGATGTATTACAGCCGGCGCTTTGGGCTGGACGTGCGGGGCATCCGTTACCCCGGCGTGATCAGCAGCGAGACGCTGCCCGGCGGCGGCACCACCGATTACGCGGTGGAGATCTTCTACGAGGCGCTCAGGCGCGGGCGCTATAGCTGCTTCGTGCGCGCCGATACCGTGCTGCCGATGATCTACATGCCCGACTGCATCCGGGCCACCCTGATGCTGATGGATGCGCCTCGGGTGCGGCTGAGGCACGCGGCTGAGTATAACGTGGCCGCGCTGAGCTTTTCGGCCGGCGAGCTGGCTGCGGAAATCCGCCGGCGCATCCCCGACTTCGTCTGCGAGTATCGGCCTGACTTCCGCCAACAGATCGCGGACTCGTGGCCGCGCACGATTGACGATCGCGCGGCGCGTGAGGAGTGGGGTTGGGCGCCGCAGTACGATCTTGCCGCGATGGTGGAGGATATGCTGGAAAAGCTCAGCTCGCGTCTTGGCTCCGCGTCGTCAACCTTGGGGCCCCTTTGACGAGAGGCAGGGGCCAGGCGGCGAACACACCCGTATCTGGGCCATCCAGGTCTCCCACCACCGCCTCGGCAGCCTCGAGACATTCACGTGCTACGCCCTCATCCGGCACGATAGCCCAAAGGGTGTGGTTCAAGTCCTCGCCGCTGCTCACGGCCAGGCCGCCCAGGATATAGCGCGCACGCACCGCTCCAAGCTTGACCAGGCGTCGGAATGCGCCGGTGGTTTCGGCGATCGTGACGCCGCCCACCCCAATCGCCCGCCAGGCTTCTAGTACGGCGTCGAGTTGACCGCGGGCATCCAACACCAACATCACCATGTACATGCCGGACATCTCCTCTTACTGGATATTACTCTGCGGAGCCTCACTGATTCTCAATCGCCGCTTCTTCGGTGACATACTGCATCAGCTCGCCCACGCTCAGTTGAGCAATCCCCAGTTTGTCGAGCGTGCGCCCACGGCGCCAGTAGTCGGTGCGGTGGATGAAGCAGGCCAGTCGAATCACAGCATCCATACCGCGCACTGAAACGCCATAGTGCTCCCCCAACGCGGCGATGGGCACCAGGCTCATCGGCACGTCCTCGAAGATGTAGCGATGGTTGAGTGAACTGGGCGCCTTGATGCCGTAATAGCCTGGCTGATTATGGATCGCGTCGTTGAGATCTTCTCCTTCGGCATCGTAGGCCAGCTTCAGCCGCGCGTCGCGCCAGTTTGCACGCCTCGATCACATCATCGGCCGTGGCAGCATGGTGCGCCTCGGTGTGACCCACCACATGAACGATGTGCGGCCGCAGCGCCATCTGGAGATAGACGCTGGCCGCC
>VGOD01000275.1 GCA_016876015.1 Chloroflexota bacterium
CTTGACCGCTTGTTTGGCCGCTTCTGGCGGGACCGTCGCCAGCAATGGGGCGTCGGCGCTGCTCGACCGGGAAGTACACTGCCTACCGCGAGCAGTTGCCGCGCCCCGACCGCCGGTCGCAGACCGGCGGTGAGCTGCCGAAAGGCTTAGCTTGATGCCTATGCGGTCCAGCCCCCTTGATGGGGCGCCGCCTGGTAGCCCGGCGATTGATCGCCGGGCGAACTACCCCACGCGGCGCCAGACGCCGACGGCCAGCTCGCGGGCTTTCGCCATGATCGCGGCCTCGTCCAGCCGCGCAAGTTGGCGATCTTTCATCAGCACCTTCCCGCTCGCAATGGTGTGCGTGACGTGCGCGCCATCCACGCCGAAGAGGATGTGCCACGGCAGGTTGCCAGGGGTCAGCGGCGTGGGCGGGGCGTAGTCCAGGAAGATGATGTCGGCGTAGGCGCCGGGGCTCAGCTCGCCCACGGGTTTCGCGAAGAAGATCTTGCACAGCCCCGCGTTGTGGTTGTAGGCCATGCGCATCACCGCATCGCCGGGCATCGCCTGGGGATCGGCCGCATTGTGCTTGTGGGCCAGATAGCACGCCTTCATCTCCTCGAACATGTTGTTGGAGAAGCCGTCGTTGCCCAACGCCACCTTGATCCCCCGCTTCAGCAGCCCCGCGACATCCGGCAGGCCCACCGCGTTGTTCATGTTCGAGCGCGGCTGGTGCGTGACCCACGCGCCGGTCTCGTGCAAGACCTCTTTCTCGTACGCGTCCAGGTGCACGCAATGGACTGCGATTGTCTGCGGCCCCAGGATGCCGAGCCTTTGCAGCCGCTCGACAACTCGTTGGTTGTGCTTGCGCAGGCTTTCCTGCTGGTCAGCGATCCCTTCGGCGACATGGATGTGGAACCCGACATCCCTCAGACCAGGAGAATCTTCACGCTCTCCTGGCCGGACCAGGTCAGAGGAAACCCTGTGGGGCTGAAGGCTGGCAGCCGCGGCGACGCTCGCCTCCAGCGTCTTGTCAGACAGGGTCAAAGCGGCGTGCAGGCCGAAGGAGGCGGCCAGTTGTGGGTCGCGCTCCCGACGGCAGTGTTCGATGAAGCGCACATTCTCTGCGATGCCCGCGGCCGCGCCGGCCATGCCATTGCGGTCGGTGGTCTCGTAGCACAGGCTGGCGCGCAGCCCGGCCTCCTTGACCGCATCTGCGATGATGTCCAGGCTGCCGTCAATCGCGTTGGGGCTGGCGTGGTGGTCAATCAGGGTGGTGCAGCCGTGCCGGATCGCGTCCACCAGGCAAATCAACGCGCTGTAGCGGATGTCGTCCCACAGCAACGCGCGGTCGAGCTTCCACCAGAGCCGCTCCAGGATCTCCACGAAGTTGGCGGCTGGCGCGCCGGGGATGGCCATGCCGCGCGCGAACGCGCCGTAGAAATGCGTGTGCCCGCAAATCGAGCCTGGCAACACGATCTTGCCGGCTGCGTCCAGGCGCTCGGCGCGGGGATACCTGGTCTCCAGGCTGGCCGTCGGGCCGATCTCCGCGATCGTATCCCCCTCGATGTAGATCGCGGCGTCGTGAAGCAGCTCGTTGCGCGGGCCCAGGGTGAAAAGCTGCCCGTGGGTGATCAGCAGATTCGGTGACATTGCACCCTCCTTACGCCAGTCTTCCGGCTACGGACCCGGGAACAGATCACATCAAGATGTCGCCGCCCCCAACCGTTCTTGTACCCACAGATTGAGCAGGGTCTCCGCCGAAACGCCGCGCCGCTGCGCGACATCGGTCAGCCTCGCTGAGAGCGAGGTTTCTACCGGATAGCAGGTGGCCTCGGACTCGATATCTACCTCGAATTCGGCTGGTTCGGTCTGATCCCAGAACTCGGTCAGGTCATGCGTATCCCAAAACTCACCGATCTCTTGATAGGACCGGGCCTGCGAAATGGAACTTCTACCGTACGATCGCTCTAACCTCATCCTTCTGAACAGTGTGTCCCCGCTCCAACTTGTCAACAATGTCCTCAATCCAGATGAT
Organism: Chloroflexota bacterium; assembly: GCA_016876015.1. Lineage (GTDB taxonomy): Bacteria > Chloroflexota > Anaerolineae > CG2-30-64-16 > CG2-30-64-16 > VGOD01. Next base: position 2,018 of record VGOD01000275.1, read on the forward strand.
CCCGCTGATCTTCAAGAGGGCCGCTCCTGTTGCGTCCGGGTTAAGCTGATAGCACTACCATTGTACCACACCTGGCGCTCTCAAGAAACCGCGCGAATTGCTTCACGTCTCCCGCAGCAAGTCCGCGATCTTGACCGGCTGGCCGGTGATCACCGACCGATTCGCCGCGACCCCGATCAGGATGGACACCGCGCCGGCCCGCGAGCCGGCCATGTAGCCCAGCGGGTCGGGATACTCTCGACCTGAGAAAAGCCGATCTTGCAGCCGCGTGTCGCCCCCGCCATGCCCACCCTTCGCCTTCATGATGTCATAGCTCACCACCTCGCCGCGGCGGTTGTACAGCCGCACAACCATGTTCGGCTCGGCCACGCGATGCCCGCTGTGAAACTCCTCCAGCTCCAGCCGGCCGCCGGCGCCGTTGATGGTCGCACGCCAGCCTTCGTAGGGGCTGTGAGCGATCAACGAATAGCTGAGCTGTGCGCCGCTGCAATAGCGCACGGTCGCGCTCATGGTGTCGTAGATGTCAATCTCATCCGCGAAGACGCAGCGATCCCGGTAATAGCCGTCCAGGTGCTCGGCGTCGAAATAGAGCGCCTTGAGCACAGGGTCGGCGGCAAAGTCCACGTAGAACTCGCAGGTGGCCTTGTGAGGGCAAGTCGAGCAGCGTTCCCCGCGCGCGTCACGCGTGGGGCCGTAGAAGCGCAGCGCGCCAAGCGCATAGACCGATTCCGGCTCGTCGTCCAGCCACCAATTCACCATGTCGAAGTGGTGAGTGGCCTTGTGGACGAACAAGCCGCCAGAGTTCTCCATGCGGCGATGCCACCGGCGGAAGTAGTCCGCGCCGTGCCTGGTATCCAGGATCCACTGAAAATCCACGCTCAGCGGCTGGCCGATGGCGCCGTGCCGGATGATCTCCTTGACGCGCGTGACGTAGGGCTGAAAGCGGTAGTTGAAGGTCACGGTAACTTTCCGGCCCGTGCGTTTCTCAGCCGCCAGGATCGCGCGGCACTTCTCGTCGTCAATCGTCATCGGTTTCTCGGTGATGGCGTCGCAGCCCGCTTCCAGCGCCGCGATGATGTATTGATGATGATAGCGATCCACCGTGGTGACGATGACACAGTCGGGGCGAGTCTCGCGCAGCATCAGGTCGAAGTCGCTGTAGGTGGGCGGCGCGCCGCAGGCGTTGGCGACGAACGCCGCGCGCACCGCGTTGATGTCGAAGACGCCCACCACCTGCGCGCTGTCACGCAGCCGAGTGGCGATGGGATGGGCAAACATGCCCAGGGCGCGACCGCTGGCGCCCGCTAAGGCGAAACGCTTGACGTTGCTGGTTTTCATGAAGGGTCTCCATTCAAGGGCAGTTGGGAGAGGTCGCGGACGGTCTTCACAGGCGTTCACCAAGCCGGCGCAGACGAGCCAACAAGCCGGCGTCCCCGGCCGTCGCGTCCGGCCGGCTCGCGGTGTTGATCGTTACCGCCTCGACCAGGGTGCACTGCTCGTCCTCACACCAGTGGTTGAACAGCGCGACCGCTTCTTCCGCGCCCAGGCTGTGCTGTACCATGAGCGCCGCCACGCGCTTGCCGGCGAAATCCTTGTGGTGATAGCTCGCATAGGTGCGATCGGCGAAGTTCTTGAAGACGCCGGAAACGTGATACCAGTAGACCGGCGTGCCGAAGACGAACGCGTCCGCGTCCTTCATGCGAGCCATCAGGTCGGTCGCATCGTCGGGTATGACGCATCCACCGCCGGCGGTGCAGGCATCGCACGCGTCGCATGGCGCCAGCTCGAGGTCGTAGAGCCGCACGAACTCGACTTCGGCCCCGTTCGCCCGTGCGCCGTCCAAAACCGCGCGCACGGCCGTGTCGGTGTTGCCCTCGGCGATGGGGCTGCCGCTGATGCCGATGACTTTCATGAGGCGTACCTCCTTCCCTCGTCCACCATGGCCAGGTAGTTGTCCAGGGGAATGTAGTTGGCGACGCTGTTGCCGCTGCCCAGACAGTAGCCGCCGCCCGGCAGACAGCGGTGGAGGGTCTCGCGCACGCGGCGCCGGATCGCAGTCTCGTCGCCGCGGCAGAGGAAGTCCACATCAATGCCGCCGAGCAGCGCGATGCGGTCGCCGTAGCGTTCCTTTGCCTGCACCACCGTTTCGATCGTGTCCTCGAACGAATGCCGGGCGTCAATCTGCACGTCTTCGATCAGGTCCGGCATGATGGTCGTCAGGTTGCCGCACGCGTGCAGCAGATAGGGCCGGCCGGCCGCGTGCGACATCTCGGCCATCAGCTTGTGGCCGGGAAGCACGAACTCGCGCAGGTCTTTCGGGCTGATGAGCGTACCGGTCTTGAAGCCCATATCATCGCTGCCCCAGACGACCTTGACGCGGTCGTATTGCAGGATACGGCTGAGCACGATACGATACATCTCGATCAGACGCTGGCTGATCGCGGTCACCAGGTCGCGCTGATCATAGAGTGCATAGCAGAGCGACTCGTAGCCCATCAACCAGGTGACGTACTCGGCGAAGTGCGCAAAGCCGCCGCTGGCGATCACGCACATCTCGTCCGGCAGGTTCGCCTCATACCAGTCGAGCGCACGGGTGGTCGCCTGGCGGGGATCGGGCCAGGGATACGCCTCGAACTCGGCCCAGTTGGTGATCGGCCCGCGGTGCTCTTCCATGTATGAGCGACCGGCGGCGCGCTGGAGGCCGGCGGTGTCTGAGATGAGGCTGCGATGCAACGGCATATCCAGCTTTTCGACGCTGCACCGGACATAATCGTAGCCCAGAAACCGCTGGAGCGCGACCTGGCGCTTCAGATCGAAGTACGGATCGGTCGGGTCAAGGCCCTCGGTCACGCCGAAACGTTGGCAGATCGCCTCTTGCACCTCGGCGTCGAGAAAGAGCTCGATGTGGTGCACGCGCAGCGGCGTCCCCTGCCGGCGGATGCAGCGCACCAGGGCCTCCCAATCGGGGGCGACGGGAACTGTGAAAGGCGTTGTCGACATAGGATCTCCGGGTATCAGGAATCAGGGAGCAAAGTCACTATTTGCCATCTGCAATTTGCAATTTGACATTTGACATTTGCATCAGAAGACAGTACTGCCGCGCCGATGAAGGTGATCTTGGACATGCGATGAATGCTCCTGATTTTGTGTCTATCCGAACTCGATTTTCACCCCTACCGCCGGCAATCCCGTGTCGTAGTCCAACACGCCCGGCGCGTAACCGTCGGCTGGCCGCGCGCGAAACGCGCCGCGCCATTGGAAGCGTCGCGAGTCGCGCCACGGCCGGCGCTCCCAGACCGGCCCACGGAAGGGATCGCGTTTGGCGTACATCCAATCCAACAGCCGGTCGTGCAGCGCATCGCGCAGCGTAGCGTGACCCGGATCAGCGATCAGATTGCGCACCTCCCCGGGATCGGCCTCGAGATCGTACAACTCATCGCTCGAGAGCAGATTGATCACCAGCTTGTAGCGGCTGCCGGCGAGACAACGCACCGGCTGGAACCCGCCCCACGAATCATGCTCGATCTCGTAGCGGTTGAACTCCATGAAGACCTGCCGTTCGGGCTCCTGGCGGCCCGCCAGATGCTCGACCAGGCTCTCGCCCTCCAGGATGGGCGGCGTGGGCAGGCCCGCGAGCGCCAGCATCGTCGGCGCCAGGTCAATGTGGCTGACCGGCGTGGCGTTCACCGCGCCCGCGCCTGCCCGGCCTGGCTGCTCGATGATGAGCGGCATGTGGGTGATCTCCTCGTACATCACCGGCCCTTTGCCGAAGATGCCATGAGCGCCCATCATGTCGCCGTGGTCTGAAGTGAAGATGATGTAGCTGTTCTCGGCCGCGTAGCGGTGCACCGCGTCAATCACGCGACCGATCTCGTGGTCTACGAAGCTGTTACAGCCGAAATAGAGCGGATGGCGCAACCGGCCGTCGCGCAAGCGCGGCCCGCTGCTCGCAGCCCACTCCCGCTGGTGCGCGGGCTTGTCAGCCAGGGTGTCGAATGCGGCCGGCCCCACCGGGTAGTCGTACTGGAGGAACGGCTCGACGAACTCCGGCGGGCAGGTGAAAGGATGGTGCGGCTCGTCGTAGGATGCGACCAGGACAAACGGGCGGTTCTCAGCCGCCTGCCGGCGGCCGGCCGCGGCCTCGAGGAAGCGCACCGCACGATCGGACACGCGGTGCGCCCACGTGAATTCGGCCGTGATGCCGGCCGCCCTGAGATCCTCTGGCGTGTTCAGCCCGCGGCGCCAGAGGGCGACCTCCCCGTCAGTCAGCCCGGCCAGGTAGCGTTTGCCATCATACCAATAGGCATCGTCCCACCCGTCAGGGCAGACGCCGGTCCCGAAGTAGTCGTGGCCGTCCAGATGCCACTTGCCGATGTAGGCTGTGTGATAGCCGCCATCGCGAAAACGCTGGCCCAGCGTCACGATGTTGTCGCCCAGCGCGATGTTGTTGGTCCACGCGCCGGCCGTGTGAGGATAGATGCCGGTGAACAGGCCGGCCCGCGCGGGCGTGCAGACGGGACAGGTGGTGTAGGCGCGGGTGAACTTGACGCCGGTCGCGGCCAGCCGGTCAATGTTCGGCGTCTGCAGCTCCGGGCGTCCATAGGCGCCGACCACGTTCGCGCCCTGGGTGTCGGTCAAAATGAAGACGAAATTGGGTTGAGGCATCGTGTCATCCGTCCACATCGGCTAGGTGGCGGCATCGCCCAGCGAGCGGCGCAGGAGCTCTGCGAACGCGGCCGCCCGCTCTGGCGCATCGCCCACATAATCGCCGGCAGCGAGCC
>VGOD01000276.1 GCA_016876015.1 Chloroflexota bacterium
TCTTGTTGTGGGCCGTGCCCGAAGAGCGCACCGGCGGCCGGTTGCGGTTGAACTCCTTTTGCGGCATCAACCTGGCCGGCCACGGGCTGACGCGCGCGGGTCTGCGGTACGACTACGTCTACGCCGCGGCCGAAGACCCGGCCGCCGTGGCGAAAGTGCTGACCATTGCGCGAGCCGGTCGCGCCAGGCGGCTACTGAAGGCCGCACGCATCGGTCGCGTGGGTGAGCATCCGACGGGTTTCGAGCCGTGTTCCTTCGACCGCGACGCGCTGGGCCGCCGCTTCGGTGTGCAGGTCGCCGCTGTGGACCTGCACGATGTCTTCGACCGTGTGCGGGCGACGCCCGCGGCTGAGGCGGCGGTTGTGCAAGCGCGGCTCAGCCGCCGGGTGGATGGATTGGAGACGCTCGATCAGCCGGCCTTGCAGGGCACTCTGAGCGCCTACGTCACCTTGCGGCGCCTGGCCGAGGAGCAGAACCTGCAGGGGTTGGCGATCCGCTGCTGGCCGGAGTTTTTCACCGAGTTGGGGTGCGCGGCGTGCGGCGCGATGTCCATGCTGACCGATGAGTTGACTCCGTGCAGTTGCGAAGCGGACGTCAACGGCACGATCACGCAGTTGATGCTGCAATGGCTGAGCGGCGAGCAGGCGTTCGGCACCGATGTGGTCGGCTTCGACCTGAAGGCGGACAATGCCGTGGTGTGGCACTGCGGGCAGGCCCCGCTCTCGATGGCCGATCGGTCGTCGCACCCGCGGGCCACGATCCACTCCAACCGCAAGCTGCCGCTGCTGATGGAGTTCCCGCTCAAGCCAGGCCGCGTTACCCTGGCTCGGCTGACTGAAGCCAAGAGGGGCGCAAGCGTCGGGTCATTGCGAGCGGAGTCCGGCATGGGGTTTGCCGGACGCAGCGAAGCAATCCCACCCATGCAGGAGATTGCTTCGTCGCATCCTTCGACTGCGCCTGCCCAACACCAGCAGGCTCCGCTCAGGACGCTCCTCGCAATGACGCCTCAGCCGTCGCGCGGTGAATACACCCTGGTGATCGGCGCGGGCGAGATGCTGCGTGCGCCGCTGAGCTTCAGCGGCACCTCAGGCGTGCTGCGCTTCGACCGGCCCGCGGCCGAGGTGCTGGACACGATCATGACCAACGGGCTGGATCACCACATCTCGCTGACGTATGGCGACTATGTGGCCGAGCTGCTGGCGCTGGCGAAGATGTTGGAGTTGCCGGTGTTGCGGTTGGCGTGATGGACGACGGACGACGGATGACGGACGACCGACGACCGACGACGGATGACCGACGACGGATGACCGACGACGGATGACCGACGACGGATGACCGACGACGGATGACCGACGACGGATGACCGACGACGAACGACCGACGACGAACGACCGACGACGAACGAAGGAGGCAGCTATCTGACTAATCTACCAATCTACCAATCTACCGATCTACCAATCTACCAGTTTTCCCATCTACCCAAGGAGTGAGACCCAATGACGACCAAGAAGCTCTCTCGTAGGCAGTTCTTGATGTTGACAGGCTCCGGCATGACCGCTGCGGCGCTTGCAGCGTGCGCGCAGCCGACGCCTGCGCCCGCGCCGGCTGCCCCGGCGAAAGCCGAGCCGACGAAGGCCCCGGCTGCCGCGCCAGCCGCCAAGACGCCGATCACCGTTGACTTCCTGGCCTGGGGCGATAACACCGACCTCCCGGCCTGGGAGAAGCTCCACAAGCTGTACATGGAGAAAAACCCGCACGTGACGATCAAGGTCACGAGCATCGCCGATCCTGGCAACAACTTCTATCCGAAGCTGCAAACGATGATCGCGGGCGGCGCCCCGCCGCACCTGGCATCGTTTCAGGGCTGGGAGTGGCAGACGTATGCCGACAAGAATCTGCTTGCGCCGATTGACGACTACATCGCGCGCGATAAGTTCACCGGTCCGTACGCAGAAGGCATCGCGGGGTTGGATGTCAGCACCCGGCGCAAGGGCAAGCGCTACCTGATCCCCTTGCAGATGGCGACCATGATCATGTTCTATGCCAAGAAGCCCTTCAAGGAGGCCGGCATCCCCTTCCCGACCGATGACTGGACCTGGGAGCAGTTCCTCGACACGGCCAAGAAGCTGACCAAGACTGACGGCGCGAACAAGCTGTTCGGCTACCAGGCCAACGGCAGCTGGTTCCGCGACATCGGCTGGATCGTCAGCACCGGCAAGCGCGAGTTCGACAACATCGTAGACCCCAAGAAGGCGCAATTCAGCGCACCTGAGATCGTTGAGATCGTCCAGATCGTGGCGAACGACGTGTACAACACGCTGAAGATCGCGCCGACCCCGGCCGATCAATCGGGCGGCGCTAACACGATCCAGACCGGCAACTGCGCTATGAAGTACGAGGGCGCCTGGTTCTTCACCCAGCTCAACAGCCCAACTCTGCGTGAGCAGAAGAAAGAGGTTGAGTTCGATGTGGTGCTGATGCCCAAGGGCAAAGATGGCAATCGGCCGCATCGCGGCTGGTCCGAGGGCGTGGCGGTGCCGAAGACGAAGCCTGAGACGCAGGATGCAGCCTGGGCCTTCGCGTCCTTCATGGGCGGCGAAGAGGGCGACAAGATCTATTCCGAGACCACCGGTCGCATCCCCAACGACCCGAAACTGGTCGAGAGCTTCTGGATCCCCAAGATCAAGGAGCTTTACGGGGTCGGCAACGGCAAGGCATTCCTCGAAGCCTTCAAGAAGGGCCAGATTGACGTGGTCAGCGCCGCGCCGCGCTCCAAGATGTGGAGCGAGGTGGTCAAGCCGATCGGCTGGGATCCGCTGATCGCCGGCAAGGCGAAGGCGTCCGAGGTGCTGCCAAAGGTGGATGCCGAACTGCAGAAGATGCTCGACGAAGCGAATAAGGGCTAAACGCCAAACGTCAAACGTGAAACGTGAGACGTGAGACGCGCTGACCGCGAATCACGCTTCACGTTTCACGCCCCACGCTTCACGTCTCACGACCCTCAGGAGGTGCGCGGTGACCGCCAGCACGATTGCACTCAAGTCCAGGTTGCCCAGCCGGCTCAAACTGCGCGAATGGGCCGCCGGGTACTTCTTCGCTGCGCCGTTCATCATCGGGTTCGTGGTCTTCACGGCCTTCCCGATGCTCTATTCGATCTGGCTGTCGTTCAACAAGTGGGACTTGCTCTCACCGATGCGATTCGTCGGCCTGCAAAACTTCATCAAGATGGTCGGTGATGCGCGCGCGAACCTCGGCCTCTACAACAGCGCGTTCTATACCATCATCGCTGTGCCGATCCAACTGGTCATCTCCTTCACGCTGGCGCTGGCGCTGACGCAGAAGTTACGCTTTCGCGATGTCTATCGCGCTGGCTTCTATCTGCCGATTATCGTGCCGCTCGTCGCCAGTGCGGTCGTCTGGCAGCGCGTCTTCCACTATGAATACGGCATTCTCAACGAAGTGTTGGGCTGGGTGGGCATCCCGGCGCAGAAGTGGCTCTTCGACGTAAACCTGGCGAAGCCGGCCTTTATCTTCATGTCGTTCTGGATGATCGGCCGGCAGATGGTCATCTTCATCGCGGGGCTGGGTAACATCCCGCAGTCCATGTACGAGGCGGCCGCCATTGACGGCGCGGGCTCCTTCAAGCGGATGCTGCACATCACGATCCCAATGATGACGCCACTGATCTTCTACAATATGGTCATTGCGATCATCAATTCGTTCCAGACATTCATTCCGGCCAAGATCATGACCGACGGCGGGCCAGAGAATGCGACCCTCTTTGTTGTGCTCAACATCTGGCAGCAGGGGTTCCAATTCTTCAACATGGGCTATGCGGCCGCGCTCTCTTGGGAATTGTTCGTCATCATCGTCGGCTTCACGATCGCACAGTTCTATATGTCCAACAAGTGGGTCTATTACGAGGCATAGGAGGCAGACATGGCGACCGTAGCAGCTCTCCCCAGGCAAAGCGGGTCACGCCAGCGGATGTTGGATCGCGCCGGGCTGATCTTTCTGCAACTCCTGATGACGTTCATTCTGATCTCCTTCCTCGTGCCGACGCTCTGGATGGTCTCGGCCTCGCTGAAGGCTTCCACCGAGATCTTCCAGCACCCGATCACCTGGATTCCAAAAGACCCGCAGTGGAGCAACTACGTCCGGGTCTTCCAGGTCATCCCGCTCGCCAAATTCGCCGAGAACACCGCCATCGTGGTGGCGCTGTCGGTGCTCGGCACGATCATCTCATCGGTGATGGTCGCCTACGCCTTTTCGCGCATCCGGTGGCCGGGACGGAACATGTTTTTCTCCTTGCTGATCGCGACCATGATGCTGCCCGAAGTCGTGACGCTGATCCCGCGCTTCCTGATCTTCAAGCAGTTGGGCTGGATTGACACCTGGCTGCCCCTGATCGTGCCCTACTGGTGCGCCAACACAGCCCTGTACGTCTTCCTGATCCAGCAGTTCTTCCGCGGCATCCCGATGGAGCTGGAAGAAGCGGCGCTGATTGACGGCGCCGGCCGCATCCGCATCCTGACCGAAATCCTGTTGCCGCTGTGCAAACCGGTCATCGCGACCGTGGCCGTCTTTGCGTTGTTGCAACACTATAACAGCTTCCTCGAACCCTTGATCTACGTCAACAGCATGGATAAATGGACGTTAGCCCTTGGCATCCGCTCGATCAACGACTCGAACGCGGCCAACTGGGAGCTGGTTTTTGCGGCCGGCACCGTGATGGTCGCGCCGATCATCGCCCTCTTCCTGGTCGCGCAACGCTATTTCGTGCAGGGGATCGCGATGACGGGGTTTGGGGGGAGATGAGTTGGTAGAATGGTAGATCGGTAAAATGGTGAATGGGGATGGGGATCCACCTCTGGAGCGATCACACATGTCAGAACAATCCTTGAACCATCGCGAGCGCCTGCTGCGCACGCTGCGCCGCCAGCCGGTGGATCGCGTGCCCGACTACGAGTTCCGCGCCTGGGTGCAGACGATTGACCGCTGGGCTACCGAAGGGCTGCCGATCCCTGCTCTGGTCGGCATGGGGAGCCCGACCGGCTACCTGGAACACTACTTCGGTACGGATGACGCCGAGTACGGCCCCGGCCTGAGCGTCAACACCCGCCTGCTGCCGGCCTTCGAGCCACAGGTGATCGAGGAGCGCGGGGAGAATTGGGTGATCCAAGACGCCGACGGCGCGCTCTCCGAGCAGCTCAAGCCGGAATACGGCGCATCCATCCCGCGCTACATCCGCTACGCCATTCAGACCCGCGCCGACTGGGAGCGGCTGCGGGACGCGCGGCTCGATCCGAGCCATCCCGACCGCGTCCCGCCGCACCTGGATGCGCTCACGCGACGCCTCAACGCGGCCGACTACCCCGTGACCATCTTCGTCGGCTCGCTCTACGGCTGGATCCGCAACTGGATGGGGGTCGAAAACCTCTCGCTGATGCTCTACGACGACCTGCCGTTGGTCGAGGAGATGATGGAGCACCTGACCCGACTGACCCTCAGCGTGCTGGAGCGGTTGGCGGGCCATGGGCTGCGGATTGATCGCGCCGACTGGTGGGAGGACATGTGCTTCCGGTCGGGGTCGCTCCTCTCGACCAAACTCTTCGCCCGGCTGATGGTCCCGCGCTACAAGCGGATCACCGACTTCCTGCGCCAGGAGTTCGGCACGGAGTTCAACCAGCTCGACTGCGACGGCAACATCCACCAACTTGCGCCGCTCTGGCTCGATGGCGGCATCAACGTGATGTTCCCGGTCGAGGCGGCGCATACCGACCCGGCGCGCCTGGCCGGGCAGCTTGGCACGCGGGGCATCCAGCGCGGCGCGTTCGATAAGCGGGCGCTGATCGAAGGGCCGGCCGCGATTGACGCAGAACTGGCGAGGCTGCGGCCGCTGGTCGAGGCTGGTGATGTCATCCCGCACACCGACCACCTGGTCCCGCCGGACGTGTCGTTCGATCATTACGTGTATTACCGGCGCAGAAAACTAGAACTGATCGGCAAGCCATGGCATGAGCCGGGCGTACAGGCCAGGCCGGGCCAGGTGCGTGATTGGCGGCTGCTGGGGCCGTTCGACAACGCGAATAACGCCGGCTTCCACGCGATCCTTCCTCCGGAGGAGAAGGCTGAGGCTGAGGTTGAGGCTAAGGCTGAGACTTTTGCTGTGGCCGGTCTCCGACCGAGCCACTCGCCCGCGACCTTAGCTGTGGCCGGTCTTCCCGCTACGCGGGACGCAAGCAGCCGACCGAGCCACCCGCCCGCCACCTTCACCGGCAAAGATGGCCGCACCCTTCGCTGGCAATCCTACCACAATCCCAACGCGTCCGGCTACATCAACCTGAAGGAAGCGCTCAGCGCCGAGCCGTGGTGCGTCGCGTACGCGACCGCCGACATCTATTCGCCGGATGAAAAGATGGCCTGGTTCGATTTCGGCAGCGACGATGGCCTGAAAGCCTGGCTGAACGGCGAATTGATCGTCAGCAAAGACGCCTATCGCATCGCCGCGCCCAGCCAGGATCTGGTCTTCGTGCATCTGCGCGCCGGCTGGAACAGCGTCTTGTGCAAGATCGGCCAGGCCGAGGGGGAGTGGGGCTTCCACCTGCGCGTGCTGGATGAATCCGGCCGGCCGTGGCCCACCATGTCCTGAAATCTGGACGCGGACAACGCAGACGACGCGGACGACGCGGAGAATTCAGGTTTTGTCGCGTTGC
>VGOD01000277.1 GCA_016876015.1 Chloroflexota bacterium
ATCGCGCCCCTGGGCTTGACCATCACATGATACGCCCGCGGCATACGCGGACCAAGACGGCCCCTGATGGGCTGATCAGACGTCACTGCGAACGCTCCAGATGAACGCAAAAGATCCAGGATTGTACCTACAGTCGTATCTTTTCAATAAGTGGGGGCCGACGGGGGTCGCAGACCCCCTGAAAGCAGGCTCGTAGGCGGTCTGTGACCGCCGTTTCCCCGGATTATTGAGAGGATACCTCCAGTCTACCATAGCGCGGCCGTATCTTCTCAATTTGTAGGGGCGCACCCTCGCGGTCGCCCCGGTGGGCAGGCGCAAGGCCGTGCCCCTACCCCGGATTATTGAGAAGATACGCGCGGCCTTCAGCCGCAACCAAACGTAAGAGTCATTATGACATCGCCAACATTCTCGCGATCAACGCAAATGTCAGCGGGTAATACTATAGCGATCCGTGCCCCAGGAGACGTTGCTCATAAAGACGTGCTAGCGCGTCTGCCCAGGGCCGAAGCGTTCCTCCCAGGTGTGAAGGCTGGCCCACTGGATCGGCGTATGGATCACCGTCACCGTATTCGCGGCCAGGCCCTCCTCGATCGCGGGGCCGAGCTGCGACGCGTGCTCGATATAGACTCCACGCGCACCCAGGGCTTGCGCCACGCGGTCAAAGCGGATTTCGCCGAATTGACTGGCGATGCGCCGGCCCTCTGGCTGGCCTTCGGCCACGATGCCCCAGGCGCCATCGTGCGCCACCACCACGACAAAGGGAGCGCCGAAACGCAACGCGGTAGAGATTTCGCTCAGGTTGAAGCCCGCGGCGCCGTCGCCGCTCAACAGCAACAACGGATGGGTTGGCCGCGCCAGCCTGGCCGCGATCGCACCCGAAAACCCCCAACCCACGACGCCGCTCGCGCCGCACGTCAGCCAGTGCGAAGGGTGGCGGTCGAAAAGACACATGTGCGCCCATTGGCCGATGTTGCCGCCGTCTATGAGCAGGGTGATGTCGCGCGGCAGGAACTTCTGGATTTCGCGGCAGACGCGGATCGAGGGCAGGGGCCAGACATCTTCGTGGCCCAACGCGTCCCACTTGGCGAGCAGAACCTGGCGCGCGGCCCGCACTTCGGCCAGCCAGGATGCGTGTGAGTCGCAACCTGTCCGCTGGAGCTCCCCGGCAAGCTGTCGCAACACGGTCTGCGGGTCGCCCACGATGCCCACAGCGGGCGTGATGGCCCGGTTGATCTCGGCCGGCTCGATGTCCACGCGGATGATCTGCGCCTCCCTGGGAAAGACCGGCGGCCGGCCGCCGGCCACCCGGTAATCTACCCGTGCGCCGACCACCAGAACCACATCCGCTTCGGCGAGCTTGGGCAGCGCGCTGTTGGTGACCTGGCCGCCGCGCGTGATGCCCACATACTGGGGAATGGCCTGCTCGATGCACCCGCGATCCCAGATGTGCGACAGGATGGGGATGTCGGTAAGGCTGGCGAACTCTCGGAGCGTCTCCCAGGCGCGCGCGTAGAATGCGCCACTGCCGACCAACATGAACGGCTTGCGCGCCGACGCCAGCAGGACGGCCGCCTGCTGCACCAGCCGGTCGTCGCCGGCCGCGGCTGGCCGCGCCTGCAACAGGCCAATCGGCTCTGGCCTGAGTTGCGCCTCGTCCAGTTCGGCTGCGAAGACGTCGTTGGGAATGGTCAGGTGCACTGGGCCGGGCCGGCCGCCTACCGCGGTCGCGAAAGCCGTGTGGACTTGCTGCGGCAGCGCCTCGATGTGGTGGACCTTTGCCGCATACTTGCAGGCCGGCCTGGCCATGCTCACCTGGTCCAGCTCCTGGAAGGTGTCGGCGCCTTCGGTCCCCTGTGGACTGGCGCCGCTGATCAGCACCATCGGCCGGCCGTCCCACCAGGCGTTGGCCAGACCGGTGAGCGCGTTGGTGTGGCCTGGCCCCGCGCTGACCGCCACGACCCCAGGCCGCCCTGTCATCGCGGCCCAGGCATCGGCCATGTATGCGGCCGCCTGTTCATTCCGCACATCCACCACCTGCAAGTCGGCGTCCACGCAGGCATCCAGGAAGGTGAACAAGCCGTTGCCGTGGAGCACCCAGATATGCTCGACCCCCTGCCGATGGAGCAGGCGAACCAGCCATTGCGCGCCGTTCATAGCCGCCTCTTTAGCGAAACGCTTCAGCCGGGCCGTAGGGCGCCAGGCCGACCGTGATGTAGGGATTGATGGCCGTGTCGTCCTCGCGGTGCGCGAAGCGCCACATGCGGCGGCACATGGCGCGCTTGACATCTTCATAGGCGCCATCGTCGGCCAGGTTGCGCATCTCGTGAGGATCCGCGGCCAGATCGTACAGCTCGTCGTGGTCGAAGCCGTTGAAGACGTACTTGAACTCGCGCGTCATCACCGAGCGTTGGGTATAGTACAGCTCCACGCCATTGCACTGCGTGTGGATCTCATCCCGCCAGCCGGCCGGCGACTCACCGCGCAAGAACGGCAGCAGGCTGGCGCCGGTGAAGCGGCGGTCCGTCGTGATGCCGGCCGCGTCCAGAAAGGTTGGGCCGAAGTCGGCCAGCGAGACGAAGGCATCCACCCGGCGGCCAGGAGCCGCGATGCCCGCGGGCCACCGCACGACCGCCGGCACGCGATAGGCGCCCTGGAAGCACGGGATACCCTTGGCGAACAGCCCATGCTCGCCGCAGTAATCGCCGTGGTCCGAGGTGTAGAGCACCAGGGTGTTCTCCCGTTGGCCGGCGCGATCGAGCGCGGCCAGCAGTTGGCCGAACAGGTCATCCAGGTAGGTGCAGTAGGTCCAGAAGTGGCGAATCCCTTCGCGCGCCTCCCGCTCCGAAAGCTGGCCGAAACGCATCTGGCGCATCCGCCGATAGACCGCGGGCTTGTCGGCCAGATCGTCGGCATGGCTCGGCGGCAGAGGCACGTCGCTGAGGTCATAGAGATCGAGGTACTTCTGCGGCACGATGTAGGGATCGTGCGGGCCGATCAGCCCGACGTACAGACACCATGGCTGATCGCCGGCGGCCAGCCTGGGGAGCAGATCGAGCGCCCTGGCGAGCGTGGTCTCGTCGTGCTGCAGCGCGCCTGCCTCGCCGGCCGCGTAGAGCCGATAGTCGCCGTAGCCCGGCCGCAGGATCTCCGCTTCCCCGCGCGCGGTCTTCTCCGGCGATTCAGCCAGCTTGCGGTATTGATCCCAGCGCCAGCCGTGGTGTGCGCTCTTGTCGGCGCTGACGAAGTGCTCGGTCCAGCCGCGGTCGGCCGGCCCTTCGGTAACGCTGACGTGCCACTTGCCCGAAAAGTGCAGCGCATAGCCGGCTTGCGCCAGGTCTTCGCTCCATAGCCGCACGCCCTCGCGCACGCCCAGGCTCAACGCCTGGCGGTTGCAGACGTTGTTCCACACCCCATGCCCTGACGGGTAGAGGCCCGTAAAAAAGGTCGCCCGCGACGGGCAGCAGTGCGGCGACGGGCAGAATGCGTCGGTGAACGTCACGCCATCGCGCACGAAGCGATCGAGGTTCGGTGTGATCGCGGGATGCTCTGGCAGGACCGTATCGGCCCGCTGATGGTCGGTCATGAAGATGAGGAGGTTGGGAACACGCATGATATACCTCTTGACTACCCCGCAAACTCCCGGGGATGCCTGCGCCGCAATTCCTCCACCGCATACCCTCGACCAGTCTCTGCCAGGCGCGAAACGTAGTTCTTCAAGAAGCCCCGTGCGTGGAACGGGCCCCCTTCGGCCAGCACGATGCGCATAGGATCCTCCGTGTAGCCCGCCGGCATGGTCGCCATCATGCGATCGTGCCATGCGGTCAGCCGCCTCAGCCCCTCCGCGCAGAGGTCGGGCCGCGCCGGCGCCAGGTTGTGCTGCTCGTGCGGATCGTCGGCCACGTTGTAGAGCATCTCCTCGGGGAACAGATGATAGCCGTCGTGCCAGGTGCGCATGTAGAGCCAGTCGCCCCAACGCACGCCGCGCTGACAGACGTGACAGCACTGGCTGATCACCAGGTGCTCGCGGCCGCACTCCACCCCGCGGATGATTGCGGGGGCAAAGCTCTCGCCATCCCAATGCGGCTTGGCCGGCCGGCCGAACAGCTCGGCCAGAGTGGGGGCCAGATCAAGGTTGTAGTGCAGACCCTTGTCCACGCCGCCATGCACGCCGCCAGGCCCTGTCCTGAGCCCGTCGAAGGGCCACCGGATGATCATCGGGATGCGGCAGGTGATGTGGTCGGCGGTGCCGTGCTCGCCGTAGAGACCCAGTTCGCCCAAGTTCTCGCCGTGGTCCGAGCTGATGATGATCGCCAGGTCGTCCATGACGCCGGCCTTTTCCAGCGCGGCGAAGAGTTGGCCGATGTGGTCATCCATGTAGCGGATGCCGCAGTCATAGCCGTCCATATAGCGCCGCAGATCGGCCATCTCGTGCAGTTCGCCCGGATAGCGCGGCCAGCGCGGGTCGAAGTCGCCGTGGTACATGTAGAGGTCGAGCGCGCTGTGCGGTCCCGCATGGCGTTTGTGCTCTTCCAACACTTCGGCCGTGATCCACGCGGGCAGTGGGTCGTTTGCGAAGGGATTGCCGAACGCGTCCGGCGCGCGGTAGGGGGTATGCGGGTCCCAGTAGTTGACGTGCAGATACCAGTCGTCTTTGGCCGCATTGCGCTCGATCCAATCCAGCACGGTCGGCGTGACCTCCTCGGCCGATTCCATGCCGCCCTTGCCGGTGTCATAGATCTCCCGAAAGCCGGCGTAGAAGCACCACGCCGAATGGCGCTCGCCGAAGCCGCCGATGAAGACCGTGTGCAGCCCGGCCTGCTTGAGGGTGGCTGGCAGGCTGGTGGACGACAGGCTGTTGCGGAAGCCGCGACCGGCGCCGTCAATGCGTGGGTCAGCGCAGGCGCCGCCATGATTCACCACGCCCGTATGGATGCCGAAGCGGCCGGTCATCAGCGCGGAGCGCGAGGGCAGGCATGGCGCGTCGGAGCAGTAGTAGTTGTCGAAACGCACGCCCTGGGCCGCGATGCGGTCAATGTTGGGCGAGGTGTTGCGGTGATACCCATAGCAGCCCAGGTGATCGGGCCGCAACGTGTCGAGATCGAGATACAGAATACGCATGATGATAGATGTCCGTCTTCCTTCCGAAATGACTTGAGGCGATCGGGGGGATCGTCCCGTTGGCCTGACCACATTATGACGCAAGAGGGGCCGGGTTGTCAATTGGGGCCAGGGGAAGTGGATCGCGTGTCACGGGGAGCATCCCCTTGCGCCTCGGCGTCCCGTCCGAGGCCGCGCTGATCCGGTTGTTGCCCGGAAACGGCCTGGGGGATACTACGCTGAACACAACACGTACAGGCTCTTGACAGAGGGGGTCTGCTTGTCTGCCCGGTAATGTCGTTCCGTGGACGTCAGGTCATCCAACCTGTAGAAACGTATCGAGCCTTGCACGTCGAGGGCCAGGATCGGCCGCCAACCCAGCTTGTGGGCCAGGACCTGCATGGCATCGTACTCCTCCTGGGGAAGATAGTAGGGCAGATCGGCCTTCTTGCACTGCAAGCCGATGGTCTGGCCATTCAGCAGGGCCAGCAGGTCGAAGGGGCCACGGCTGGCCTGGGCGTGATAGACCAGCCTGATCCCTTGCGCCACCAGGCGCCTGGCGATCAGTTTCTCCGTCTCACTGCCCAGGACCAGCGGGGGCAACACAGCCTGCATATCGGAGCGCGACCTGAGCCACAACCGGAAACAAGGGTCGGGGACACCGTAGCTGCCGTCCTCTCGTCTGACCACGACATCTTCCTTGAGGAGACGGCTCAGCCAATTGCTGGTGGTGCCTGGGTCCTCGTGAATGGCCCGCGCGATCTCGCTGATCCGCCTGTCTTCGGTCAAGGCCAGCAGGATGGACTCCAGGGAACTGGACTTGCCCACGACATCCGCGAAGAAACGCTGGAAATAGAGGTTCAGGCGGCCCGTGTTGTCGAAGAGCGTCTTCTGCAAGACGATCTTAAGGGTCACGGGGGTAATCTCTGTTGTCGGTTCCTCAGCGCAGAGTTCCTCTCCTACCACCTGCAAATAGAAAGGGTTGGCGCCCACCAGATCCACGATTTCCTGACATAAGGAGGCAGGGATGGTCTTCCCCTCTTGCGGAACGAAGGTGAGCAGCAGTTCTATCGCCTCCTGGCGCGAGAAGGTTTGCAGATCGAAGATGCGGAAGTGCTGGAAGAAGGGCGCGGCTGTATCCAGCAGCAGATCGCGGAGCAAGGTGATCTTGGAGCCGCAGACCAGGTAGTTCACCCGGTCGTGCCGCTGCCAATGGCCGCGCAAGGAAGCGAAGAGGTCGCCGATGTGCTCCTGGATAACCTTGAAACGTTCCAGGCTCTTCAATTCCTGGAACTCGTCAATGATGACGATGCACTTGTGGTCTGTTTCCTGGGCCAGAGCTTGCGGCAGATCGAGGATGGTGTCGAACAGCTCGTAAGAATACTCGCGCTTTTCTAACAGACGCAAGGCCGTAGCCGCCCGATCGAGGGATTCCAGCCCCAGGAGTTGCAGGCGGGCCAGGGTCAGGGAGAAATCCTGGCCCTGGCTCAGGCTGGCCAGGCGATCCACGTAACCTACCCGTTCCACGGCCCCTGACTTGACCAGATAGCTGTTCACCAGTTGTTTCACGAACTCGTGGAAAAAGGCATAGGG
>VGOD01000278.1 GCA_016876015.1 Chloroflexota bacterium
TTCGCGCTAATGTGAGGTCACCCACCCATGTCGGGTAATGAACGGGTACGATACCACGGCTGACAACCGTTGTCAAAGTCCTCACCACGCGCCATTTTCAGGACAGAACTTACATCCCCCGCGATTGTGTGGTAGAATCGGCCAAGAAGATGCCACCTATCAGGAGAGACCATGTTCATTGACCGCATCACCCTTCACCATCTGCGCATGCCGCTGCGCAGCCCTTTCGAGACTTCGTTTGGCCGCATTGATGCGCGTGAGTGCATCTTGATCGCCATCGCCGCCGATGGTCTGATCGGCTATGGCGAGTGCGTGGCCGATCGTGACCCAGGCTATGCCTACGAAACGTCAGGCACGGCCTGGCACGTGTTGCGCGACTTCTTGGCGCCGGCTGTCTTGGGCCAGGATGTGGCCGGACCGGCCGCCTTTCAACGCCAGGTGGCTGGCGTGCGAGGACACCCGATGGCCAAGGCCGGCCTGGAGCTGGCGTTGTGGGATTTGCAAGGCAAACGGGAGGGCCGCTCGTTGGCTGACCTGCTCGGCGGCGCACGCGACCGGGTGGACGTCGGTGTTTCGGTGGGGCTCCAGGCTTCGCCCGCGGCGCTGGCGCAGACCGTCGAGGGCTACCTGGCCCAGGGCTATCGCCGCATCAAGATCAAGATCAAGCCGGGCCGCGATGTCCTCGACGCCCAGGCGGTCCGCCGCGCTTTTCCTGACATTCGCCTCCAGGTAGACGCCAATTCGGCCTACACCCTCGATTCGGCCCAGGCATTGCAGCCCCTGGACGATCTGAACCTGCTGTGGATCGAGCAGCCGCTGGCCGAGGATGATCTGTGGGACCACAGCCGGTTGCAGCTGCGGTTCCGCACGCCGATCTGCCTGGACGAGAGCATCCTCTCCCCGCGCCATGCGCGCCAGGCGCTCGAAATGGCTGCGTGCCGGGTGATCAACATCAAGGCCGGCCGCGTGGGCGGCCTGACGCAAGCGGTCGCAATCCACGATCTCTGCCGGTCAGCCGGTGTGCCGGTGTGGTGCGGGGGGATGCTGGAGACCGGGATCGGCCGCGCGGGCAACCTGGCGCTCGCCAGCCTGCCCGGCTTCACGCTGCCCGGCGACATCTCGGCCACCGATCGCTATTACGCTCAGGATATCACTGTCGAGCGGTTCACATTGAATGCTGACAGCACCATCACTGTACCGAGCGGACCGGGCCTGGGCGTGAGCGTTGACCCGGCCGCGGTGGATGCGTTCACCGTGGCGAGACTAGAAATCGTGGGGTGATCCTGTTCTCGCTGCCATGCCCTTCGATCCCGTCGCATTCCTGAACGACCTGCGCCGCGGGCGCGACTATGCCGGGCAATTGGTTCACGTGCAGACCGTCCCGGCCCGTCCGTCGCGCTATGGATCGTTGAAGGTTCGGCTCAGCCCGGCCGTAAGCGCCGCGCTACGGGCGGCCGGCGCAGAACGCCTCTACACACACCAGACCGCGGCGATCAACGCGGCGCTCGACGGGCAGAACGTGGTCATCGCCACCTCTACAGCCAGCGGCAAGACCCTCTGCTTCAACACGCCGGTGCTGGAGGCGTTGGCGCGTGATCCGCTGGCGCGGGCGCTCTATCTCTACCCCACGAAGGCGTTGGCGCAGGATCAGTTGGGCAAGTGGCAGGCGTTGGTCGCGGGGGCGGGCCGTGGCATCATCAACCCCGAGGCCGCGACCTACGATGGCGATACGCTGCAGAGCAGCCGCAGCCGCATCCGCAGGCATGTGCGCGTCCTGTTGACCAACCCCGACATGCTTCACGCTGGCATCTTGCCCAACCATCGGCTGTGGGCTGAGTTCTTCCGCCATCTCAGGTACGTGGTGATTGACGAAGCGCACACCTATCGCGGGGTGTTCGGCTCGCAGGTGGCGTGTGTGCTGCGCCGGCTGAGACGCGTGTGTGAGATGTATCAGGGGCCAGCGTGTCCTGGCGAAGCCAGGGGGGACGGAAGGCAGGCGGCAGGGGTCGTCTTCATCGCTGCCTCGGCCACTATCGCCAATCCTGCGGAGCATTTCGAGCTGTTGACCGGACTGCAGGCGACGGTGGTGCGCGATGATGGCTCGCCGCACGGCCCGCGCACCTTCGCCCTCTGGAATCCGCCCTTCCTGGATCGGGCGCACACGGCCCGGCGGAGCGCCAACCGGGAAGCCACGGACCTCTTCACCGCGCTGGCGGCCGGCCGGGTGCGCACGATTGTGTTTGCCCGCGCGCGCGTCGTCGCCGAGCTGCTGCTGCGTTATGGCCGCGAGCAATTGCGCCGGGTCGCGCCAGAGCTGGTCGAACGGGTCGCGGCCTATCGCGCGGGCTACCTGCCGGCCGAGCGCCGGCGCATCGAACGCGAGCTGTTCAGCGGCAAGTTGGTGGGGGTGATCGCCACGACTGCCCTCGAGCTGGGCATTGACGTGGGCGGCCTGGACGCGGCTGTGCTGGTCGGCTACCCCGGCACGGTGGCGAGCCTCTGGCAGCAGGCTGGCCGCGCCGGCCGGGGCGAAGACCCCGCGCTGACGGTGCTGATCGGCCTGGATAATCCACTCGATCAGTACTACATGCGCCACCCCGCGGACCTGTTCGGCCGGTCGCACGAGAACGCCCTGCTCGACCCGGACAACGTCTATCTCTTGCAGCGCCATCTGCCATGCGCGGCGCACGAAGTCCCGCTCACCGTTGGGCAAGATGCCATCTTGCCCAACGCGGCCAGAGACGATGAGGCGCTCTTCGGGCCGGGCTTCGTGGACGCGATGATCGCACTGGAAAACCAGGGGCTGGTGCGTTACGTGTCGCCTGGGCCGGAGATGGGAGGCCAGCGTTGGGTCTACACCGGCCGCGACTATCCGGCCCAAGAGGTGGGGCTGCGCGATGTGGCCGGCGACCGCTTCGCCATCCTCAACGCCGCGGACGACTATCGCACCCTGGAAGAGCTCAGCGCCAGCTCTGCGCCGTTTCGCGTCCATCCCGGCGCGATCTACCTGCACCAGGGCGAGTCGTACCTGGTGACCGAGTACAACCACGACCTGCGCCATGCGATCGTGACGCCGGTCAACGTTGGCTACTATACTCAGCCGCGTGAACTCAACGATGTGCGCATCGTGCGGTCGTTGCGCCACCGGCGCCTGCCGACCACGACCGCCTATCTGGGCAGAGTGCGAGTGCGCAGCCAGGTGATCGGCTTCCGCAAGCTGCAGCAATTCAGTCCGCAGACGGGCGTCTTCGATGAGACGGTGTTGGGCGATGCCGCGCTGGAGATGCCGTTGGTCGAGTATGAGACGGTCGCGCTGTGGTGGGATTTGCCGCCTGGATCGGCCGCTGAGACCGCCAGGCGCGGGGTGAATTTCCTGGGCGGCATCCATGCCATCGAGCACGCAGGCATCGGCATTCTACCGCTGTTTGCCATGTGCGATCGCTGGGACATCGGCGGGTTGAGCACGCCCAGCCACCCCGACACCGACGCGGCGCAGATCTTCATCTACGATGGCTTTCCCGGCGGGGTTGGGATCGCGGAGAAGGGGTTCGAGTTGCTGCCGGAGCTGTGGCAGGCGACCCTGGATGTGATTCAGAACTGTCCCTGCGCCGACGGCTGTCCAAGCTGCATCCAAAGCCCCAAGTGCGGGAACTTCAACGAGCCGCTGGACAAGGCCGCGGCCATTACGATCCTCCGGGCGCTGCTCGGTCGAAAGGGGTAGACCTTGCGTCGCTTCATCTTGACTTCGGCGATCATCGCGGGTTCGTTGGCGATCGCTGCTGGGCTGGCGCTCGGCGTCGTGATCCAGGCGTTTCGGCTGCTTGACCGCGGGGGCGGCGCGCTCGCCGCGCTGCGGACCGACATCACTGCCCTGACGTTGGCGCTGTTGGGGCTGGGCTACGGCCTGGCGTGGGTCGTGATCGGTTGGCGCGGGCTGGCCGGCGGGGAGGGAGCCGCTTTCTCGTTGGGCGGGTGGGGTTGGTGGCTGGCCGCAACCATCGGTGTGCTCATCGCCGGCCAGGTCGCGTTCTCGGCGCGGCTGAGCGGCATCACGCCCTATCTGCACATCGCGGCCGGCGCGCTGCCGCCGCTGCTCTTCCTGGCGGCGGCGCTGAACGCGGCGCACAGCCGAGCAGGAAACGTCTCGGCGCGGCCCGCGGTCGGCAGCCTGGCCTGGGGCGGATTGGGCGGCGTGACGATCGCATTGGCGCTGGAGGTCATCCTCATCGCCGGCGCCCTGCTCGTGCTTTCGTTGTGGATCAATGCGACGCGCCCAGATCTGCTCGAACAACTGCGCTCCTTCGCACTGCGTTGGCAACGGAGCGCCGCGACAAGCGCCGATCTGTCTGAAGTTGCGCCGCTGCTCACGTCGCCGGCCGTCGTCGTGACCGTGCTCGGCTTCATCGCGATCATTGTGCCGCTGGTCGAGGAACTCAGCAAGACGTTGGCTGTGCCGTTGGTCGCCTTGACCGGCCGCCGCCTGACGCGGCTCGACGGGCTGTTGTTGGGGGTCGCGGCCGGCGCGGGCTTCACCATGTTCGAGGGCATCTTGAGCGGCGCAGCCGGTCTGGCGTTGACGACTACGGATGCCTGGGCCGTGCTCATGCTGGCGCGCGGCGGCACGGCCGTGATCCATTGCCTGGCGTCGGGGCTGGCCGGGCTGGGCTGGCAGGCGATCATCGTCGAGAGGCGCTGGCCACGCGGGCTGGGCCTGGCGCTTTGCGCGGTGGGGCTGCACGGCGCATGGAACCTGTCAGCCGGGGGCGTCACACTGGCGGGGCTGCGTGCGCTCATTCCGGCCGCCACACCGCTGTCGCAAGGCCTCGCGGGGCTGCTGAGCTTGCTGCTGATCTCGCTGCTGGCCGCGCTGTGGCTCGGCAGCGTGGTCGCCTTGCCGCTGATCGCCCGCAGCCAGGCAGCCCACAGTCCCGCGCGCGAGCTGCTTGCGGCCAGCAGTCTTGCCCTCCCCGCGGACGAGATGGATCAGACAGAGGAGGGAACCGACCTGCCTGTAGAGCCGTCTACCGAAGGGTGGGCTGGCACAGAGCCGTCTACGGAGGGATGAGACGACGCAGAATGCGACGGAAGGAGGCGACGCATGATGCAACGTGTCTTGGTGTCGTTGGTGATGTTAGTTGGTCTGGCTGAGTTGGGCGGCGTCGCCGGCTATCCGTATCGCAAACTGGGCGATTCGATCAGTTGGAGCGGAAGACTGCGCGGCAACGCCTATCTGGATATGACAACGCGTGTGGTCGTCTATGCCGACGACTTCATCCAGGTTGCGGGACTGGCCGTGATCGGGCTGACAGAATAGGTGGCCCATCAGACATGATCATTCTGTCGCACTTTCAGGCTCGTGTGCTGCTGAAGCGCCGGGGATCAGCCGGCTCAATGGTCGCGGTGACGCCCGACCTGGGGCTGACGATGATCTCGGTCGGCGTCGAAGCCATGGGCGTCCTGTTCCCTTCGGCCGGCCGGCTGAGCTGGGAAGCGATCGAGGAGATCGCGGGGGCCGAGAACAACTGCTTTGTGGTCGAAGGCGGCGACGTCCGCAAGATCATCTTCTTCTCCGAGTTGACCAACCGGTCCTACAGCCTGATGCCGACCGCGGGGGCGCCAACGATGCTGATGTCGGGCGTGCCGATGCATCGCATCAAAGGGACTACGCCGGACCAGGACACTGCGGCGAAAATCCGCACGCTTACCCCCATCGCCGGCCGCGTCCTGGACACTGCGACCGGGTTGGGCTACACGGCGATCGCCGCGGCGAGACACGCAGATGCGGTAGCGACGATCGAGCTGGATCCCACCGCGCTGGAGGTGGCGCGGCTGAATCCCTGGTCGCAGGCGCTGTTCTCCGATCCCAAGATCGAGCAGTTGATCGGCGACAGCAGCGAGGTGATCGCGACCTTCGCAGACGAGACGTTCGCGGCCATCATCCACGATCCGCCCAGGTTTGGGCTGCAAGGCGACCTGTACAGCGCGAGGTTCTATCGGGACGCGCATCGCGTGTTGCAGCGGGGCGGCCGGCTGTTTCACTACATCGGAGACCCAGAGAGCCGCTCGGGCGCGGGCGTGACGCGCGGAGTCGTGGAGCGCCTCAAGGCCGCGGGTTTTCGCAGAGTCGAGCGCCGACCAGAAGCGTTCGGTGTATTAGCCTTCAGATAGGAGGGGTAGGAGATGATGCCTAGCGTCGAACCCGGCATCAAAGTGGCAGTGCAAGCCTCGCCGGAACCGAGCGAGGAGGAGTTGGCGCTCATCCAGCAGATGGGCGTCGAATGGGTCGTTCTGTGGACCGATGCGTCGAAGGCCGGCTACGAGTACTTCGCCAGCCGGCGCAAGCTATTCGAGAGCCGCGGCATCCGGGTCTATGGCTTCGGCAATCGTGATGTGCACAACCAGGATGCCATCGTGCTGAACCTGGAGGGCCGCGACGCGAAGGTGGCGCAGTACAAGCAGCATCTGCGCAACCTGGGCCGCGCGGGCATCCCCTACACCACTTACGCACACATGGCCAACGGCATCTGGAGCACCGCGCGCGAGGCGACGCGCGGTGGCGCCCCCGCGCGGGCGTTCGACGTGGACAAGGCCGCCGAAGGCCACTGGTTCAACGAACGCTACCCGATGCCGCTTTCGCACGGCC
>VGOD01000279.1 GCA_016876015.1 Chloroflexota bacterium
CCTGATGAGCTCTTTGCTGCCCTCGCTGTCGAACGCGATGAGTTTCATGGTGACTGGAACTATAGGATCAAACCTCGCTCTGTACAGTAATTGTTTAAGTTATTTTTGCAGGATTCCTAAATAGACCCCACCCTATCCAGATATACCTTCTTTGTGGGGGGTATGAAGGACGTCCGCTACCTGTCGGGCAACTGGCGCACTGGCGGCGCGCCGATCAGGGTCGCGCCCTTCGGTCAGACTCTGAATCGCGATGCCGAGCGTCTTCAGATCGCGACGCAGCGCGTGGATTATGCTCAGTTCCCGGCCGAGACGATCCATACTGGAGACCAGCACCAGATCGAATTTGCCCGCTCTGGCATCCTGCAGCAAGCGCGCCCCAGCTGGTCTGTGCGCGAACCTGGAGAGTCCCGATACGCCCTCATCCACGTAGAAGGCCCAAATGCCAATCTCGTGGCGGGTACAGTATTGGCTGGCCAGGTGGCGTTGGGCGCTAATGGACGATCCGTCGCTGTGGTTCTCCGTAGCTGTCCTGAGATAAACTGCGGCTTTCATGTAGATTATCCTCGTCAATTGATTGGCTGTTCCGGGCGGTGATTGTAGCATCCATCTGCCAGGAGCGACTGGATTCCTGGCAGCGCGTACGACATCCGGAGGTCGTGGGTTCGAGTCCCTCCCCGCCCACTGTAGACCTCAAGGGTAGTCAAAATATACTAAACGCACGATAAAATTTCCAGGTCTTGCGTATGTCAGCGAAATACGGTATGCTCTGGTTCAAAATGGAGGTAGCCGCTATGAGCCAACAACCAGAGCCTCTCCAATTGTCGGACGCTGAGATCAAAGAACTCCAAACCAAGTACAAACAGGCACGCGACCGGCGCATCGCAGAGCGCATCCAGTGCATCATGCTGTTCGCCCAAGAGTACAGTCTCAAAGACCTGACGCGCATTCTCTGTGTCGGTGTCAAAACGCTGCGGCAATGGATCACGATTTTTCGTAGCCAAGGGCTGACCGCGCTCTGTCATTGGGGCTACAAAGGTCAGGAAGCTGCACTCAACGCTGAACAATGGGCCGCGGTCGAACGCGAACTGGCGAACAAGCCCTATCGCCGCGCCACGGAAGTGGCAGCGTTTGTGAAGGAGCGCTTCGGGAGCGCATACAGCACGCGCGGGATGCAAGCGCTGCTGCGGCGCACAGGGTATCGCCACATCAAGGCCCGCCTGCTGCCTGGCAAACCACCCAAGGAGGAGCCACAACGCGCCTTTGTCAATGGGTACTACGAACTCAAAGCGCAACTCGGTCCCCAAGACCGGCTTTACTTGGTGGATGCCGCACATCCGACCCATCATGTGCGGATCAGCTTCGTCTGGACGAAGAAGGGGCGGCGGTGGCAACTCAAGAGCAATACCGGCCGAAAGCGCTACAACATCCTGGGCGCCTATGCGCCGGCGGAGCGCGAGTACATCGATGTGCGTGGTATTGATAATGTGAATGCCGAGACTCTCCAAAAACTGATTGACAAGATTCGCACCCGTCACCCCGAGGCCGGCCGCATCATTCTCATTCTGGATAACGCCCGTTACAACCATGCCCGCTTGGTGAGTGAACATATCGTGGATACCAAGGTCGAACTCCATTTCCTGCCCACCTACGCCCCTAATCTCAATCTGATTGAGCGGCTCTGGCGCTTTGTCCGAAATGAAGTGCTGGAGACCTATCACGAAACCTTCGAGCAGTTCACCGCTGCCATTGATAACCTCTTGGATCATCTGGACCAGTATGCCGACCAACTAGCGACTTTGATGACGGAGAAGTTTGAAATTTTAGTGTGCGCTTAGTATATCATCCATCGGCCTATTGTTGCAAATGGTGGACTGGCCTGTTTTCGGTCCGATTGGCTATGGACAATGGCGCCGAAATGTCTTATCATAGCCAGGCCAATCTGAGAATGGGCATGGACGAACCGAGGCCAGGATGCGTGTTCCACTCGACCGCAACAACCAGACACCGCTTTATCGCCAGATCCAGGACTTTCTGCGCTCTGAGATCCGATCGGGGGCGCTTGCTCCCGGCACGCGCTTGCCGGCCAGCCGCGCGTTCGCTGCCAGCCTGGCAGTGAGCCGGCTGACGATCACCGATGCCTACGCCAGCCTGGAGTCGGAGGGGTTGGTGTGCAGCCGGCCGGGCAGCGGCACGTACGTAGCCGCTGCGCAGCCGCCGGTTCCGGCCCACCAGGAGCCGGCTGCGGATTGGCCCCTGTGGCAACAGGAGCTGCTCGGCCACGGCTGGCTGCCGACGCAACACGAGCTGGATCAGTTGGCAGCCACGAGCGCGCACGCCGGTCTGATTTCCTTCGCGGCCGGGCTGGGCGATTCCAGTCTGTTTCCGGTCAAGCAGTTCCAGCGCGCCTTGCACGAAGTATTGAGCCGCGATAGCCGCGCCGCGCTGGGTTACGGCGACCGCGCCGGCTATCAACCTCTGCGCAGCACGATCGCCCACATCCTCGCCATCCATGGTATCCAGGCCCGTCCCGAGCAGTTGCTGATCACATCGGGCGCCCAGCAAGGGCTGGCGCTCATCGCACGCCTGCTGCTGCGCCCAGGCGACGTCGTCCTGGTCGAAAGCCCTACTTATGCCGGCGCCATTGACCTCTTCCGCTCTCTGGACGTGCGCCTGGCCGGTGTGCCGGTGGATGACGAGGGCATGCGTATGGATCTGGTGGAGGAGGCGCTGCGCATCCGGCAGCCCCGGCTGATCTACACCATGCCGACTTTCCAGAACCCGACGGGAACCTGTCTCCCCCTGGGCCGGCGCCGCCAACTGCTGGCGCTGGCCGACCGCTACAACGTTCCCCTGGTCGAGGATGAATTCGTCGGCGACCTGCGCTACGACGGGACGGCGCCGCCGCCCCTGGCGGCCCTGGATCCGGGCGGTCGGGTGATCTACATGGGCACCTTCTCCAAGATGCTGATGCCGGGTTTGCGCATGGGCTATCTCCTGGCCGCTGGCCCCGTCTACGACCGGCTGCTGGCTTACAAGCGTGTCGATGACCTGGCAAGCTCCAGCCTGATCCAACGCGCCCTGGAAACCTATATCACCATCGGCCGCTACCAGGCGCATCTGCAGCATGCCTGCCAGCTTTATCGGCGCCGGCGCGATGCGATGGTCGCGGCGCTACGGCGTCATCTGCCTGAGGATGCCCATTGGCGGACGCCAGCGGGCGGCCTCTTCATCTGGCTGCGCTTGCCGCGCGGGTTGAATAGTGACGCCCTGATCCCGTTTGCCACCGAGGAAGGGGTGGCGTTTGCGCCGGGCGCGCTCTTCTTCGGCGGCGGACGGCCGCAGCCCTACCTGCGGCTGAACTTCGCTGAGCATCCCCCGGAGACGATCGCCGAAGGCATCGGCCGGCTGGGCCGGGCCATCGCGCGCGGTCTGGCCCAGACAGCAGAACCGCAGATGCCGCACGCTGGCGCAGATGCCGAAGAGCAAAGCGAGGAGATCCGCGCCGACGGCGGCTGAACTCAGCAGGAAGACTTCCGAAGTCTTGCGCATGAAAGGAAAAAGGACAGCTATGGAAATCGAGTCTGGCAGTTGGACGGTCAAGGTTGGCCTGGCGCAGATGCTCAAGGGCGGGGTGATCATGGACGTCACCACGGCCGAGCAAGCCAGGATGGCGGAGGACGCGGGCGCGTGCGCGGTCATGGCGCTGGAGCGCGTGCCGGCCGACATCCGCAGAGAGGGCGGGGTGGCCCGCATGGCGGATCCCGAAAAGATCCTGGAGATCATGGGCACGGTCTCCATCCCCGTCATGGCCAAGTGCCGCATCGGCCATTTCGTAGAGGCCCAGGTGCTCGAGGCGTTGGGCGTGGACTACATTGACGAGTCGGAAGTCCTGACGCCAGCCGATGAAGAACACCACGTGGATAAGCACCCGTTCAAGGTACCCTTCGTGTGTGGCTGCCGTAACCTGGGCGAGGCGTTGCGCCGCATCGGGGAAGGCGCGGCCATGATCCGCACCAAAGGGGAGGCCGGCACCGGCGACGTGGTGGAGGCGGTCCGCCACGCCCGCGCCGTGCTGGGAGAAATCCGACGGGTGCAGGGACTGCGGCCGGAAGAGTTGATGCACACCGCCAAAGAGCTTGGCGCGCCCTATGAGATCCTCAAACAGGTCGCCGACACGGGCCGGCTGCCGGTCGTGAACTTTGCGGCGGGCGGTATCGCGACCCCGGCTGACGCGGCGTTGATGATGCAGCTCGGCGTGGACGGCGTCTTCGTGGGTAGTGGTATCTTCAAGTCAGCCGATCCTGCCCGGCGGGCAAAGGCCATCGTGCTGGCAACCACGCACTACAACGACCCCAAGATGCTGGCCGAGGTGTCACGGGGCCTGGGCGAGGCGATGTTGGGCGTGGCTGCGCACACCATCGCTGAATCGGAGCAGTTGGCCGTGCGAGGCTGGTGAGCGCGTATGTTGATCGGTGTGCTCGCCCTGCAAGGCGCCTTCCGGGAACACGTGGAGATGCTGCGCCGCCTGAGCGTCCAAACACGCGAGGTGCGCAAGCCCGCCGAGCTGATCGGCGTGGATGCCTTGATCATTCCCGGTGGCGAGAGCACGACGATGGGTAAGATCGGTCGCGCCAACGGGCTGTATGAGGCGATCCGGGCGCTGGCGCAGGCGGGCCGGCCGATCTGGGGCACCTGCGCCGGCCTGATCCTGCTGGCGCACGATATCGGCCCCGAACCGCCGCACCTGGATCTGATGGACATCACCGTGAAGCGGAACGCCTTCGGCCGCCAGGTCGCCAGCTTCGAGGCCGACCTGGATGTGCCAGCGCTGGCCGAGTTGGGCGGCGATGCGGGGAGCCGCCCCTTTCACGCGATCTTCATCCGCGCGCCGTTGATCGCAGCCGTGGGTGCGGGGGTCGAGACGCTCGCACGGCTGCCCGACGGCACGATCGTCGCCGCGCGCATGAGGAACCTGCTGGCGACCAGCTTCCATCCGGAGTTGACGCAGGATACCCGTCTTCATGCTCTCTTTCTCACAACTTGTCAAACCTGAGGCGCCTATGGAAGAACCCAGGAAGCCAGACCGGCGTCGCCGCAGCTACCCTGCGGTTTACGAGAAGTTGATCCCTATCGCCCTGGGCATCATCGCAATCGCGACTATCATGGCGATCCTCTTCGCGCTCGCGGTCGCGCTGCGGCTGCTGCCAGGAATCGTTCCCTGACTGGAGACATACGCATGAAGACCTTGTTCACTATCATTCCGTTCGTTTCAAGCCTTGTCAGTTTCATCTTCGCCATCTTCGTGTTCAAGCGCTACCTGGCCCGTCGGCGCCCGTATCTGCTGCTCTGGGGGTCGGATGCGTATTGAGCACAACTTGCAGTATGGTTCCGCCGTCGGTTTGTCCATCAAGGCAGTTGAGGGACACTACCAGAACTTCAAAGGGGGAAGATATGCCCCAGGTACTCAAGCTCCAAGGCAGGGTTGCCATCAGGAACGTAGAGAACGCCGTTAACATCCTTCGAGTAAGCAAGGACGGTCAATACCTGTTTGCTAGGAGCAAGGACTACCTCACGTACTATGACCAGCAGCCGCGCCTTCTTTGGCGGGGTCAAGTTCAAGGCTCTCTGCGTCACGCGGTTGTGGGTTCGGGGCATGACAAGGTGCTGGCCGCCACAAACGACGTAGTTTTTCATTTTTCCTCTGATGGCGAGCTTTTCTGGATGTGTCTGCTCAAATGGCAGATACAAGGGCTTTGTCTAAACGGAAGCGATTACTACATCCTTGTAGGCAAAGAGAATTCTCTGGCTCGACTCGACGACAAGGGGAGGCCCATCTGGGAAATCACATTAGCAGCCCCACTCAGGGCTTCGGCGATTGACGCCAGTGGCCAAAAGGTCTACATTGGCGTGGAGGGGTACGGCCTGATGTGCCTTGATCAGAATGGAAAGATCCTATGGACATTCGACTCGGGAAAAACGATAGCCGCGATCGACGTCGGTGGGGATGTGATTGTGGCTGGCGAAGCCGAAAATACAGTCTATTGTTTGGATGTTACTGGTGCGACAATCTGTCGCCATGATGGATTTAGTGGCCGTATGGTTGCAGTTGGTGTCAATCAGTCTGGCAGACACATTGTTGTGGGCACGACGAACGAATTGATCACCTTCGTGCTCAGCGAACAGGGCTCGATAAGCATTCGTCCGCGCCCGAAAAGCGATGTTGGCATAGCAAACCAACTGGAAAGCATCGGGGCTGCCAATGTGCGGAACGTTTTCATGAATTGGGATGGTGACTACTTTTTGGTTGAGGAGCCAGACGGCTACTCCTGCTATAGCTTGAATGGCACCTTGGCTTGGCGCTGCTCAAGTTCGAGACTTAGTTTGCACATAGAAGAGATCCGTACCCAAGAGAGACGACGTCAACAGGAAGAAGAACAGCAGAGAAGATACGAAGAACAACAAAGAAGGCCAGTTTGTTTCATAACTTCCGCCTGTGACGGGTGAGCACCTTAATAATCCAACCCGGTGGCGTTCGCGGCCAGCGTTCTGCGGTGATCGATCGTCTGGTATCTTA
>VGOD01000280.1 GCA_016876015.1 Chloroflexota bacterium
TGTCCGAGAGGTGGCCGCCGACCGGCCGGAGCAGGCTGGCCGGGAAGATGAAGAGCGCGGTCAGCAGCGCCGCGGTCTGCAAGCTCATGCCGTACACGTCCACGTAGTATTTCGGCAGCCACACCGACAGGGCGACATACGCGCCGAACACGACGACGTAGTAGAGGCTGAAGCGCCAGACGCGGACGATCTTCAACGGCCTGAGGATTTCGCCGAGCGGGCGATTGGCCGCGGGCTTGCGGTCGTGCTTCGGCGCGAAAAGCCACATGGCGACCGCCATCACGGCCAGCAGCACGCAATAAAGTAGGGGCACGAACCGCCAGCCGCCCGGGATCAGCCCGCCGGCCAGGCCGGCCGCGGGAACGACCGCGATCAGCGCCGGGCCGATCAGTTTCGTCACCGAGGCGCCCACGTTCCCCGCGCCGAAGACGCCCAGGGCAAACCCCTGCTGTGCGCGCGGGTACCAGGCCGAATTCCAAGCGATGCCGACGGAGAAGGAGTTGCCGGCAATCCCGACGAAAAACGCCCACACCAGCAACTCGGTGAAGGTTGCCGCCTGGCTGACCATGTACGCCGGCACGATCGCCGCCAGGATCAGCAGCAGGAAAACCCGCTGCCCGCCGAAACGATCGGCCAGGATGCCGAAGGCCAGCCGCCAGAGGGAGCCGTTCAGCACCGCGACCGCGGCCAGCCAGCTCAACTGGACGTCGCTCAGTCCGAATTCAGTGCGGATCGGGATGCCCAGGACGCCAAACATCAGCCACACGGCGAACATCAGCGTGAAGCCGATAGACGAAAGCACCAGGACGCGCATCCGATCGCGGGCCAGCGTTGTGTCGGTATCTTGCGTAACCATGTCTCCCCCTCAGGATCTCCTCGCCCTAACCCGGACGAGCCGGAATCAAAACGACACGGTCGCAGCCACGAATTTCACGAATTATACGAATTAGACCTTCCGCTTTCGTGGAATTCGCCCGCCCTGGCTACGCCACGCGGGCCAGGGTGCAATTCGTGGCCGGGGACTTTCGGCTCTCTGTACGAGAATTCAGCTCGTAAGCGCCTGATCCAAAAATAGATCAAGATGGCTTTTCGCAGCCGCGACGGGTGTAATACCACCAGTTGATGGCGGTGGCGATGACGTAAAAAATCACCATCCCATAGAAGAACGCCTGCGGCGAGCCGGTGGCGGTGATGGATGCGCCGATCAGCGTCGAAAAGATGAAGGGGCCGTACGCGGCAATCGCCGCGGTCCAGCCGATCACCCCGGCGCCCTGGCGCGGCGAATCGGCGAAGATGATCGGATACTGCCGGAAGGTGGCAGCGTTGCCGATGCCGGTGAAGAGGAACAGGATCAGCATGATCGCCACGAATGCGGGGAACTGCGCCAGCGATGTCGGGGTCAGCAGCCCCAGCCCGGCCAGCGCCAAGGTGCCCAGGATCAACACGATGCCGGTGATGTGCGTCAGGATCGCGCCGCCGACCTTGTCGGCAAGCGGGCCGGTGAGGACGCGCGCCAGCGAGCCGATCAGCGGCCCCAGAAACGCATAACGCAGCGGATCGGGCGCATCGGGGAACGAGCCATACAGCGCCTTGATCAACAGCGGAAACGCGGCCGACAGCCCGGCGAACGTGCCGAAGGTCATGATATAGGTGATGGTGCAGAACCAGGTATGCTTGACCTTGAAGATGTCCAGTTGCTCCCGAAACGACGCCTTGACCGGCACGCTGCGCAGGGTGAGCCAGGCGACCGCGCCGATGATCACCAGGAAGGGGACATACCAAAAGGCCGCGTTCTGCAGCCAGATGGGGCGGGTCGCCCCCCCGGCGGTCATCGTCTGCGCGCTGCCGATCACCGCGAAACCGATGATCCAGGGTGTGATGAACTGCGTCAGGCTCACGCCGAAGTTGCCGATGCCAGCTTGAATGCCCAGCGCGGTGCCCTGGAGCTGCTTGGGGAAAAAGAAGCGCGTGCTCGGCATGTAGGAGGAGAAATCGCCGCCGCCCAGGCCCGCCAGTAGCGCCAACACGATGAAGACCCAGAACGGCGTGCCGGGGTTCATCACCGCCAGGCCGATGCCGATGCAGGGGATCAGCTTCAGGAAGGTTGTCGCGGTGATGACATGGCGCGTCCCGTAGATCGGGATCAGGAAGGTGTTGGCGATGCGGAACGTGCCGCCGGCCAGCCCCGGCATGGCGGCCAGCCAAAACAACTGCATGGTGTCGAACTTGAAGCCGATCTGCGGGATGCGCACCACGACCGCGCTCATCGTAAACCAGGTGGCAAAAGACAACACCAGCGCGACGGTCGTGATGATCAGCGTGCGCCAGGCGATCCTCTTGCCGGTCTTTTGCCAGAAGGCGGGATTATCCGGCTCCCAGTTTTGCAGCCACGTGCTCATAGGACAGATACTCCTTGGCTGGAGAGAATCAAACGACCATGGGTCCTCGGCGGCCTGGAGTGGAGGCTTTAGCCGGTTTCTTCTGCTTACAAGAGTGACCGGCTGAAGCCTCGATTCCAGATGGTGATAGGGCAGACTCTTACGCAGGATTGTCCGGCCGGGCCGCAGCCCGCCGGTTTGCGATGACCACCTGCCACGGCCGCAGCAGGTAGCCCAGCGGCCAGGTGATGATATGCACCAGCCGCGAGAAGGCGAAGGCCACGGCCAACAGGTAGAAGTTGAAGACGTGCAGCTTGATGGTGAACGGCAGGGGCGCGATAGCCGCGGCGTCCGGCCGGAAGGTCAGGATGCCCCAGATGTAGGGCGTGAAGATGCCGGTGAACCAGTACGACCCCCAGCGGTAGACCGTGGCGGTGATCAACCCCGTGACCAGCGAGACAAGGAGCAGCGCCAGCACCACGTAGTCCATGGGCGTGCTGACGACGCGCACGCGACCCACCGTGACCCGCCGCCAGATCAGGATCAGCAGGCCGGTCGTGGCCCAGATCCCCAGGGCGATCCCCGTCAGCTCCAGCAGGTAGAGGCGCAGCGGCTGCGCGTTCCACAGCACAATGCTCTGCGGGATGAAGATGGCGACCAGGTGGCCGAGCAGGATGATGGTGATGCCCCAGTGGAACGAGATCGAGCCCCAGAATAGCTGCCGGCGCTCCAGCAGTTGCGACGACAGCGCCGAGATGCTGAACGGCCGGTAGATCGAGCGATAGATCGTCACCACGATGGCGAGCGCCAGCGCGATGTAGGGCAGGATGACGAAGAATAGGGTGTTCCAGTCCATGATACCTCCGATGAGTGTTCGAACGGTTGCGAGCGACCGGCTGAAGCCCTGAATCCAGATGGTGCGCCTCTCTCAATAGCCTGGACTCAGTAGATCACGATTCTGGCTCACGCAAAGACGCAAAGAACGTCAAGTCATCCACTACGGGCGACCGAGGTCGCTGCAACGCCTGCGAAGTCGCCCTTCGGCGACTAAATTCCAGCCGACGAAGGTCGGCTTGGCACTGGTTGCAGCGGTTTCCAACCGCCGGGCATGGTTCCCAGGCATTACTTGACCGATGCTCTAGAGGCTTCAGCCGGTTTCTTTGCCGATTCAAGTGACCGGCTAAAGCCTCGAATCCGGAACATGTTCTTGACTTGGTGTCTTTGTGTCTTTGTGTGAGCCTTTCAATGTTGGATCAGAGCCGCCAGCACCGCCTCGTACACGTGCAGATACGGGTTGCGCCGGTCCTTCTCCTGCAAGATCGCGATCATGCGCTCGAGCGCGGTCTTCAGATGCTCGGCCAGCTCCGGGAGCGGCTGGTCGGCCGCGGCCAGGTAGCGCAGCACCGGGACCAGGTGATCGGGCAGCTCGCCCGCCCGGTCAATACCCAGCTCGGCCAGCGCGCGGTTCAACTGCGCCATGAACGCGCCGCGCTGATAGCTCTCGCCCCAGACCTGGAAGCCAACGTAGGGCGCGGCCGCGGGGCTGAGGTCGAGGGTGCGGGTCGCCAGTTCCTCCCACTCCGTCACGCTCAGCCGGCCGATCTGCTTGATGAAGGCCGCGAATTTCCGCTGCGCCGGCCCCTTGCCTGCGGCCGCGGCGCCGGCCTGCAGCTCGTCCAGCAGCCCCGGATAAGGGTAGACCAGCGATTGCGCCAGCAGCGCGTAGATGTTCATCACTCACCTCGCACCGGCGGCTGGATGGCGCCGAAGCCGGCCTCACCCTTGTGCGCCAGCGGATCCTTCCACGTTTCCACCGCCATCTCGCGGTGATAGGGCGGCAGGACGAACCGCTCGTACAGGTGCGGCTGCGTGGTCAGCTTGTAGATGGCGGCCGCTTCTTCGGGCGTAGTCCCTGCCTGAGCCAGGGCGGCGACCGTGGCGTCGTCCACGCGCCGGTTCACGGTTTGGCGGCGCATGAACAGCCGCACCGCGTACATCTTGCGCAGGATGCGGCGGATGGTCGCCTCGTCGCCAGCGCTGAACAGGCTGGCGAGATACTGCACGGGCAGCCGCGCCGCGTCGAGCCGATCGAGCAGGTCGAAGTCCTGCACCTTATCCGAAAGATCCAGGCGGTGGAAGCCGTCCTCGACCATGCTCATCACCGGCGAGAGGGGCGGGATGTAGAACATCATCGCCAGGGTGCGGTATTCCAGGTGCAGCGGCAGCGCGATCTGCCAGACCTTGGCGAACCGGTAGACCGGCGACTTCTGCGCAGCCGCGATCCAGCCCTCATCAATGTCGTTCGCCCGGCCGGCCGCGATCACGGTCGGGTCGAAGGGGTCGAGGATCGTGTCCATAAACGATTCGACCAACTGCGCGTCCGGGACGTTGGCCGCGGCCGGGATGCGGTCGGCGTCGTAGAGCAGCACGCCCATGTAGCGGATGCGGCCCACGCAGGAGTGCGCGCACGCGGGGGCCTGGCCCGTCTCCAGCCGCGGGAAGCAGAGGATGCACTTCTCCGACTTGCCGGTGCTCCAGTTGTAATAGACTTTCTTGTACGGGCACGCGGCCACGCACATGCGCCAGGCGCGGCACTTATTCTCGTTCACCAGCACCACGCCATCCTCGGCGCGCTTGTAGATCGCGCCGGAGGGGCACGCGGCCACGCACGCCGGGTTCAGGCAGTGGTTGCAGATGCGCGGCATGTAGTTGAAGACCACCCGTTCGATCTCGTCCAACGACGCCTGCACCGCGGACGGCAGGTTACGCCGGTTGGGGTCGTTCGCGGCGTAGAGCTGCGAGCCGCCCAGGTCGTCGTCCCAGTTGGGGCCGGACTCGATGTGCAGCGGCTTGCCCGTCAGGCTGGAGATCGGGATGGCGGTGGGCTGGTCGTCCCCCTCCGGCGCGGCGAACAGGTCGCCGTAGCGGAAGGTGAACGGCTCGTAGTAGTCCTCCAGGCTGGGCAGATCGGTGTTGAAGTAGAGCTTGGCCAGCCCAGTGAGCTTGCCGTGCAGCCGGAGCTTGAGCTTGTGCGCTTCGCCGTACCCCTGCTCGAACTCCCAGCCGCCGCGGAAGTGCTCCTGGTCCTCCCATTGGGTGGGATAGCCGCTGCCGGGCCGGGTCTCGACGTTGTTCCACCACATATACTCGGCGCCCTGGCGGTCGGTCCACAGGTTCTTGCAGGCGATGGAGCACGTATGGCAGCCGATGCACTTGTCCAGGTGGAAGAGCATGCTCATGTGCGCGCGTACTTTCATGAATGTTTCCTTTCGTCAAACGTTGGAACGTTCCAACGTTTCAACGTTCCAACGCTTCAACGTTCCAACGTTCCAACGCTAAAACTCCACCTTCTCCACCTTCCGCACAAACACGTTCGTATCGCGGTTCACGCCGGTCGGGCCCCAATAGTTGAACGCGTAGGTGAACTGGGCGTAGCCGCCGGCCATCAGCACCGGCTTCAGGCGGGCGCGGGTCATCGAGTTGTTCATGCCGGCCCGCTTGCCGCGCAGCGGCGACTTGGGCACGCTGATGGTGCGCTCGGTGGCGTGGTAGACGAACACCGTCCCTTCCGGAATGCGGGACGAGACCGCGCAGCGCTGGACGAAGACGCCGTTGTCGTTGAACAGCTCCACCCAGTCGTTGTCCTCGATGCCCAGTGCCGCGGCATCTTTGTGGTTCAGCCAAATAGGATAGTCCCCGCGGGACAACGTCATCATACGGTGGTTGTCGGAATAGGTGGAGTGGATGCTCCACTTGCCGTGCGGCGTGATGTAGTTCATCAGCCGGCCCTGCGCCTCGGCCTGGGAGTTCTGCGTTTCGTCCAGCATGGTGTGGTCGGGCCTCGGCTTGTAGGTGGGCAGGTGCTCGCCCCACTGCAGGTAGTTCTCGTGGTCCAGGTAGAAATGCTGGCGGCCGGTCAGCGTGCGCCAGGGGATCAGCTCCTCGACGTTCAGCGTGAAGGGCGAATAGGCGCGGCCGTGGTTGATGCTGGCCGACCAGGTGGGGCTGGTGAAGACGCGTCGCGGCTGCGCCACCAGATCGGCGAAAGAGTAGCGCACCGAACGTGTGCCCGCGGCCAGGTGGGTCAGGGAGCGGCCGGTCTTGAGCTCCTCCTGCTCGAACGCGCGGTAGGCCAGCTCGCCGTTGGTGACGGGGTCGAGCCGCAGGATGGCGTCCACCACTTGCAACG
>VGOD01000281.1 GCA_016876015.1 Chloroflexota bacterium
TTGGCTGCTTCTGGCGGCGACCGTCGCCAGCAATGGGGCGTCGGCGCTGCTCGACCGGGAAGTACACTGTCTGCCGTAAGCAGTTGCCGCGCCCCGACCGCCGGTCGCAGACCGGCGGTGAGCTGCCACTTATTGAAAAGATACGACTCTGACCTTGTCTTGTAGCCCGAGCTGCTCCATCACTCAAGTCATCACGCACGAGGGCAAGCGAACGACCTTAGTCAGCAACTGGACAGCAAAACGATATAACGCCGGAACGTACGGAACGAACTTGATTGCAGACATTCTGGGGGAACCCGGCCAGTCGCACATGTTCCAGTACATCCGTCTGGAAAGCTACGAGGACACCCTCAACAACCTGCGCTTCCGGCCGCTGGACGGGCCGCTGCTCGAAGCGCTGGACGCCCTGCCCGACTATCGGCTCCACTACATGCTGGACTACGAGACCGGGGGCAGCCCCAGCCTGCTGGACGCCGCGCAGTTCGACCGGCCGTTCGCGTACCAGCTCGCCATCACCCGCCACGACGTGGCCGAGCCGCGGGCGGCCGATCTGGTGACCACCTTCAACTTCCTGCTGGGCCTGCGCGTGCGGGCGATCCGCACGTTCCAGAAACCCCAGAAACCCGGTTTCTCGCCCGCCCCCGTCGTGCGCGTGACCGGCGAGGACCCGGCCGGCCGCCGCGTCTGCGTGCTCTGGCGCGACGTGCCGCCCCTGGCCGAGATGGAGGCGGAGCGGGCGTGGCTGCAAGGGGAGGCGCTGGCGGGCGTGGCGTATGACCTGCTCTACATCAACGGCGAGTCCGCGCTGCCCGGCAGCCTGGCCATCGAGCCGGAGTTCAAGCGGCTGATGTTCGAAGGGGTGCGGTGAGGAGGGGAGATCCTATGGCCGAAGACACCCTGGGGCCGGCGCTCCTGGCCGACATTCACGGCATGATCGAGGAAGCCCGCGCCGCGGTCGCCGCGACGGTCAACGCCGGGCTGACCCTGCTCTACTGGCGCATCGGGACGCGGATCAACGATGAGGTGCTGCAGGGCGAACGTGCCGAGTATGGCCGGGAAACCATCTTGGCATTGGAGAGACAGTTGGAAGCCGAGTTCGGTCGCGGCTTCTCGGAAAAATCACTGCGGCACATGGTTCGCTTCGCCGAAGCGTTTTCCGATGTGCAGATTGTCTCATCACTGCTGAGACAATCGTCAGCCCGGCGAAGACTCGCCCCTGGGGATCATCCTGTGCGCGGGCAAGAAGCAGGAGCAGATCGAGCTGTTGGAGCTTGACAAGGCCGGCATCCACGTCGCCGAGTATCTGACCGAGCTGCCCCCGCGCGAGCTGCTGCAAGAGAAGCTCCGCGCCGCCATCGCCCACGCGCGCGCCCGTCTGGCCGAGGCAGAGCTACGATAACTCACCGTGATCTTGTGCGCCGGCAGCGGCGCGGCCATCCGTTCAATCCCGCAGATTCGTTGCCCTATCCTTCGCCCTCCAACGCCCTTGCCAACTCCCGCACCTCGCCGTCCCGCCGGCCATAGCCCAGCTCCGCGACCATCCGCCGGGCGACGGCGAAGTGCTCCCGCGCCGCAGGCCGATCGCCCGTCGCCAGGCAGAGCCGCGTATACTCCAGGTGCGCGTCCGCCTCGTGGAGCCGCATGCCCCCGCGCGTGGCGATGACCAGCGCCTCGTCCAGATCGCGCCGCGCCCGGTCGAAGTCGCCGGCCGCGCGGCCCAGCGCGGCGCGGGCCAGCAGGCCGCGAGGTACGTCGTCCTGATTCCCCGACTGCCGCAGGCCCGTCACGGCCTGGTCGAGTTCGGAGGAGGCGAAGGTGAGGGCGGACGAAGGACGAACGACGAAGGGCGAAGGACGACCGACGATGGACGACGACCCGCCGGTTGCCACTGCGGCCAACGCCAAATGCGCCCGGCCCAGGGTGAGGTGGTCGAGGGCGATGTCGAGCAGAAGCGTCCCCTGTTGCTTCGCCCACTCCAACGTCTGCCCGGCGCGGCGCAGCGCCTCCGCCGCCTGCCCCCCCGCCAGCAGCAGGTCGCAGTACCGGTAGCCCCCGAGCGAGTAGAGGAGCGGGTACGCCGGCTGACTCGCCGCTTGCATCTCCTCCGCCTCCTGGAAGCGGGCCGCGGCCTCGGCGGGCCGGCCGGCCTGGTGCAGCGCATCGGCCAGGGTCGTGCGGTTGATCATTCGCATCTCCCAGCCGCCGCTGCGGTCGGCCAGTTCGACGCTCTGCTCAGCGTAGTGAAGCGCCGCGGGCAGGTCGCCCGCGGTCAGCGCCAGCTCGCTGAGGTTGCCGGCTCGGATGGCGGCGTTCTTCCAGTCCTTCTGAGCAATACCGGCTTCCAGCCCCGCGGCCATCGGCTCCAGCGCCTCCGCCAGCCGGCCCAGGGCGCGCAGGTCGTAGCCGGCCTCGTTCAGGATCCAACTCTTCCACTCCTCCCGCAGCCCCGCGACCGGCCGGCGCCAGGATGCATTCGCATCGAAGAAGCCGGACAACGCGGCCAGGTCGGCGCCGAACGCGCCGAGCTTGTGCCAATGAAAATGTTCAGCGCCCCGCTGAATCCGCCGCCAGTACACCTCGTCCAGCGCCTCCTGATGCCGGCCGGCCGCGCAGCCGTGGGCCACGGCCGCGTAGAGCGGCGCCATCGCGGCCAGGGTGTCGGGCCATTCGGGCGCTTGCCGCCGGTAATGCTCGTACAGCCGGTCGTGCCCCGCGCGCCAGGCGGCCGCGTCCGCCGCCCGGAGCTGCTCGCCGAAATGTTCGCGCACCAGGGGGTGGGCGTCGAGCGCATCGGGGTCGTCGGGGTCGCGGTCGCCCAACAGGCGGGCGTGGCGCAGCCGGATGACTGCCCGATTCCACTCGGCATCAGGGATCGGTTCCGGCGGCTTGCGGGGGGCAAACAGACCGGCCAGCCCTTTCTTCGGCGCTTCCCCGCGAAACAATGCATCGGTCAAGCCCGGGATGGGCGGCGCAGCGCGCAATGCCCCCAACGCGTCGCCTTCCGCTGGCCGGTCGAACAGGCCGATTAGCCGCAGGATGGCCCGCTCCAACCCTGGGCCAAGCCACTTTTCGTAAGAGGCCATCACCTGCCGGGCGTGGCCGCCCCCGCTCACGTCGCCCGCCAGCGGCCCGACCTCGCTCCGCCGCCGCACAGCGCCATCGCACGCATCCCGCAGCAGGCTGCCGAGCAGCGTCAACGCCAGCGCGTGGCCGTCGTAGTCGGCCGCGGCGGCTTGCAGCTCATCCGGTGTCCCCTTCACGCCGGCCCGGCGCAGCAGCGCCTCGCCGGCCGCGGGGGCCAGCGCCTCCAGGTCGTGGCGGCGCACGGTGACGCCCTCGCAGTCGGCCAACTCCTCGGCCGCCAGCCGGGTGGTGACGATGCAGAGGCCGGGGTTGTATCGCGCCAGCTCGCGCAGCAGGCTCGCCATGCCGGGGTCACGCAGCCGGCCGGCCAGTTCGCCGGGCGGGTATTGCAGCGGCTCCAGCCCGTCGAGCACCAACAGCGTCCGTCCGGCGCGCACCAGCTCGGCCAGCCGCTCCCCCTTGTCCCACGGGCTGCCCGCGTCCGGGTCGGGGTCGCCGAACCAGCGCAACGCGGCCGCGATGAACGGATCGGCCGACGCCTGCCGCCCCTCGGCCGCGCCCTGGCTGTAGAACGACCAGCCGTAGACCCGCTCGGCCCCGCGGTAGCCCTCGGCCGCCAGCCCGGCCAGCCACTTGCTCACCAGCGCGGTCTTGCCCGCGCCGCCCCACGCCACGAACTCGACCACGTGCGTCTTCGGATCGGCCCAGGCGTCATCGAGCAGCGCCAGCTCCCGCTCGCGACCGAAGAGGTCGGGATGGGTGGTGGGGAGTTTGGCCAGGGAGATTTTGGGGGCTG
This sequence comes from Chloroflexota bacterium, assembly GCA_016876015.1. Classification (GTDB taxonomy): domain Bacteria; phylum Chloroflexota; class Anaerolineae; order CG2-30-64-16; family CG2-30-64-16; genus VGOD01. The sequence continues at coordinate 3,881 of VGOD01000281.1, forward strand.
CGGGGACTGGTGGGGCGTCCGGCTTGCCGATCCGCGCGGCGAAGTTGGCGTATTGGTTCGGGTTCGAGGCCCGAATGTGGGCTAGAAGGTCATTCAGCAAGAGTCGCCGGTCGGCGTGCTCGACGAGCCTGAGCACCCTATCGGGCTTGCTCTGGCCGGTGGTGAATTGCTCGTACACCTCACGGTAGTAGTCGAAGCAGAGGGTGCTCAACTCTTCGCTCGAAAATGCGGCAACGACGAGTTCTCGAATGGCGGCGAGGTTGTAGGACATGGCGGCGGCTCCGTGCTATGTCAGGAAGTCCAGGTAGTTCTCCGGCGTGATGACCTCGAACGCAGCCTCGGGCGAGACGCTCGACCACCCCTTCGGCGCGGATACCGCTTTGCGGGCCGACCATTTGCACTCGTAGCCGAACAGCCCGCCGTCACGCTCCTCCACCAGGTCTATCTCCTGCTGGTCGTAAGTTCGCCAGAAATAGGCGTTGGCGTAAATCGGCGCGTAGGCCCGCCGCTTGATGCGCTCGATGAGGAAGAAGCTCTCCCAAAGCTGCCCCACATCGTTGCGCTGATCCAGGTCGTTGAACTGGGCGATCAGCGCATTGCGGATGCCGTTGTCGAAGAAGTAGTACTTCGCCCGGTTGCTGACCTCCTGGCGCAAGTTGCGGCTGAACGCGCCCAGGCGGTAGATGACGAACGCCTTCTCCAGCAGATCCAGGTAGCGCCGCACCGTCTTCACATCTACGCCCAGTTGACCGGCCAGCTCAGGATAGGAGACCTCCCCCCCGACCTGAAAAGCCAGCAGTTTCAACAAGCTCAACAGAGTGCGGGAGCTTCTCACGCGGTCGAAAGCGAGAATATCCTTCAGTAAGTAAGAATTGGCGATCTCGGTGATGGCCTCGATCCTGGCGTTGCGGGTGGGCGACTCGATCACCTCCGGGTAAGAGCCAAAAACGAGAAGTTCCGGCAAATGCTCCCGCAGCTCGTGGCGATTGTACCGCGACAGCAACTCGGCCTGGGCGATGGGGAACAGGGTCAGGGTGCGTTTGCGGCCGGTGAGCGGCTCACCCACCTGGCCGGCCAGCTCGAACGAAGAGGACCCCGTCGCGATCACGCGGATGTCTGGCCTCTCATCCACGATGATCTTGAGCGCCTGGCCGATCTGCGGGATGCCCTGGGCCTCGTCAATCGCGAGCAGGTCATACCCCTCGACGTAGCCCAAAATCTGGCGGAACTCCTGCGAGCTGAGAATCTGCTGCGTGGTGATGTTGTCGCCGGAATCCAGCTTGGATTTGAGCGACGTGTGCGCCAGGAAATCCCGCAGCAGCGTCGTCTTGCCCACGCGCCGCGGGCCATAGATCACCAGGACTTTGCCCGGCTGCAAATAGGCATCGAGTGGGGTGTAGGCACGCGTGATCATGGGGGTAGTATAAACAACTCCGTGAATTCAGGCAAATTCAGGGAGTTGAACTCCATGAATTCATCGAAATTCCAGGAGTTGCGCTCCCTGTGTGGCCGGGTAAATCAAAAAAGATCAAAACAGGGTCAACTGCTTGCTTTCCTCTTTCTTCTCCGGCGGCCGATACTTCATCTCCTGGATCTCCTTCAGCGCGGCCTCGATGTCGCCCACGAAGCGCGACGCGGCGTTCTCCATGAACTGGCCGAACAGCACGCGCTTGGCCGCGTGGGTCAGCGCCAGCTTGCGCCCCGCCCGCGTCAGGCCGACGTAGAAGAGCCGGCGCTCCTCGGCGACGTCCACCTGATCGCTGTAGCCGGTCTCCGAGTGCGCAGCCTCCCTGTGGGACCGAGCCACCCGCCGGTAGGGCAGCAGCCCTTCCTCGCAGCCCACGATGAAGACCACCGGGAACTCCAGCCCCTTCGAGGCGTGCAGGCTCATCAGCGTCACCCGGTCGGCGCGCGGGTCATAGGCGTCGGTCTCGCTTTGCAGCGCGGTCATCTCCAGGAAGTCGCCCAGGCGATCCTCGAACGGCACGGCGCGCAGGACGAGCTGGCGCAGGCGCTGCGCGTCCGCAGCGTCATACGGCTTGCCCCGGCGCTCGACGGTCTGCGCCATGATCTGCTCGATCAACCGGGCGACCGGCGTGCCGGTCGGATCCGGAAGTCCATAGGTATCTGGAATCGAGGCTTTAGCCGGTTGCACTCTTGGCCCAGAAAAACCGGCTGAAGCCTCGATTCCGGATCGCGAAGCCTCCATCTTTATCTGACTGGCTAGCACCGGCGCATTTGGTAACCACGCCCGCGGGTTGTACACCCGCCACAGATGCGCCAGCACCTCACGCACCGCCTTGTACTCATAGAGCGATGTCTGCCCGACCGTCTGATAGGGGATGCCGGAGCGGTCGAACGCCTCGATCAGCAGCCGGCTCTGCGCGGAGAGGCGGTAGAGCACGGCGAAATCGGCGAAGGAGCGGGCCGCGGCGGGCGTCTCGCCGGTCACGCGGGCGGAGTCGAGCGAAAAGTAGCTCGTCCCGCCCACCATCTGCTCGATCTGGTGGACGACGTACTCGGCCTCGGCCTTGTCCGTCGGCGCGCGATAGATGTCGAGCCTGACCTGGTCGGCGAACTCGGCCAGGATTTGCACCGCGCCGCGGTCGGGGTTGCGCGCGATCACCTGCACGGCGGCGTCCAGGATCGCCTGGCTGGA
>VGOD01000282.1 GCA_016876015.1 Chloroflexota bacterium
CAGGTAGAACGACGTGCACATGCCGTCTGGCCCCCAGAACTCGATGTCGTAGGTGTTGTGGTGCGGTTCGACCAGAACGCCCCGATGTTCAGGATCCCACACCTCGATGCAATAGGCCAGGCTTTGCTTCACCTGTGGCCAGATGCGATGCAGCCACAGCGCGTCGCCGCCGATGCGCCATTCGCGGTATGCTTTCATGATGCCGCCCAGTTGGCCATCGGCGGCCGCGTGGAAATCGTGGACCACCGGCCGGATAGGCAGGCCGGCGCGAAACACCTGGTGGCCCTGGACGTTCTGGCCTTCCCGATGTTCGGTCTCGCGCAGGCTGCGCTCGAGATCTGGGAAAAGGTGCGGCAACGCCTGGGCGTAATTCCACACGTGCGTGCACGTGCCCGGACAGCAGCCGCTGGCGTCGTGGCATCCCTCCCAGCACCACAGCCGGCCGTCGGTCTGGCGCAACACGGTCGGCGACTTGAGGATGGTCAGGTTGGCGGCGACCGCCTCGACGACCTCCGGCGGAAGGGTGGTATCGTAGAAGCAATCGGCGAACGCGGCGCTCGCCTGGCGCAGCTCGTCATAGCGGCTCCGCCAGTAAGCCGTGATGGCTTCGATGTCCCGGAAAACGCCAGCATACCAGGGTTTGTGGCGTTGGGGCGTCGCGCGACATTCGCAGGACCCGTCGCAACACGATTCGTCCGCGCCTTGCGGGTCTGTGCCCGTGCGCAGCTCGGTCTCGGGCACGTGCCAGGCCAGCCGCAAGCGGATAGTCTTCTCCTCGCCCGGCTCCAGGCGGAAGGGCACATACAGGCTGCCGCCAGGGCTGGGGCCGCCCTCGCTGAACGGGCCGGCCTCGGGCGTCGCGGCCTCTTGCACCGTCTTCCAGACGACCGTGAGAGGATCGAACCAACCACCGCGGAACCAGGCGCAGTTGACCCTGACTGCTGGGTCATCCACCGCGGCGCTGAAGGCGCCCTGCTCCCACGGCCGGCCGTCGGCGGCCGCCTGCCAGAGCACGAAGCCGTTGTGCGTGGAGCGCACCGCATTCTCGGCCGGCTCTGGCCCGCCGCGTGGCCTGGGCAGCGCCATGAAGTTGCGGGCATGGAACGAGAAGACCGCCTCGACCGGCGCCGCGGCGGTAGACGTGAAGCGGTATTCGAGGCCGGCCGCCGGCAGGCTGGAGTTATCGGCGTCTCCGGGGATGAAGGGACTCCAGCCGACGATCTCGACCTGGATGGGCAGGCGGTCGTCTTCCAGGGTCGCCGCGGCGAAGGGGAAACGCGGTTGAAACCCGGCGCGGCTGAAACGCGGCAGGCCATACGTCTTCCCGGCGCCGCCGCCGCCGGAGCTGGCATGGTCTCGGCCCCAGGGGAAAAACACCTTCCAGTCCGGCGCCGGGCCTTCCAGGACGCGGGCGATGTTCGGCTGGCCCTTCACGCACAGGGCGGCGAACACCATCGGCTCGTTCAAGACGTCCGGCTGTCCGCGCAGCGAGACATGAGACAGCGCGCCGGTCCCCTCCAGGCAGATCATCCCCGCGCCGATGCCGCCCAGGGGGAAGGCTACCTGGTTCAGGCATTCGCCCTCGTAGGGACCGTTGTAATGGCGTTTGGCATTTGGGTTCATGAGAATAACCTCATCCAGCAGCAGCGTCTCCTATGTGCCGAATGACTTCGTCATGTCATCGGCGACCACGTCCGCGCTCTGCTTCTCGAAGCGTGATTCCGCGATCAGTCGCATCAACGCCTGCTCGTAGGCCGCGGCGTCCAGCGGGATTTCGACCGGCCGGCCCAGCAAAGAGGAATAGAGCATCGCATTCGCCAGCTCGACCGAGTGGATCCCCTCTTCGGCCGGCGCGATGAGGGTTGCGCCGGTCAGGATCGCGTCGGCGAAATTCTCCAGCACCTCAGCGTGTTGCCCGCCCTTGCCCTCGATGGCGATCGTCTCCTTTTCCGACGGCGGCTTGGCGAAGGAAGCCTGGCAGGTGCGGGAAAACTCGATCATCGGCTCGAGGTTGCGGGTGAAGACAAGCGATCCCCGCTCGTAGACGATCTTGCCCCGGTCGCCCGCGATCTCCAGCCGATTCGTGCCAGGCGCCTCGCCCGTCGTGGTCACGAAGACGCCGGTGCAGCGATCGGGATACTCCAGATAGGCTGTGACCTGGTCTTCCACCTCGATGTTGTGCCACACGCCCAGGCCGCAGAAGCCGCTCACACGCGCTGGCATCCCGCAAATCCACTGCAACAAGTCCAGGTTGTGCGGACACTGGTTCAGCAGCACGCCGCCGCCTTCGCCCTTCCAGGTGGCGCGCCAGCCGCCCGATGCGTAGTAGGCCTCGGGCCGAAACCAGTCGGTGATGATCCAGTTGATGCGCACGATCTGGCCCAACTCGCCCGACTTGACCAGCGAGCGGATCTTCTGATAGGCCGGATCGGTGCGCTGGTTGAACATCGCGGCGAACACGATCTGTCTGTCCTGATGCGCGGCGATCAGGCGCTCGCAGTCGGCCTTGTGGACCGAGATCGGCTTCTCCACCAGCACGTGATGGCCCGCCTGCATCGCAGCGATGCCGATGGTCGTATGTGCATAGTGCGGCGTGCCGATGATGACCGCATCGCAGACGCGGTCCGCCAGCAGGTGCGCCGAGTCGGTGTAGGCGCGACAGCCGTACTTCTCGGCGGCCCCGTGGGCGCGCTCGGGGATAATGTCGCACACGGCCGTCAGCTCCAACTTGGGCTGTTGAGCGATGTTGTTGAGGTGCAGGTTGCCGATATTGCCGATGCCGATGACTGCGATTGTTACTTTTTCCATGCGTAGCTCCTTCTCTCGTGTGAATTGGACAGGCCGGCTGCGACGCGGCCGGCGCCGTATCTTCTCAATTTGTAGGGGCGCACCCTTGCGGTCGCCCCGGCGGGCAGGCGCAAGGCCATGCCCCTACCCCAGATTATTGAGAAGATACTCGGCGCCTGGGGCTCGAAGGGGTATCCTCTCAATAATCCGGGGAAACGGCGGTCACAGACCGCCTACGAGCCTGCTTTCAGGGGGTCTGCGACCCCCGTCGGCCCCCACTTATTGAAAAGATACTCGAAGGGGATCTCGCAACGAGTCTACCCTTGATCAAGGGAACTGTCAATCGCGGGATGGCGCGATCGCCGCCAGGAGCGCCATCTCCATCACGTCCAGCGGCGGCTCCTGGCCTGTGTAGAGCCGGAACTGGGTCGCGGCTTGCAGCAGACGCATCCGCCAGCCCGGCACGCAGACCGCACCTCGCCTGCGCGCCTGCGCCAGGAGCAGCGTCTCCAGCGGCTCTGGCACGATGTCCATGACGACGCGATCGGGCAAAAGCCATGCCCCTGGAATCGGTGTTGCGCCAGGATCGCGATAGCCGACCGAGGTGGCGTTCACCAGGATGTCGTAGTCGCAGGGCCGCGACTGGTCGGTCGGCTCTGGGCCGGCGGCCGCGGGCAGAGGATGGCTGGCCGCCAGGTTGAAGGCGCGCACGAGCGCCTGCGCCCGCGCAGGGGTGCGATTGCAGACGTGGACCGTACACCCCCGGCTGGCCAGCGCATAGCAGACCGCGCGTCCACCGCCGCCCGCGCCGAGCACGACTGCGACCTTGCCGTCGAGGGTCGTGACCTCCTCCAACGCCTGCCGGGCCGCCAGCCAGTCGGTGTTGTAGCCGGTCAGCACACCAGCGTCGTTCACGATCGTGTTCACCGCGCCGATGGCCGCCGCGTCAGGATCGAGACGGTCGAGCAGCGGGATGATCGTCTCTTTGAACGGCATCGTCACCGCACAACCGCGCATAGAGAGCGCGCGCAGCGCCGCGACCGCGGACCGCGCATCCTGAATGCTGAAAGCCACGTAGGTGTAGTCCAGCCCCATCGCGCGATACGCGGCGTTGTGCACGCGCACGCCCACGCTGCTGGCGCGGCCAGCAAAGGAACCGCACAGGGTCGGGATAGTGCTCATCTCGTCACCGGCGCCGGAGAACACGATAGCCGCCGAAAGTCGTCACGGTCGCGTAGTTGTCACGAATGAAGTCATCCAGGTGCGTCACGCCGCTGCTCACCGAGCTGGCGTTCGGCTCGCGCGATTCCCACATCCTGAGCGTCACGACCCATTGCACATCCTGGCTGGCCAGCTCTTGGACGATGGCCTGCTGGATGGGCAGGGTGGTCGCCAGGCCAGGATGCAGCTCGGCATAACGCGTTGCGCTTGGACGGTCGGCCAGGAAATAGAACAGCAGATCGTTGACGAAGATCAGGTCGTGCCGCGTGTTGCCGACGAAGATACGCTCGTCCGGCCCTGTCTGCGCCCGCACATACTCGGCCGCCCGTTCCTGATCCTGGCCCAACGGTACGCAGCCCGCGCGCTCCAGGCGCGCGTAGCAGCCCGTGGTCACATAGCGCGAGGTCTGCTTGAACATGTCGGTGAAGTGCAAGATGTATGGCCCGTAGAGGAGCAGGAACGCCAGGCCCGCCACACCCACGCTGAAGGGGAGGGTCCGCCACAGGCGATGGGGGATGCGATAGGCCAGCGCCACGGCGACGATCAGCGCGATGATGGCCGCTGGTAGAGCGTGCAGCTCGTGGTAGCGCGAGGTCGCCTTGATCACCAGTCCCAGCCCGGTCAGGCTGAGCGCCGCGAGCAGCGTAGCTGTCCTGAAAATGGGCAGGTTCGTAGTAGCGACTTTAGTCGCCGTGGCCCGCGCCGAACGACTGAAGTCGTTACGACGAACATTTTCATCCGCCGTCCCACAGGGGGGCTGCGCACCCTGGCCTGCATGGTGCAGCCAGGACAGGCTGGCGCCGCGGCCGGCATGGGCGACTGTCCCGGAAACCAGCCGCCACGCGGAAGCGCCCAGCGCGGCCGCATAGATCCCCAACGGCAGGTACAGGCGCACCCAGTCCTCCCATTGCTCGCCGGTCATCCGGCCCAAATCGGGGAGGAGGGTGGGCACCGGCAGATGACGCACGGCGCGGAAAGTGGTGGCGGGGAAGGCGATCAGGTCATCCCACACGGTCGGCAGGCCGCTGGCTGCGGCCAGGCAGCCATAGAGTGGCAGCGCAACGAGAGCCGCAGCCCCGGCCAGGATCGCTTCGGCCCTCAGCACGCTGGCCAGCCGCAGCCGCCACGGCTGGCCCCGGCCGGCTGCGGTCTGTAGCTCAGCGATCGCGACGGCCGCGGCCGCGCCGATCGCCGCATAGCCGCCGAAGTCCAGACGGATGGTTGCAGTCAGGCCCAACGCCAGGCCGGTCGCGGCCAGCCAGCCGACTCCACGCCTGGCAGGCACGGATGCGGCGGGGTCAGAGGCCGGCGCTGTCGCTTCCAGATAACGCAGCAGCGCCAGCGCAGTCAACACGATGGCTGCGGTGGCCGGAAAAGCGGGATAGGAGTAGAAGCGGATCGCGCTGAGCCACAGCGTCACGAAGGCCCAGGGGATCAGCGCGACCCAGCGCGTGGTCAGCCGTCGCGCCAGCGCGTACACCGCCAGCGTCAGCAAGAAGCGCAGGAGCGTATCCAGGATGCGCGCCGCCAGGATATTCGGCCCGGTGAGCTTGAACAGGCCGGCCAGCAGATAGAAATAGCCTGGCGCGTAGAGGGTCCAGAAGTCGCGGTAGGGAACCTGGCCTTGCAGAATGCGCTCGGCGTTCAGGAGGGTCAGGCCCTCGTCATACAGATTGGCGGGAGATTTGAGTTGGCGGAACAGCAACGTCAGGCCCAAGACGAACAGTGCGGCCAGCGCCAATCGGTTCAATACGGCGCGTTTACTTGCAATCATCGCTCACAGCCCAGGCCAGAAAGAGTGCGCCGGCGGACGATGGGCTCGTCTCGCCGGCGCAGATGCGAACAGCAGCGCCCTCACGACGCGCGCTCAGCCGCTGAATCGCAGCTTCGGCGACCTGGCGTAGAGCCAGGCAAAGATCACCAGCAACGCCAGCTCGACAAGGGGCAAATACCCACTGCTCAGCGGCAACAGCCCGGCCGAGGTGGCCAGGGCGAAGTAGACCGTGTGCGACACGAACAGGACGCCGATCTCGATCGCGGTCATCAGAAAGAAGCGCGACCACAGCTTGCCCTGCCGGAACCCGGTCCGATAGTAGTATTCGACAAACACGACCAGGACCACCAGCGCCAGCCCCACGATGAACACTGACCAGGCATCCAATGCTCGCGCCTGCAGGCTGGCGTAGAAACGCGCCCGCACGTCGCGCTCGATGCGATCGAGAGACGAGATCACCAACGACGTGAGCCAGGCGTTGCGCGCCCAATAGCCGACCAACGCGCCCGCGATGGCCGTCACAGCCCACAACACGTAGACCAATATATAGCCAGGTATCCGACGCATTTCACGCGATTCCCAGAGACCGCCGCTGGCTCGGTCGGAGACCGGCCAGAGCGGGAAGCCAGGTATCCGACGCATTTCACGCGATTCCCAGAGACCGCCGCTGGCTCGGTCGGAGACCGGCCAGAGCGGGAAGCCAGGTATCCGACGCATTTCACGCGATTCCCAGAGACCGCCGCTGGCTCG
>VGOD01000283.1 GCA_016876015.1 Chloroflexota bacterium
TCGGCTACCGCAACACGCTTTTCTATGTCATCGGCGGCACCGCGCTCAACATGGTATCCTGATCGCCAACAGCACCGACAGTATGATGACCGGCATCTCGGCGACCGATGTGATGCCCATCGGCGAAACGATCAAGTATGCCACGATCATGGTCGCCACGGCGCCGATCTTGTTGATCTATCCCTTCCTCCAGCGCTACTTCGTCAAGGGCGTGATGATCGGCGCAGTGAAGGAGTAGAGGGCTTCGGAATCTGTTGGTCTCCGCGTTTTGGCGATCCCGGCCACGGCACTGCGTTCCTCCTTGCGCACGCGCCGTGGCCGGTTCGTTTTCCACGAATCGCTCCTCCCGGGCTATAATGCCCCCGGCAACTACAATCAGGAGTCAAGACCATGAACGACACCCTTGAGCGCTGCCTCGAAGATCTCGAAGCGCGCATCGAACCGCAGGAGGAGGATGCCATCCTCCAGGCCTGGCGCGACTTCTCCGAGAACCGCTTTTCTGGCGACATCTTCTCCCCGCGGCGCAGCCGGCCCGACGGTTTAAACCGTCCGCCCCAGGTGGAGTGGCCGCGCGTCTCGATCAACACCGCGCTGGGCGACTTCGACGCGATGGCGCTCCAGCAGTTCGGCGGCGTCTCGAAGACGCTGGCCGACGGGGGCGGCGCGGTGCTGAACGTGCGCTGCAACTACGGCTCCTCCATCGCGCCGCTGCTCTTCGGCGTCGAGGTCTTTGTGATGGACGAGGAGCTGGAGACGCTGCCCACGTCCAGGCCGCTCAACGACAAGGCCGCCATCCGCCGGCTGATCGACGCGGGCGTGCCCGACCTGCGCACCGGGTACGGCGCACGCGTCATGGAGATGGGGCGCCGCTTCGCCGAGATCGCCCGGCGCTACCCCAAGATCGGCAAGTACGTCTTCATCTACCACCCCGACATGCAGGGGCCGATGGACATTTGCGAGGTGGTGTGGGGCAGCACGATCTTCTACGCCGCGCTGGACGAGCCTGCGCTGGTGAAGGAGTTGCTGGAGCTGTCGGTCGCGACCTACACGGCGTTCATGCGTGAGTGGGAGCGGATCGTGCCGTTCCGCCCCGACGGCAACGCGCACTGGGGGCTGTACCACAAGGGCCAGATCATGCTGCGCGATGATTCGGCCATGAACTTCTCGCCGGTCATGTTCCGGGAGTTCATCGGCCCGTATGATCAGCGGCTCCTGGATGAGTTCGGCGGCGGCGCGATCCACTTCTGCGGCAAGGGAGATCACTACATCCCGGCGATGTCCGAGCTGCGCGGGCTGCACGCGATCAACCTGTCGCAGCCGCACCTGAACGACATGGAGAAGATCTACCGCCACTCGGTGGACAAGGGGATCAAGCTGCTCAATCTGACGCGGGAGGCGGGCGAAGCCGCGCTGGCCCGCGGCCGCGATCTGCGCGGGCAGGTGCACTGCGCGTGAGGCGCGGGCAGGCGATGATCTAAGAACCGGAACATAGACGAAGTTCATGAATGGCATCCTGAGCGAAGCCGTGCAGCAATATGGGGAAGGCGCAGTACGCTATCCACATCTGCACCTTCGAGGATATCATCGTCAACGACGTGATCATCAAGGGCGACAAAGATGGCGTGCATCTGGGCCGAGGCAAGCGTTCACCATCAGCAACGGGGTCTTTCAGACCTTCGATGATGCGGTCGCACTCAATGGTCAGGACTACGATGTCGGCAACCCCGAAATGGACTGGATCGAGGATGGTGTGGTGGAGAATTGCCACGACTTGGCCGACGGCAAGCGTCCGATCGGCCATTTCTGCCGCATCGTCGCTGGTGGATGGATTGACTGGCGGCCGGGAATGACCGTGCAGAAGTCCGATACGGTTGTTTCCAATGGCCGGCTCTATCGCGTGCATGCCAACCCTGACGGCGCCGTTTATACATCGGTCACTCAACCGACACACGAGAGCGGCAGCGTCGTGCTCGACGGCATCACGTGGGGCGCCGGCCAGGCAGAAGCCACCTATACGGCCGGCGTGCGGAATGTCGTTTTTCGCGACATCTTCCTGGAGAAGCCGCGAATCGGGTTTTCGCGGAACGATGGATTTGGTCACCAACAGCGTTGACAACAAAGAGATTGTCGTGAGGACCTCCGCCAGCGTTGAACTCGGCGAAGGCTTTTCGGCGCGGGTCGTGCCGGGAACGGGCAGAATCACCGTCGAATCGGATCTGACTGGCTTGCGAGGTTGACCAGCAGGCCCCTTCAGAAGGATGATGTCGCGGCTTCGGGGCTGTTCAGCGATCGCATCGCCGAAGAGTGAATATGGCGTGGTTCGCCTGTCACCCGCCGATCGTCTGGCACTACAACACGACGTTCAGACCCACATGATGCGGCTGTCACATCACAGCGACGCGCATGATACACATCATTGCCCAGCGCGGCCGCCGCGCATATCTTGTGTGTATGGCAAGTTGAACAAGGAGGCGCGCAAAGGCGATATGAGACTGCTCATCCGCAATGCCAGCTATGTGATACGAGATGCCCGGCGCGTCGAGCGCGATGCCGATGTGTTGATCGAAGGGGATCGCATCGTCGCCGTGGGCCAGATGGCTGTGGCCGACACCCCCGACCTGTACACGCTGGACGGGGCGGGCCTGGCGGTCATCCCCGGCCTGGTCAACGCCCACACGCATCTCTATCAGAATTTCCTCAAGGGCCTGCGCGACGATGTCGGGCTGGTCGAATGGTGCAACACGACCCTCTATCCGATGGCGTATGCCATCCACCGCGGGCACTGGATCGAGCATGACGAGACATGCGGCTATCACTGGGCGATCTTGAGCGGCCTGGAGATGCTGCGCGGGGGCGTCACCTGCTGCGTTGACATGAATATGAACATGGATTCCGTCTTTGGGGGCTGGGGTGAGATCGGAATCCGCGGAATCGGCGCCGTCGCGGTAGCGGATCGCTGGCTGCCGGGGCCGTTGCGCAAGGACCCGGACGCGACCCGGGCCGAAGCGCTGCGCCTGGCGACGACGTGGCACGGGGCGCATCCCCGGCTCGATGTCGTGCTCGGCCCCTCCACCCCCTTCCTCTGTTCCCGTGATCTGCTGCTCTGGACGCGCGACCGGGCGGCCGAGCTGGGCATCGGCGTGCAGATCCACCTGGCCGAGACGCGTTACGAGGTGGCGCAAGTGCTGGCCGAGACCGGGCTGACGCCGGTCGCCTACGCGCACAGCCTGGGGCTGCTCGGCCCGCGCACCACCGCGGTGCATTGCGTCCACGTCACCGACGCGGAGATTGATCTGCTGGCCGAGACGGGCACGACGGTCGTCCACTGCCCCAAGAGCAACCTCAAGCTCGGCAGCGGGATCGCGCCGATCCCCAAGATGCTCAAACGAGGCGTGACCGTGGCGCTGGCCGCGGATGGCGCAGCCTCCAACGACACGCTCGACATGTTCGAGGAGATGCGCTTCGCCGCGCTGCTGCACAAGGGCGTCAACGAAGATCCGACGATCATCACCGCCCGGCAGGCGTTCGAGATGGCGACGGCGGGCGGCGCGCGCGCGGCCGGCACGGATGCCGGAACGATTGACCCCGGCCGGCTGGCCGACCTGGCGTTGATCCGGCTCGACCGGCCGCACCTGCAGCCGTTCCACGACCCGATCAACACCCTGGTCTACTGCGCCAAAGCCAGCGACGTAGACGCGACGATCATCGGCGGCGAGATCGTCGTGTGGGGCGGGATCGTCCAGACGGTGAACGAAGCTGCGGCGCGGCGCGCGGCGCAGACGTATGGCGCGCAACTCTATGAGCGCGGTGTGGCGTTATGGCAGGAGGTCTCTCCGAGTTGAAGGCACGCATCCTTTATATGAGCACGCCGGAATTCGGTGTGCCGACCCTGCACAAGATCCTGGATGCCGGCTACGAGATCGCCGGCGTCGTCTGCCAGCCCGACAAACCCGCAGGCCGCGGGCTGCAAGTGACCGCGCCGGCGGTCAAGCAGGCCAGCCTGGCCCTGGGGCTGCCGATCCTCCAGCCCGCCAGCCTGCGGACGCCGGAGACGCTGGAGTTGCTGGCCGCGACGCAGCCCGACCTGATCGTGGTGGCGGCCTACGGCCAGTTCATCCCCGACCCGATCTGCCAGCTCGCGCCGCGGGGCGCGCTCAACCTCCACCCCTCGCTCCTGCCGCGCTGGCGGGGCGCGTCGCCGGTGCAGGCCGCGCTGCTGGCCGGCGACGCGGAGACCGGCGTCACGGTGCAATTTGTGGCGGCCGAGCTGGACGCCGGCGACATCCTGGCCCAGGTCAGGACGCCGATCGAGCCAGACGAGAACACTGCGGCGCTCATGACCAGGCTGGCGGTTTTGGGGGCCGAGGTGACGGTCGAGACGGTTAGCCGCTGGCTGGCGGGCGAGATCACGCCCTGGCCGCAAGACCCGGCCGGCGTCACCTGGTGCGGCCGGCTGACGAAAGAGGAAGGGCGGCTCGACTGGACGCGGCCGGCCGATGCGCTGGCGCGGCAGGTGCGGGCATTCAGTCCGTGGCCGGGCGCGTACACGACCTGGCAGGGCCGCCAGTTGACGATCGTGGCCGCCACCCCATTGCCTGCCGGGCAGATCGCGGCCGCGGCCGGCGAGGTGGTGGCCGTCGAAAAAGGGGCGGCGGTCGGCGCGGCCGAGGGCGCGTTGCTCTTGCGCCAGGTGCAGTTGGCCGGCAAGCAGCCGCAGCCCATCGAGACGTTCCTGCGCGGCGCGCGCGGCTTCGTGGGCGCGAAGTTAGGATAACATTGGCCCGGCGACCGAGGTCGCAACTACCGCTGCGAGGTCTGCCTGCGCAGACCTGGTGAGCCGACGTAGGTCGGCTTTGCGCAGGTAGCCGCGGTTTCAACCGCCAGGAGCCAGGAGGACATTCAATTGAGCAGTCTCATCCACGATCTGGCCGCCATCTGCGGCCCGGAATACGTGAGCGACAAACTGGTAGACCGCATCTGCCACACGCGCGACTGCGGACCGAACCCCGGCGGCGTGCCCGCGGTGATCGCGCGGCCGCGCACCACCGATCAGGTGCGCGAGATCGTCCGCCTGGCGAACCGCGAACGCACGCCGATCTTCGTCTGGGGCCGGTCGTCCACCTTCATCGGCCACGGCATCCGCGAAGGGTGCATCCTGCTGGGCCTCGACCTGATGAACGCCGTCGAAAAGATGGACTTCGACAACCAGACCATCACCGTGCAGACCGGCGCAATCTGGCACGCGGTGGATGTGGAACTGGGCAAGCGCGGCTGGGAGCTGCACGTGCCCGGCTCCGGCGGGATGTTCGTCTGCACCGTGGGCGGCTCGGTCGCCTACAACTCGACGCCGCATGGCCTGGCCGAATATGGCATGACCGGCGATGGCGTCGTGGCGCTGGAGGTGGTCCTGCCGAACGGCGAGGTGATCTACACCGGCACGGCCGCCAACCGGGCCGCGGCCGATCTAGGCTTCGAGCGGTACGCCAACGGCCCCGACATGGCCGGCCTCTTCATCGGCTCGTGCGGCGTCTTCGGCATCATCACGAAGGTCACCTACCGCATCCGCCAGAAGCCGGAGGCCGAGCGGTTCGCGTTCTTCGGCTTCGACTCGGTGGATGCCGCGGTGGACGCCGCGCAGGCGCTCCAACGCCGCCAGGTTCCCACCCATCTGGTGCAGGTCTTCGGCGGCCAACGGCCGATCGGCGTGGCGGGCGAGGCGTTCCTCCACGTCGTCATCCGCGATGGCCGGGCCGCGGCCGACGAGCGGCTGGCCGCGGCGCGCAGCATTTGCAGCGCGTTCAACGGCATCCCGCTGGACGAAAAAGCCACCGAGCGCTATTGGGTGCATCACATGTACTCCTGGTTGCGCAACACCCCGCCGGAGGTCTACTACAGCGACCGGCCCTACACCTGCCCGGAGGCGAGCGCCTTCGTCCCCACGCAGCGCGTCAAAGATGCGATCCGCTACCTGCTGAACTACGAGAAGGAGCACGCGGCCGAGTTCGCGCAGCACGGCATCCGCATCAAAGCCTACGACGTGTATTACAGCCGCAACGCCGCGTTCATGTGGATTGACACCCTCTTCCCGGAGCTTGACCCCGCCGCGTGGCAATACGGCCTGAAGATGCGCGCCGACTACTCCGAACACATCTGGGGCGCCTACGGCTCGCCGGGCGGCATCCTGGCCCCGCTGGCGCCGCACATCATGCCCAAACTGGGCGCAGGATACGACCTGATGAAGGCGATTAAGCGAACCCTCGACCCGAACGGCATCCTCAATCCGGGTATCCTCGGCATGAAGCTGGAGGCCGGCCAATGAGCGACGAGACACGCGCCAGTGCGAAGCCTCCCCGTGGGATTGACGCGCTCAAACCGATCATCTACCAGTGCAACCGCTGCGCCCACTGCTTCGACCTGAGCTGGCTCGGCCAGGACTCGCGCGAAAAATGCCCGGCGTACCGCTGGGGCAAATTCGAGTCGTACACTGGTCGCGGCCGCTTCTTCCTGGCCCGCGGCCTG
This sequence comes from Chloroflexota bacterium, assembly GCA_016876015.1. Taxonomy (GTDB): domain Bacteria; phylum Chloroflexota; class Anaerolineae; order CG2-30-64-16; family CG2-30-64-16; genus VGOD01. The sequence goes on from VGOD01000283.1 coordinate 6,520, forward strand.
GT
>VGOD01000284.1 GCA_016876015.1 Chloroflexota bacterium
CGCGACCGAAGCCGGAGAAGCGGAATAACCCTTCCGGGTTGATGATGCCCTGGTCGCTCAACGGCTCGACCTGCCAGTCGGTAATCTCGAAAGTCGTGCTGCGCTGATCCTGGCGCACTACATCGGTCAGCAGCGCAGTATCAAGCGCGCGTAATTGTTCGAGCGTGTCGTGGGCCATGGCCCCCTCCTGCAATAGCGAATCGCGAGGACGTTGCTCGCTCGCGGTCAGTGAGACCTTCCAACTACTGCGCGATCGGCGTGTCTTCCCGATTGCCCCACTCGACCCACGACCGATCGTACTCGCGCACGTTTGGATATCCCAGCAGTTGCGTCAGCACGAACCAGGCGTGGGTAGAGAGGCCGCCGCGCACGCAATAGGTGATGATGGCCCGCTCTCGCTCGATCCCCAAGCCGCTGAACAGGGCTTGCAGCTCGTCGGCGGGTTTGAACGTCCCGTCCTCGCGCACGGTTGGGGTGCGCCACGCCTTGAACGAGCCGTCGGCGTGCGCCTCTCGCAGCGCTGCCAGGTTGACCGCGCCGGGGATGTGGCCCCCGCGGGCTGCGCCGGCCTTATCCGTGCCGCCGAACATTTCGGGCGAACGCGCATCCACCAGCAGGACGTTCTCCTGGCCGATGGTGCGCAACACCTCGTCGCGGCGGGCGCGCAGGCGGCCGTCGGCCGGCTGCGGCGCATAGCTCGTCGCCGCGATGATTGGCGCCTCGCGGGAGCGGGGACGACCTTCGGCCAGCCACTTGCGGCGATCGCCACCCAACAACCGCACGTCGCGGTGGCCGTAGACTTTGAGCAGCCAGAAGGCGAAGGTCGCCAACAGGTTGCTCAACCCGCTATAGACCACCACCGTCGTGTCCGGGTTGACGCCGGCGCGGGCGAGCAGCGCCGCATAACCGTCTGGGCCTACGATGTCGTTGCGGGCCGGATCCTGCAATTCGGTCGCGAAATCCCAGACCGCCGCGCCGGGGATGTGGCCGCTGCGATAGGCGGCCGTGCCCCATTCGTCGCCGTCGCCCCAAATGACTTCGACGACGCGCACACTGGGGTTGGCCAGGTGATCGGCGACCCACTGGGCGCTGGCCAGGCTTTCGGGATGATGGCACTCGGACACTGTTGCTTCCTGATCGCGTCTTATCCGCTTCCGTTTTTCGCCGCCGGCAGCCCGGCCTCGATCCACGCCTGCACGCCCCCCTCCAGGATTTGCACGTTCGTGAAGCCCATGTCGTGCAGCAGCTTGCCGCCCAGCGCGCCCAGCGGGCCGAGGATGCAGGTGGTGACGATGGGCCGGGCGCGATCGGCCAGCCGGGGGTCGCGCCAGCTTTCCAGCACTTCGTTGTCGGCCAGGTAGGTCAGCGCGCCGTAAGAGATGTTGGCCGCGCCGGGCACGGCGCCGGTTTGGGCGATGTCGGCCGCATCACGCACGTCAATCACCAACAGATTCGCTTCCTCCTGAAGACGACGCTGGAGGTCGGCGGGCTTGATACTCGGCACGGCCCGATGTGCCTCCTCGGCCATACGGGTGAAGGTCTTGGGCGCGCTGCTCAGGGCGAAGCTCTCGCCCACCGGCGCCCGCGTGATGGCGGACTGCACCGGCAGATAGTCGAAGCCTTTGATGCTGACATCGGTCCACAGGGGGTAGGTCTTCAACTGCTCCACAATCGGTCCGTTCATGTACGCGTCGAACGTGGTCTCGTCGGCAAAGAGGTAAAGCCCGCCTGCCTCGCCCCGCTCTCGGTCAATGAGCCAGATCTTCCAGAGCAGGCCGGGCACACCGGCAAAGAAGCGCGCACCTTCTGTTCCGTTCTCCCGCTCGAACTGTTCGGCGGGAACCACGAGCCGTCCGTTCACCTGCACGATCTTCTGAGACATGATCATCCTCCTGGTATGGTCCGCCTGATGCTGTTCGTTATTCCCCGCTGTCGAAACGAAGACCTTACAAGCGTATCACAAGCAGCGTTTCAGAATCGTTTCGTGAGACCGTTACCTGAAAACGGCATTGCAAAACGGTTACAAAACGCTGCGTGCGCGATAATCGGAGACGCGGCGATCAGGAATTGAAAGCGCAGTGCTTGTGAGTGCAACCAGGAGGCGGCCGACATGGATCACAACCGGCTTCCGCATCAGTCCGAGTTATTCACCGTCCGACTGTGGCCCGAAGAGCTTGGGGAGGGCCAGTTCGAATGGCGCGGTCGGGTGCAACATGCATTGAGCGGCCAGACCGGCTATTTTCGTGAATGGTCGGGGCTGATCGCGTTCTTGACACAGGCGCTCGCGCCGGCAGCGACCACGACCAAATCAGAAACAGAGAGATAAGTCACAGACAAGTAGATTACAAAGTCAGATAATCGCCCATAGCCGCGCGGAGGCTTTCTATCCACTGGAGCAGAACGTGACACCGGGTCTGCGCATCCAACTGCTGGGCGAGTTCTGCCTGACCTACAACGGCGTCCTGGTGACGGCCGTGAGTTCGCCGCGGCTGCGCACCTTGCTGGCGTATCTGATCCTCCATCGGGGTGCGCCGCAGCCGCGGCAGCGCCTTGCCTTCCTCCTGTGGCCCGATTCCACTGAAGAGCAAGCCCGCACCAATCTCCGTAATCTCGTGCATCTGCTCCGCCAGGCTCTGCCGCACAGCGACTGCTGCCTGCGCAGCGAGGGGCAGGTGCTCCTGTGGGAGCCGCACGTCCCTTACGTTTTGGATGCGGCCGAATTCGAAGCGGCAATCAAGGCCGGCGCGCTGCAAACGGCAGTTGAGCTGTACCGCGGCGACCTGTTGCCGGAGTGCTACGGCGATTGGGTCGTACCTGAGCGTGAGCGCCTGCATCAGCTCTACATCGCCGCGCTGGAACGACTGGCGCAGCAGATGGAGGAGGCGCGCAACTACGCGGCGGCGCTTGGGTTCGCGCAGCGGCTGGCGAAGGAGGACCCGCTGTGCGAAGCGCATTGCCGGCGACTGATTCGCCTGCAGATGCTCGCCGGCGACCGGGCGGCCGCGCTGCGCACCTATCACGCCTGTGCGATGGCTTTGCGCCGTGAGCTGGGCGTCGAGCCTGCCCTGGCGACGCAACAGCTCTATGCCCAAGTCCTGCACGGCATCGCCGCCGCCGCGCCGCCGCCTGGACTGTCTGGCGCGGCAGCGCCATTGGTGGGACGCCGGCAGGAGTGGGCCCAACTGCTGGGGATCTGGCAGGCCGCGGCCAGCGGACGCCCACAGCTAGCCCTGATCGCCGGCGACGTCGGCATCGGCAAGACGCGGCTGGCCGAAGAGCTGTTGGCTTGGGTGGGGCGCCAGGGGTTCCCAACCGCATCCGCCGTCTGCTATGCGGCCGAAGGCAGCCTGCCATACAGCCCCATGGTCGCCTGGCTGCGCAGCCGACCGCCGCCGGCGCTGCCCGACCCCTGGCGCCGTGAGATCGCCAGGATGCGGCCCGATGCGTCGAGCGGTCCGCGCGGCCCTGATGCGCCCTGGGAACGCCATCGGCTCTTCGAAGCCCTGGCGCACGCGGTGTTTGCCTGGGGCCGCCTGCCCGGCGCTGGCCGCGCCCGCGATCTATCGGCCGAGCCGTCCGCAGCCGAGCCGCTGCCGATCCTGCTGGTCCTCGACGATTTGCAGTGGTGCGATCGCGATACCCTGGAATGGCTGCACTTCTTGCTGCGTTTCGATGCGCACGGCCGGCTGCTCGTCGTCGGCACGGTGCGGACCGGCGATCTGGCCGCGGGTCAGCCGCTGGCGCCGCTGTTGGACAGTTTGCGCCGCTATGGCATGGCGACAGAGATCGAGCTGGCGCCGTTGAGCAGCGACGAAATCCTGGCGTTGGCGAGTCAGGTCGCGGGCCGGCCGCTGGCGCCAGCCCTGGCCGAGCCGCTCTATCGGGGATCGGAAGGCAATCCGCTTTTCATCGTGGAGATGATGCGCGCGGGGATGGGCCGTTCAGGCCCGTGGGATCCGAAACACGGCGAAACCGCGCTGCAAGCTCGCCAACCGCTGCCGCCCAAGATTCAGCAAGTACTGGCCGCACGGCTGGCGCAGCTCTCGCCCGCCGCGTTGACCCTGGCCGAGTTGGCCGCGGTCAGCGGTCGCGCCTGTCGCTACGACGTCCTGGCGCGCGCCTTCGACGGCGACGAGGCGAACCTGGTGCAGGCGTTGGACGAGCTGTGGCGCCGGCGCATCCTGCGCGAGACGGACAATGACAGCTACGATTTCACCCACGAGAAGCTGCGCGAGGTCTGCTACGAGGGGATGAGCGCGGCGCGGCGCCGACTGGCGCAGCGCCGCCTGGACGAGGCGACGGCAAGTCTGGGCGCGGGAGCATAGGGCGCACGCGACTTTGAGCAAGTGGCGGAGCGCACGACGGCCATCGAGAGGGTGGGCGGCGCCTGCCTGGAAAGCGAAGATACAGAGATGGCATTCGATCTCAGGACAAACACAAAATGCGGCTATACTTATACTTTGCTCACCGGCCTGTTCAACCTGGCGCTGGCGTTGTTCTGCTGGAACAAGCGGCCTGAACAGATGGCCTGGAAAGACTGGGTTTTGCTCGTCCTGGCGACTTTCAGGATGTCGCGGCTCGTCGCCTACGACAAAATCATGCAGCCATACCGTGCCCCAGTGGTGGAGACCGTGCTGCACGACAGCGGCGCCGGCGAGACGACCCAGGCGAAAACCGGCGCGACCGGGATCAAGCAGGCGCTGGGTGAGATGATCTCCTGCCCGATCTGCAACGGCGCCTGGATTGCCGCCGGTCTGGTGTACGGCATGTCCCTCGCGCCCCGTTACACCCGCACGCTCATCACCATCATGTCGGCGGTCGGTGCGGTGGAAATCCTGCAAGGCGCCTTCGAGGCGCTGCAGTGGAACGGTGAGCTGGCCCGCCACCGGGCCGGCGCACGGATGCGGCTCAATCGGCAGTACCGGCAGGCGGATGCCCAGATCGCCCCAGCCGTTCCGGCCGCAGATGTCGTGGGGCACGCACCGGTGCGCGCCGCGGACGCGCCACGCGGCCTATCAGCCGCGCAGGCCGACGGACAGGCGGCGCACATGCGTTGGTTTGCCGCTGACTGCGCGCCGCCGGGCGCAAACCATGACTGATGAGCGCCTACACCCGCTCGCCCACTCGCACCGGGCCGCGCGTGATGGCAGTGTGCGCCTCCATGATGACGACCGCTCTTGCGAAAATGGTAGTCCTGGACCATACTAATTGTAAGCTACCATTTGGGTGATGAGATGAAGACCGGGGGCGTGCCCCGGCCCCGAATTCCCCCTCCTGGCGGTTCAATCTGCGCATCCCTCGCGCATCTTCCTCTACAAAAACGCCCCTACAAAACGTTTCTGAAACGCTGTTTGTGCTACATTGGTCCATAGCTCGCATTGAGTTGTTGCCAGAGCGTGCCCATTGGCCGGCAAAGAAAGGAGAACGGCCATGAACAAACCTGTCTCTTGCGCGCTGCTGATCTTTCTGGTCGGCGTAGCGCTGTGGGTCGCACCGGCCTGGACGACGCCAGGCTCGGCCAACGGCACCATCCCGACGCCAGAGCCAACCTCCACCGGCACGGCCGGGCCGACGGCGACGGGCACCGCGACCCTCACCCCTTCCCCCTCGCCTACCCCGACCGCCACGCCCACTGCTACACCGACCAGTACGCCGACCAGTACGCCCACCGCCACGCCGACCAATACGCCGACCGCTACGCCCACCGCCACGCCGACCAGTACGCCGACGTGGACACCCACGCGGACGCCGACGCGCACCACCACACCCACGCGCACGCCCACCAGAACGCCGACGCGCACCGCCACGACCGCGCCCGCCACCGACCTGGTGGCGTTCGGCCTGGAAGTGACGCAGGCCGTCCAGGACTTGAACAACAGCGTCCGCCTGGTGGCGGGCAAGCGCACCTTTGTCCGCTTCCACGTGCGCTCCACCCAGGGCACGCCGCTGACGTATGCCTGGCTGCGCGTGCAGCGCGGGGGCAGCGTGGCCTGGCTCGACCCGATCAACCCTGGCGGCCAGATCAACGTCCGGCCCGCGCCGAACCGCGCGACCCTCAACGATGCCTTCCTCTTCGAGCTGCCGGCCGATTATCGGCAGGGCGCCGTCTTGCTGAGGGCCGAGGTGAATCCCGTGACCGCATGGCGCGGCCGCAACCCACTCGAAACGAACTACGCCAACAACACCAGCTCGACGTGGGCGACGTTCGAGGCGGTGCCGAACGTGAACGTCGTCATCTACTCGGTCAGCTATCGGCTGGCGGGCGTCACCTACGCGCCGCCGGCCGGCCATCTGACGCAGATGGCGGACTGGATCCGCCGCGCCTTCCCGCTCAGCAATCTGCGCGTGTGGAACCGCAGCTATGCGTTCGGCGCGGCCACCCGGGCGGCGGACGGCACGCTGGTGCAGCCGAACTGCGGCTCGGTCAACTCGTCCCTCATGGTGAAAAAGCTGTGGGACATCATCTTCTTCTGGACGAACAACGTGCCCATCGGCGCGCGGTACTACGGCATGGT
>VGOD01000285.1 GCA_016876015.1 Chloroflexota bacterium
TATCAACTGTCGGAACGGCGGGACCGTTAGCTTGATGCCTATGGGGTCGCAGACCCCCTGAAAGCAGGCTCGTAGGCGGTCTGTGACCGCCGTTTCCCCGGATTATTGAGAGGATACCAACAATCGTATCTTTTCAATAAGTGGGGGCCGACGGGGGTCGCAGACCCCCTGAAAGCAGGCTCGTAGGCGGTCTGTGACCGCCGTTTCCCCGGATTATTGAGAGGATACACCAAGATCTACGGCCAGGGCGAAACCGCAGTCGTCGCGCTCGACCGCGTGAATGTGTCGGTGAACGCGGGTGAGCTTGTCGCAGTGATGGGGCCGAGCGGCTGCGGCAAGTCAACGCTGCTGCATCTGTTGGGCGGGCTGGATCGGCCGACAGAGGGCAGCGTGATGATGGGCGGCAAGTCGCTGTCGAGCCTGTCTGATAACGCGCTGGCGCAACTGCGGCGACGCAAGATCGGCTTTATCTTTCAGTTTTTTAACCTGATCCCGATCCTCGATGCTGTGGACAACGCCGCGCTGCCGTTGTTGCTGGACGGCAAGAACAGCGCCCAGGCCAAGCGGCAGGCGACCGAGTGGCTCCAGAAGGTTGGCCTGGGCGACCGGTTGAGCAACCGGCCCGACGCGCTGTCGGCTGGGCAGCAGCAGCGCGTCGCCATCGCGCGCGCGTTGCTGACCGACCCGATGCTGGTGCTGGCCGATGAGCCGACCGGCAACCTGGATTCGCGCGCCGCGGATGAGATCGTTGGGCTGCTGTACCAGGTGGCTAAGAATTGGGGTCATGCTGTGCTGATGGTGACGCACGACCCGCGCATCGCGGCCTGGGCCGACCGCATCATTTTCCTTAAGGACGGCATGGTCGTGAACGAGACCAACCTGGAAGCTCATAACGCTGCCGAGCGGGTCTCGGCCGCTAACCAGGTGCGGGCGGCGTTGCAATAGCGAGGTGCGCTTGATGAAGTGGAAAGCCATCGGAATCCTGTGTCTGACTCTGCTGAGCCTGACGCTCGCCGGGTGCCGCAGGCCGGAGCTGCCGGTGAAACCGACGCCGACTGCAGCTCCAGCTGCCTTGACGAGCGGCGCGCAGACCACAGGCTGCATCGTGGCGGAGGGGCGCGTGAGCCCAGCCAGGAGCGCGGCCCTCAGCTTCGCCACCGGCGGCATCGTGACCCAAGTCTCGGTCGCATTGGGCCAGCAGGTGACCGCCGGGCAGGTATTGGCGCGGCTGGATACCAGCCTGCTGGAGCTGCAAGCGGCGCAGGCCGAAGCGCGCGTCGCCGAAGCCCAGGCGCGGCTGAATCAGTTCAACCTCGGTCCTTCGGAGCAAGAGGCGGCGGCCGCCAGGCAGAACGTGGCCTCGGCGCAGGCGACCTATGATCGGCTGTTGGCCGGGCCTGACGCCGCGGAGATCGCTGCGGCCAGGGCGGCGCTGGCGGCCGCGCAGCAAAACGAGGCGCGGGTGCGCTCCGGCCCGAGTGCGGATGAACTGGCAATCCTGAAGGCGCTGGCCGCCAACGCCAAGGCCGCGGTGGATCAGGCGCAGGCGGCCTATGACCAGGTCAGATCGAACCCCAACATCGCCATGCTGCCGCAGAGCGTGGCTTTGCAGCAGGCCACCAACAACTACAACGCGGCCGCTGCGGCCTATGCGGCCGCGGCCGGCCACCCGACCGCGTGGAAGCTGGCGGCCGCAGCCGCCCAGGTGCAGGCCAGCCAGGCCGCGCTCGACCGCCTGACGCCGGACGCGGCGCAGGTGCAGGCCGCGCTCGCCGCGGTCGAGACCGCCAAGGCGCAACTGGCGAAGCTACAGCCCTCGGCTGACGACCGTGCGGTGCTGGAAGCGGGCCTCAAGGTCGCTCGGGCCGGTCGCGACCTGGCTGCCGGGCAACTCAAGACCGCTGCGCTGACGGCGCCGTTCGCCGGCACGGTCATGCGGCTCGATCTGGATCCGGGGGAGTACGCCGCACCGGGCGCGCCCGTCCTGCTGCTGGCCGATACCTCGGCCTGGCAGGTGGAGACCACTGATCTAACCGAGCTGAACGTGATCCAGGTCGGCGAAGGCGCGGCGGTCAGACTGACCTTCGAGGCGATCCCTGGGCTGGAGCTGTCGGGCCACGTCAGCATGATCAAGCCCTATGGTGAGAGCAGACAGGGCGACATCGTTTACCCTGTCAGCGTTACCCTTGACCGCCAGGACCCGCGCTTGCGCTGGAACATGACGGTGAAGGTGAGGATCGAGTCCAGGTAGGGGCTATTCCCACGAAAGGATCTGACTATGAGCTTCCAACTCTCGCTCGCCGCTCGTTATCTCTGGGGTCGCAAACTGCGCTCTTTCCTGACGACGCTGGCGATTGTCATCGGCGTGATGACCATCTTCGGCATGGGGACCGTGTTGCCCTCGATGATGAAGTCATTCCAGCAGGGCATCCTGGCGCTTTCGGGCCAGGTGGACGTGACCATCACCCACAAGACCGGCGAGGCCTTCTCGGCAGGGGTCCTCGACAAGGTCAAGAATGTGGAAGGGGTGCGCGTGGTCGCCGGCTCGATCTCGCGGCCGATGAATCTGCCCCCCAACTTCTTCGGCCGCGGCGTGAGCGTGGCCGCGCTGACGCTGGTCGGCGTGGATCCGGCCGCCGGCCCGCTGCTGCGCGATTACACCACGACCGAAGGACGTTTCCTGAAGCAGGGCGATGGCAACGTCGCAGTCATCAGGACAAACCTGGCCGATCAATTGGGGCTGAAGCTCGGCGACACCTTGCGCATTCCGACCACCGAAGGGGTGGTCAAGCTCCAGATCGTCGGGCTGTTGCCGGGCCGGCCCCTGGCCGGCGGCGATGAGGTGCTGATCACGCTGGCGCAGGCCCAGAAGCTGCTCGACATGACGGGCCGGGTCAACATCGTTGAGGCCAATCTGAACACCACGGATGTCAAGCAGCGCCAGGCGATCACCGATCAGATCCAGGCGCAGCTCGGCAAGACCTACAACCTCAATGCGTTGACCAGCGGCTCCGAGATCTTTGCCAGCCTGGGCACCGCGCAGGCCGTCTTCAACGGCCTCGGCCTCCTGACGCTGTTCATGGGCGCCTTCATCATCTTCAACACCTTCCGCACCATCGTCGCGGAACGACGCCATGACATCGGGATGCTGCGGGCCATCGGCGCGAGCCGCGGCGCGATCATCGGGCTGATCATGAGCGAGGGCCTGGTGCAAGGGATTGCCGGCACTGCCATTGGCCTGGTTTTGGGATATGCCCTGGGCGCGATCATCATGCGCGGGGCTGCCACCATGGCGCAGCAGTTTCTCAGCCTCAAGCTCGGCTTGCCGGTCGTCCAGCCGGGCCTGGTGATCGCCTCGGTGGTGCTGGGCGTGGGCGTGACGCTGCTGGCCGGCCTGATCCCTGCGCTGACTGCCAGCCGGGTGGCGCCGCTCGAGGTGCTGCGGCCGATGGTGGGCGACAAAGCGCAGCGCATCGGTCGGGGTCTCACGATTGCCGGCGCGATCATGATCGTGGCGGCGCTGGTAGGGTTGATCTCGGGCAACTTTGCGGCCGTCGCCCTGGGCGGCCTGCTCCTCCTCCTCGGCCTGGTGTTCGTGGGGCCGGCGCTCGTCAAGCCGATTGCCCGGGTGCTCAGCGGGCTGGTGGCGCTCGCGATTGCCCGCGAGGGGACCGGAGAGCTCGCGCGGGGCAACATCACGCGGCAGACGACGCGCTCGGCCATCACCGCCAGCGCGACCATGATCGGCCTGGCGATCGTCGTGGGCGCCGGCGGCCTGATGTGGAGCCTGAACGGCAGCCTGATGGGAGTCTTCCAGAAGACGATGGGCAGCGACTATATGCTCGTCCCGCCGTCGGTCTCCATTTGGGAGGGGGACGTCGGCGCTACCACGATCCTGGCGGACAAGATCCGTTCGGTACCGGGTGTGGGCACGGTCACCACCTGGCGCTATGCCCAATCGGAGATCCCCACCAGCAGCGCACGCGGGACCGGCGCCGTGGAAATCTCGATGTTGGGGATTGATCCACCCACCTTCCGCGAGATTTCGGGGATGGATTTCACCGAGGGGAATCCCGACCAGGCCTATGCGGCGCTGACCGCGGGCCGCGCGATCATCGTCAACGGCATCCTGGCAGTGCAGGCCGGACTGAAAGCCGGGGACACGGTGACGCTGGCGACGCCGCAGGGACAGACGGACTATCGTGTGGCGGCGGTGGGCGGCGACGTGTTGAACATGAAGATCAACACGGCCTACATCTCGCAGGCCAACATGCGCCAGGACTTCAACAAGGCAGAGGACATCTTCGTGCAGGTGAACATGGCGCAGGGCGCAGACCCGGCCGCGGTCGAAGCCCGTTTGAAGACGATCGTCGAGGACTATCCCCAGTTCCGCTTTGTCGCCACGCGCGAGTACCTGGCCGAATTCGGCAAACAGTTCGACGCGATGTTTGCGGGGGTGTACGTCCTGCTGGGGCTGCTCTCGATACCGTCGCTGATTGCGATCCTCAACACGCTGGCGATCGGGGTCATCGAACGCACGCGTGAGATCGGCATGTTGCGGGCCATCGGCGCGGCGCGGCGGCAGGTGCGGCGGATGGTGGTGGCAGAGGCGCTGCTATTGGCCGCCATCGGCACAGCCTTCGGCCTCCTGAGCGGACTATACCTGAGCTATCTGATGGTGGCCGGGATGAGCGCGAGTGGGGTGTTCAGGATGGCGTACTCATTCCCGTTGGCGAGCATCCTCGCAGCCAGCGCGGCCGGGCTGATCTTCGGCGTGCTGGCCGCGCTCTTTCCCGCGCGCCAGGCCGCGCAGATGGAGATCATCAAGGCGCTGCGCTACGAGTAGGGCCGCTGCTCTTCTGTAGGATCCCTTGCCACGGATTGCAGGGAAGTTGTTCATACCGTGTGCGGCGCCACGGCGCATGAAAATGTCATTGCGAGGAGCGTAGTGTGCGGTTGCGAGGCACGAAGCAAAGCAATCTCCTTCACTGGGCTGCAAACGCCGCCACAACCGGCGTGCGCCCGGTACCGCTGCCCAGGCTGCACCGCCCACCCCGGCCCACAACCCGCAGGCCGCCAACACGATCGCCATCGGCGAGTTCTACTGGGGCTATGCCTCCGGCGTCGTCGCCACCAAAGTCCCCGACTGGGGGGAGTTCGTGCTGGCTGAGCTGACCCAGCCCTTCAACCAGCCCGACGTCGCCTACTTCGCGCCCCTGCTGGCGGCGACCGAACGGCGGCTCGGCTTCCGGCCGCCCTATGCGGCCCTCGACGCCTTCTACATCTATGAATACTTCGACCAGCCGCTGCACGACGCCCCGGATGCGCCCCACGGCTCCGCGGCCATCCCGTTTTCCGAGCGGGGGGCCACAAGCTGCGCTTCGATGTTGCGGGCCGGCCGGGGTATCAGGCCGACTTGGCCATGTCCGCCCGCTACACCTTCCGCAACAAGACGACGCGTGTCGAGCACGAACGCGTTCGCTACGTCTGTCCGCTGCGCTGGCCCGAACTCACCGCTGAGGCCTGCCCCGTCAACCACAAGCTGGATCGCGAGGGCCAAGCTTACAAGGACGTCTACCAGCAGCGCACAGCCACCGAGCGCATCAACAGCCAAGCCGTGGCATTGGGCATCGAGCGCCCCCGCCTGCGCAACGGCGCCGCCATCGCCCGCCTGAACACGCTGATCTACATCTTGATCACCCCTTCGACTTCGCTCAGGGCAGGCTCTGCGCGCCCTGCAGCGCATCCGCCAACGCCAGGCCAACGGCGGTAACGAACCGCCCGCGACCGCCTAGACCGCCCGTCCAACCATTTTGCGCCGGGGCGTTGCTCAACCACCCCAAACCGTAATCGCATTTTCACCCAACCGTAATCGCGCCGTAATCGCGTCGTAACTCGGGAAACGCGATCCAACCCTCCTCGGGCGCGATTCGGGTTGGTCTGACACGTGGCCGCATTCGCCGACCACCCCCATCTACTCCAGTTTCAATCGCTCGGGCGCGATTCGGGTTGGTCTGACCGGCTGGTGCGGGCGAGCGAGCGGGCGTTCGATGCAGAGTTTCAATCGCTCGGGCGCGATTCGGGTTGGTCTGACCCCGCGCACTTGCACCGTCCCGCCCCACTCTGGCACGGTTTCAATCGCTCGGGCGCGATTCGGGTTGGTCTGACGGTGGAGCAGTTGCTGGCGGCCGACGTCGACGCGCTGGTTTCAATCGCTCGGGCGCGATTCGGGTTGGTCTGACATCGCGCGCGGCCGGCTGACGGCCTATCCTGACCCAGTTTCAATCGCTCGGGCGCGATTCGGGTTGGTCTGACACCACAGCACCATTCCTTACAGGCGATCCGATCGCCTAGTTTCAATCGCTCGGGCGCGATTCGGGTTGGTCTGACAGAGTTAC
>VGOD01000286.1 GCA_016876015.1 Chloroflexota bacterium
TTCCGGACAGTATTCTGCCCGGAAGCCGGTTAGCCGAAACTAGACCTTGTTTTCATAAGTTCTTCGACTTCAGTTGGCGACGGCCCGCAAGCGTTTTTGCAGGTCTTCGCGAGTAAAGTTCCAGCGAAACGGTTTGGCGGTCTGGTCGTAGCGTTCCTGAAAGTTGAGGATCCGGTCAGTCACAGCCGGCTTATCGGGTAAGTCCATCGGCGTCAGGGCTTTGCGTTGGACGATTGAGAAGTAGATCTCGATCTGATTCAGCCAACTGGCATGCGTGGGTAAGAACACTGGGATGAGATTCGGATAGGTCGCTTGCAGTCGTGCTGGTGTGGTGTTGGGATGGTGCGAGGGGCCGCCATCCAAAATCCAGAACACCCGCGCCCCTGTGGCGTAGCGGGCCGTGCCCATCACCAAGTCGACCAACTTGCCAAAAGGGACAAGCCCCGTGGTGCTGTCAATACGCCCAAAGACATGCCCGGTCAAGACGTCCAGAGCGGCCAGATACGCCAACGTGCCGTTGCGCTGATATTCGAACTCGAACCGCCCCGCTGCGCCAGGCCCCGGCGGGAGGGGGGGATGGCGGCGGGTCAACACTTGAATGGCGCTCTTCTCGTCGGCTGAGATGACATAATCGTTCGGTCCTAACGGCCGACCCTGCCATATGCGCTGATACAGGTCGAGCACGGGGCTCGCCTTGGCCAGAAAGTGCGGGTCCCGCGGGAACAGCCAGCCCCGGTAGTACCACGGGCGGATGGCATCCCGATGCAGCAAGCGCCAGACGCTGCTGGGACTAATGCTGGCGACGACGGTGGCCTGTTTGATCCACAGCACGATTTCGCCCACCGAGAAACGACTGAGCGGTAACTCCAGTTTGGTGGGTTGCTCACAAGCGACGGCCTTGATCTGGGCAATTTCGGTGGCCTTGAACGTCGGCGGACGCCCCGAACGCGGGTTATCCTGCAGACACTCGCGCAGCGTTTTGCCTTGCTGCCGCCGTTCCCAGAACCATTGCCGCCAGTTGCTAACCGTGCTGCGATGGAGACCCAGCCGGTGCGCAATCTCCTCGACGGAGCACTGATCGACCGTCCATAGAATAAGGCGGGCGCGATCCGCCAAACGCCGTTCCGTCTTGCCGTTCCGCGTGAGTTGGCGCAAGACCTGCTTTTCCGCACTGCTCAGGCGGATGTGATATTTGTGTGGTTGCATGACGCATCTCCAAGAGAATGAAGTGGCGCCAATGATACCACACCTGTTGTTAACGTGCAATCTAACTCTACATAATGAAAGTCGAAGAACTTATGAAAAGGTGCACTAGTACATCTCGGCTGAATTGAGCCTCGGGTTAGGCCACCAGGGCCTTGCCCATGTACGTCCACTTGAAGGGCTTGGCCATGGTGCGGTTGAAGTATTCGATGAAGGCCAGCACTTTGGCTTTGAGATGCTCGACGGAGGTGAAGTTCCCCCGCTTGAGGAGCTTGCGGACCAAGATGCTGAGCCAGATCTCGACCTGATTCATCCACGAGCCGTGTTTGGGCGTATAGTGAAACACGATGCGGTGCGTCGGGTCGGCCAGGAACTCCGCCCGTGTCGCCATCGACTGCAAGATGCCGCTCTCGCCTTTGACGCCCAAGTCCTCCGCCACATCGGATTCTTGGGCTACATAGCGCACTAACGTCTCGGACTGATGGATGTTCAGGTTATCGGTGACGAAATGCCACTTCTTGGCCGTCGGGTCGGCGACGACCGTCTGGCGGATGTGTTCGGCAAAGTCGGCTTCCGTGCGCGTCGGGAGGCACGAAGGGGTCACGACCTGGCCGGTGGCGACGTCGAAATTGATCATGAACGACAGCGTGCCGTGGCGAATGTACTCGAACTCCCGGCGTTCGACCTTGCCAGGCGCTAATGGTAGCCCCGGATGCTTGCGTTCCAACGCCTGGACGCCGGTCAACTCATCAGTGCATAGCGTCCGTTCGCCTTGGGCCGCCAACGCCGGGGCCTCACGATACAGCGTGTTAATGTCCGTCACCTTCTGCTCGAGTTGGGGATCCGGCTCCGGCGTCAGCCAGTAGCGGATCAGGTGTGGCTTAAGGTCCCCCTTTTTAGCAGCCGTGCGGCGTGGCGAGGAGAAATCTGCGTCACGATGCCACGCTTCATAATCTCGTCGGCAATCTCGCGGCCCGTCCATTGGCTGATCGGCCGCTCCGATTGCTCCGGTTTCTCACACGCCAGCGCCGCAATCTGGCACAACTGATCGGCGGTGAGCGCCGAGGGCTTGCCAGCCCGCGGCAAATCGCACAGCCGCTCCTCGACGCTGAGTTCGCTCAGCGGGATCGCCTAGCCCGCCAGCCACCGCTGACGCCAGTACCGCACCATGTCAACGCCGACATGCAGTTCGCGACCGACTTGTTCGTTGTTCAGCCCTTGACTGGCCGTCAAGATGATGCCAGCCCGCACGACAATCTGTTGCGGGGTACTGTGTGCCTTAACCAGCTTTTCGAGCCCCTGCCGTTCGGCTTCACTCAAGTTGACGGCGGGCGGTTTCGGACCTGCCATGCTGCGACCTCCAGGTGTAGCGAGATGGCCCATCTTACCCGGCCGCAACTGCTATGTCAACTGGAGGACACAACCCCGGCGATAACTCAGCCGAGGTGTACTAGCACTTTGGGCCGGAAGTGCAAGTAGACCGCTGGTGAAACGATCGGTTCCCGGTATTTTCTCGCGTTGGGGGCCAGAGAAACGCTGAGGTTCTATCAGAGAATGTGATAGCCATGGCGCAGCCGCGTCCTGACGATCGCGCGGATCATCGGCCAGGCAGCTTGCAGAGAGGGGCATGGGATCGCAATCACGCGCTTGAAGCGCCCCATGCGGCCGAACATGCGAATCAAGGTTCCTTCGCCGTACAGATTCGGCTGCCAGGCGACCAGGTAGTAACGACGCGCATTGGCGGCGAGGTCGATACGCTCAAACTCGATCTGGCTGAAATTCGGTTGCGGCAAAGTCCAGGTGTCCATGTCCCCAAAAAAGAACGCCCGACGGATATGTCGGGCAAAGCAGTGTGGGCAGATGACCCACAGACGGCCGGCGAGTAACCAGCCAAGGGAGAGGCCAGTAGCCTCTCAAGCGATTGGGTCGGCCGACACTGAGTCTGGCTCCGCTGTCGGAATAATCGCGCCGACGGCAATGAGTTGATCACGTGTCGCCAGCGGCTGACCGTCAGCACGGAGCGGATTCTGGTGTGCCATGCCAGCGCGCCGCGGCCCAGGACGACTTTGCCGCGCCGGACGCTCGGCCGCGCGCTCGCGCCGTTCTCGCTCACGCCTCACTGAAGCCTTCCACACGAAGACACTGCGCACAACGGCGAACACCACGACGACAACCAGCCAGATGAGCCACCAGGTAGGGAAGTGCGACATGGGGGAATCTCCTCTCTTGGATTGATGGACTGCGGACGAGACGCTAAGCGCGTTAGCGTGTCCTCCGCAGCCCACCAACCGGAGCGCCGCAGCCGGTCTCAGTGGCCGGCCCGGGCAGATGATTCCACCGAACTGCTACCTCGTTACCCAGGTGGCGCTTTCAAAGTGCCGGTTTCCCCACGGCCGGCTGCATGTCCACAGCCAACCGTCCGCCACAGTATAGCGCGCCTGGCACGCCTTGTCAATCCATCATCATGCGTTATGGTTTATAATGATTTGACATCTCGGCAACGTCGCGTATAATGGTCTTACAAGGGACATTGTACGACATTGAAACCGCCGGAGCGTCGCGTAATGTGCGATTTTCGGGGCGCTAACCGGCCTGAAGATGCGTCGTGTAATGTAGAAGGGCGTTTGATGAGCGACTGGCAAACCCAGGTTAACAAGCTTCTGGAAGACTATGAGGGCGTCACCCATGAGCGCTACGCCACTGGCCTGGCTTCGTTCCGCGCCTGGTACCTGCAAAGCTATCCCGATGAGCCCGATGCCGCGCTCCTCACCGATGACGAGGTGCGCGATTATCGGGTCTACCTGACCGGCGTCAAGGGCTACAAGGCGGCCACGGTCAACGCGTACCTGGCGCCAATCCGGGCCATCGTGCGCGCCCAGGGTCGCATGCTCAAGGTAAAAGGCGTGAAACAGGTGCAGCAGCCGGTGGAAACGCTGGACGCGCGCGATCTGGGCCGGCTGATCAACGCGGTAGATGGTCCGCATTGGAGCGACAAGCGCGATGTCGCGCTGATTAATGTGATGGCGCGCGCTGGGTTGCGGGTCAGCGAGGCGCTCGCGCTCAAGGTCGGTGATGTCGAACTGGGGCCGCGTTCGGGGAAGTTACTGGTGAGAGAAGGCAAAGGGTTGAAGTCGAGAACCCTGGCTTTATCTTCGGAGGCCAGAGATACGCTGAAGGCTTACCTCCAGGCGCGGCCCAAGGTGGCAGGCGATCTGCTGTTCCTCAGTCGGACCCACCGCGCGCTGGATCCCCGCGATGTGCAGCGGATGGTGACTGAGGCAGCGCGGCGAGCGGGGATCAAGTTCACGGTAACACCGCACACGCTGCGTCACAGCTTCGCGACCCGCTTCCTCGCCAAGAATCAGGGGGACATCGCCACACTGGCAACGATCCTGGGCCACGCTAATATCAGCACGACGACGCGGTATCTGCATCCGAACGCGCAGCGGGTGCAGGAGATGGTGGAAGGAATATAGGCCGTTGTGACGGAAACTTCCCAACGCCGGGGTCAGCAACTATCACTACATCCAGGATTGCATTACCGAAACCGATGAGCTGCCCAGCTTGGCCAACCTGATTACTGAATGCGCCCAGCAAGAACCGCTAAGCCTGCCCTGGTTACCGCATTGCACCCCCGATTATTGAAAAGATACTCGGCGTCACCGTAGAGGCTGCGCTGTAGGTGCTGCGCCATGCTGTGCAGGGCTTCGACGAACTGGCAGTAGCACGCGCCGGGCGTGCTGCCGCAGTAGCTGATGCCGTCCGAGTCGGTGAGCACCCACTCCTGGCAGGCGGCGTCCCACAGCGGCTCACCGGCCACGGGCAGCGGGCTGACCACGAAGGTGATGGGGGCGCAGCGGTGGTGATGGTCGTGGCTGCTGCTCCTGAACTTTCAGGCAGGCGGCCACGCGGGCTTCCTGTCCGAACTAGGCGTCACGTTGGAGTGGGCCGAAGTCCAGCTCCTGGCGCGCCTGGGTGGTTGGGTGCGCCGCAAAGACAACAAGCCCGGCAAGATCGTGCTTACCCGCAGCCTGCGCGGCTTGCTCGACATGCTGGTCCCCTAGCAATTACTGGCCGACTACGAAGCCGAACACGGCGCCTTGCCCCCGCGCGTCGTCGCCTGGCTCGGCTGTCAGCCGCCACCGGATTTATGACCTAACGTCAACCGAAGGTCCGTGCGGAGCGGGGAGAAGAAAGGGGATAAGGGGAGATACGCAAGCTGCTGGTCATCGTGTTGCTCCTCGTGGTGGGCCTGGGCGCGTACCCGGCTCTACGGCCGACGGAGGCGGAGCTGGCTGAGCGGCTGCGCCACGCCCAAGCCATGAAAGCGGTCGTCGAAGCGCACACCAAAGTGTTGACGCCTTTCGCTGTGGCGGCCCTGGGCGGAGGGGCTGTAGTTGTCGTTCTGGTCCTGGCCGGCGCAGGGTTCTACGGGGTGGCCAACTTCCGCAAGCGGGCGCTCCTGGTCTCCCCCAACAGCCACGGTATCTTCCCGTTGCTGCGTGTACACATCGGCGGCAAGGTGATCATCCACGATCCCAATCGCCAGCCGACGCCGACCATCGTGTACGCAGCCGACGGCCGCGTCTGAACTCCCGGCGATGCCGGTGGGGCCGATAGCATCATCTCACGCTGATGATCTCGCCTGTGATATAGGCTGCCTCCGTGGATGCCAGGAAGGCCACAGCCGCGGCGATCTCCTCCGGCTGGCCGATCCTGTGGAGCGGGCTGCGCTTCTTGGATTCCTCGTGATCGCCGACGACATTGTAGCGCTTGAGGATGCGCGTGTAGATGACACCCGGCGCCACCGTGTTGACCGTGATACAGTGCGGGCCAAGTTCCTTTACTGGTCCTCTACGACCAGCCCGCGCGCGCCAGGTGAGACAAACCGCTCCACGATAACAGCGCCGATCCCGTTGGCGCCTCCCGTCACGAGCTTGATCTTCTACGCCGTGGTCAGCGGCAACACGGCACGCTCCAAAATATCTGTGAGCGCAAGCAGGTTCTCGTTCGACACCTGGTTCTCGGTGGACATGGCGATCGCGACCCGGTCGCCTGCGCCGATCTGTGCCAGCAGCTCGCGCGCGTATTGCCGCGCCGGCTCCGGCCCCTGCGCGTAAACCGGCCCCGGGAAGCCTACCCAAATCGCCTTGTCAGGCCACGCCGCCAGCGCCTCGCCGATCGGCA
>VGOD01000287.1 GCA_016876015.1 Chloroflexota bacterium
TTGCCGCCGGTTGGAGTGCTAACTTGAGTATACGCACCACCGCCGCGCGCCCCATGGCGCCCAAGCAGTCCGATCATTGCCAGAGCGTCAACTATTCATCTTATGTTAATGGAAAAGTCCTACTGTGATCTACTAAGAATGAGAATACGCGACTGCGAGATTTGGCCTTTGCGGGTTCCTGTGGCATACTTCTCGCCGTCGTTCGGACCTGGTTGTCGGTCACTCACCGTCCATCGTCCACCAGCTCACGCGAGGTTCTGATGTTAAACCCGGTCGCAGTCTGAGGTCTGACCCGCTTCCCACCGCGGTGGGGTAACCGCTCCGGTTCACGAGCCGGGGTTTGTGGCGGGAGCACGCGCCCGCTGTGACCGTTCTACGAACGATCCCATATCGTCGTTTATTCTCTGACGCCGTAGGCGACGCCGCCTGCGGCGTTTGTATTTACCAGGAGTGTTGCTCCATGTTGCAAGTCCGCGACATTACCAAGTGGTTCGGCGATGTCAAGGTTCTCGATCGCGTCAGTTTCAACCTCAACCGCGGCGATCGCGCGGGGCTGATCGGCCCAAACGGGTGCGGGAAGACCACGCTGCTCCGCATCCTGGCCCGTGACCTGTCGCCCGATCGCGGCGCGGTGCAGCTATCGCCGACCTCCTTGCGGTACGGCTATCTGCCCCAGGCGCTCGATTTCCCGACCTCCGCCACAGTCGGGGATGTGTTGCGCGCGGCCCAGGGCGAACGACAGGCTGCGGAAGCGAAGCTGGCTCGTCTGGCCGAAGCAGTGGCGGCGGCCGCGGGCGAACAGCTCGCGGCTGCCCTGGTCGCCTATGATCGCGGCCTGGCCGAATATCAGGCTGTCGGCGGCGAGAAGCAGCGCGCCGATGCCGACGCGGTGCTCCGCGGCCTGGGCATGGCCGATGTGGAGCAATCACGGCCCGCGACCGCGCTCAGCGGCGGCCAGAAAACGCGGCTGGGGCTGGCGCGCTTGCTGCTGGCCGAGCCCGATCTGCTCTTGCTCGACGAACCGACCAATCATCTCGACATCGAGGCTTTGGGCTGGCTGGAGGAATACCTGACCGGCTACCAGGGCGCAGTGCTGATCGTCTCGCACGACCGCGCGTTTCTGGATCGCACGGTCAATCGCATCCTGGCGCTCGATGATGTCACGGGCAGCCTCACCGAGTATCCTGGCGCCTACCAGGATTACGCGCAAGCGGTAGATCGTGACCTGGAGAAGCAATGGGCGACCTACCGCGCACAGCAAGAGCGCATCCGCAAGCTCGAGTCCTCGATCAGAAAGCTGAGCAACCAGGCCAAGGGGATCGAGCAAGAGACCATTCACTTCCACTATCGGCGCATCGCAAAGGATCTGGCCCGCCATGCCGTGGTGCAAAAGGCGCGGCTGGAACGGATGCTGGACAGCGAGGAGATGGTGGAAAAGCCCACCCAGACCTGGAAGATGAAGCTGGAGTTCGCGGATACCCCGCGCAGCGGACAGGATGTGCTGGTCGTCAGCGATCTGCGCATGGGCTACGGCGAGCGGACGCTGTTCACAGATGTCAACCTGCACCTGACCTATGGCGAACGCGCGGTCTTGCTGGGCCCCAACGGCGTTGGCAAGACGACGTTGCTCAGGTGCATCACCGGCGAGTTGCAGCCGTGGGCCGGCGATATCCGTCTGGGCCGCGGGGTGCGATTGGGCTACATCGCCCAGGAGCAAGAGACCCTCGATCGGGCCGTCGCCCCCTTCGATCTGCTGCGCGCGGCCGCGCCGCTCGACGAGACCGAGGCGCGCAACTTCCTGCACTACTTTCTGTTCACAGGCGATGAGGTCTTCGTGCCGGCCGGCCGACTCAGCTTCGGCGAGCGCAGCCGGCTGGCGCTGGCGCTGTTAGCAGCCCAGGGGTGCAACTTCCTGCTGCTCGATGAGCCGATCAACCACCTGGACATCCCCTCGCGCGAGAGCTTCGAGCGCGCCATGACCCGCTTCGAGGGCACGATTCTGGCCGTGGTCCACGACCGCTATTTCATCGAACGCCTGGCGACAACCCTCTGGCTGTTAGCCGATGGCAGCGTGCGGACCGCGCCGGGGCCGGCGGGTCGGTGAGGAGGCGGGGATAGTGAATAGAGGATCGGCTTCTCTGACGCTGCGGCTGGCGACGCCGCACGACCGGCCGCAATTGGCGGCGCTGCTGGCGCGCACCACGCGCCGGCACGGCAGCCTGGCGACCGAAGAACAGCTCGCGCTGCTCGGCAATCGCCTCAGTACATTGGCGACAGACGGCGGCGAAGCCATCGGCTTTTTGGGCCTGTCGCTGCGCCGGCCGTCTCCCCAGCCGGCCGAGCGGTGGGGAGACGTGCGGCTGGTCGCCATCGGCCGCGAACGATCGGCGTCGAACACACTGGTCGCACTGCTCGACGCGGCACTGCCTTCTCTGCACACCCAGGCCGCGACTGGGCTGGTGTGCCTGGCGGCTGACGACTGGCTCATCGACGCGCTTTCCATCGCTGGTTTTGTGCAGGTAGATCAGGTGATCAGCTACGTGCGTTCAGGATTTCGGCCGCCGCCGCTGACGCCTCAGCCCGCGACCCTGCGTCTGGCGGGCCCGGCCAACGCCGAGACCGTACTCGCGCTGAACGCCGCAGCCTTTGCGCCCTTCTGGCGGCTCGACGATGACACGCTGCTGAGCTGGTTGCTCACAGCCGATTACGCGGTGCTGGCGCTGGCCGATGGCCGGCCGGCCGGCTTCGCCCTGACAGCCGATCGAGGCAGCGAAGGCCCTGCGCACCTGATCCGCATCGCCATTCATCCCGCGGCGCAAGGCCGCGGGATCGGCCGGCAGATGATCGCCGATGCCATCGCCCATGCGCACGACATCGGCGCAGCCGGGCTGGCGCTCAACACGCAGATCAGCAATGCCGCCGCTCGCCGCGTGTACGAAAGCCTGGGGTTTCAGGCGACGGGCGCGGGGCTGGCAGTGATGATGTATCCGTTGGATTCTTACTTCGCCGGCGCCTTGAATAGCTCACCGGGCAGGATGTAACTGCTGCCGCTGCCCAACACCAGCGGGTAGTCGCCGCTCCAGTTCTGGATCGCCTGCCAACTGATGACGTTCTGATCCAGGCTTTGCGAGATCAGCTTGTTGGCCTCGGCTTGCGCTTGCGCCTTGATGCGAGTGGCCTCGGCCTCCGCGATGGCCTTCACGCGGATCGCCTCTGCCTCGCCTTCGGCTACGCCGATGCGCTCCAGCTTCTGCCGCTCAGCCTCGGCCTGCGCCTGGGTGATCGTGCGTTGCTTTTCGAACTCGGCCTGCTTGGCCAGGTTCTCTTTGGTGGCGATGTTCTCCTTCTCGATCTGTTTCTGCTCGACCGCCTTGCGATAGTCGTCCTCGAAGTGGATCGAACGCAGACCGAAGAAGATCAGTTGCAGGCCCTCGCGGGCAAACTCCCCCGCCAGCCGCGCCCGAATGTCCTCTTGCGCGGTCTCGACATTGCCAGAGTAGAGGTCCGACGCCGAGTGTTGTTTGAGGATATTGCGCACGTGCACCCGGCTGGTGGCTTTGATGACCTTCTCCACCGCTTCGCCTTCGGTGCCCAGGTTGTTGACGATAGCGGTAGCTTTGGTTGGATCAATGCGGAATCGGACCGTGAAACGCGCACGGATTTGCTGGCCATCCGCGGTCGCAGTGTCCACTTCCAGGTCTTTGTAATCCGCCTGGCTGAGCTTCGGGTCCTCGCTGGTTTCGTAGACGATCTCCTGCGTGCGGTATATCACCGTCTCCTGGACGAACGGCAGCTTCCAGTTCAGACCGGGATCGAACACGCCGACGACCCGGCCAAACTGCTTCACCACCGCTACCGTGCCAGCCTCCACCTGCGTAAAGGAGTTCATCAGGGCCATGAATGCGAAGACGAGCAACAGCACCGCCACGCCGGCCAGGGTCGCCGAACGGTAGTTGCTGCCGCCGCGCCGGGCCACGGCCGCGCCGATCAGGACTGCCACGAAAACGCCCAGCCCGAGGGCTGTCACGAACGCTGCGATCAATGCACCCATCTCTGTATCCTCCAGTCTGATGTCATGCTATTCCGCGGCGTCAGCATAGCACGACGCAATCCCCGCGGCCCGAAAGCTGGTTGACGGTTGACTGCCGTTGACCTGACGTTCCAGCGAGCAGCGCCACTCCCGGCTTCAGAAGTGGCGCTGCAGGGTGAGGCTATCAACGTGAAGTCGCCTTTACGGGATCTTGAGCGTTTGGCCCACGTAGATCTTGTTGGGATCGGAGATCTTGTTGGCCACCTGCAGATCCCACTGGGTGACGCCGTGCCTGACGGCGATGGCAAACAACGTGTCGCCGGGCCGCACAACATAGGTGCGCGGCCGGCTGGTGGGCGTCGCCGCTGCCGAGACCGGGATGCGCAGCGCCTGGCCCACGAAGATCTGATTCGGGTCGGTGATGCGGTTGAGCTTCATCAGCTCGTCCAGGGTAACGCCGAAACGCTGGGCAATGCCCGACAGGGTCTCGCCGGCGCGAACCGTATAGCTGCGCGTGCCGCCGGCTTCGACCGACGCCTCGCCGGGGATCTTGAGCTCCTGGCCGATCGTTAACACATCCGGGTTGATCCCAGGGTTCAGGCTCAGCAGTGCATCGGTCGTCACCTTGAATCTGGCGGCGATCCCCCCCAGGGTGTCGCCAAAGACCACCTTGTAGCTGAAGCTCTTCTCGCCGCCGGATGCGGCGGGTTTTGGCGTCGCGGTGGCGACAGGCGCCGGCGCGATCGGTCTAGGCGGCGGCGGCGTCGGGCTGGCCGCGGTGGCCGGACGCGCTGGCGTCGCAGCTTCGGTGGTCGCGGCGGCAGGCGGCCCAAGCGGCGTGAGACCGGTCAGCCGCGTCATCGAGGGCGCGCGCGGCGTGGGCGACGCCACGCCGCGCGCCGGCGTACTCGTCGCCGCGCTTGGCGTCACTGGCGGCCGCTCCTTTTCGCAACCTATCAGTCCGAACGCCAGGAGCACGCACAGAGTGACCAGGACCAGCCATCCCAGGCGAATCTTCATCGGAGCACCTCCGCGGAGTCATGGACCTGGCAGGTTTGGAAACCTGTCAGGTCTGGGTATTACGTGTGGAGATGATACCATAGGGTGCAAAGGGCGTCAAGGAAATGTGTTTGTTGACAACATCGCCGCGCGGTGGTATATTCAGCGCGTAACCGGCAACCGACAAGCGCCAGGCATCATCCCCCACAACGTCGCTCCGCTTGTCTGCGCAAGACACCGTTTGCTGATCTTTGCCGGCGCAGCGCAGCTCTTTCGTGCCACGCCAACCCACCGGGCTCTGCTGACGCCCGCCCTAAACCGGGCCGCGCCGATGTCCCTTGTCTTTCGGCCCTGATTCCCTTCTGACCCAGGAGGCAGAGATGAACGTGCAACGAAGCGGCGAATTCTCGAGAAGCGTCTCAAGGTTCTTGCTGCGGCTGACCTTCGTCAGTTTGGCGCTGGCGCTGGTCGTCTTGATGTCGGCGGCGTCACAGGCTGGCGCATGGCAATCACCCTTGTCGGCTGACGCGCCGACCGCGCCGAGCGCAGCCACAGTGCGCGGCATCGTGTTCAACGACCTGAACGGCAATGGCCGGCAGGACACAGGCGAGCCAGGCATCCCTGGCGTCAAAGTCAGCGTCTATTGGGTCTGCGGCACCGGAGGCGTCAATCGCACCGATCTGCTCACCGACATCAATGGCTTCTACTCGTACACCACCGCCTGCTGTATCGTCAGAGTGGTGGAAACCAACCCGCCGGGCTATTTCAGCACAACCCCCGACGATGTACCCCTCTGGGTGTGCAGCGGCGTCAGCGAGGTAAACTTCGGCGACCAGGGCGCAGGCATCGTCAGCGGGATGGTGTTCGATGACCTGAACGGCGACGGCCAACTCGACGCGAGCGAGGCCGGTATCCCGAACGTCACGGTCCGCTTGTTGCGCGGCGCGCACGTGGTCCAGACGACCACAACCGATGCGAATGGGAACTACCGGTTCCTCAACGTGCAGCCCGGCGCCTACACGGTCGCGGAGACCGATCTGCCCGGCTACTTCAGCACCACGCCCAACGAGATCGGCGTCTGCGTCGCGCCCGGTGGCAGCGCGACCGCTCACTTCGGCGACCAGCAGGCGGGGGCCGTCAGCGGCGTGGTCTTCGACGACCTGGATGGCAACGGGGTCCAGGATGCCGGCGAGCCGGGGATTCGCGGGGTCGCGGTCCGGCTGACTGATGGCGTAGATGTCAGGACCACCACCGATGCCAACGGCATCTACCGCTTTGCCAACGTCCGGCCCGGCATCTACGCGGTGGCCGAGACCGACCCGGCCGGCTACGTCAG
>VGOD01000288.1 GCA_016876015.1 Chloroflexota bacterium
AAAGTCGCGGTGGAGGAGTTGGCGCCCGATTTCGGTCAACCGATCACGGTCGAGCACATCGAGACGGCCAAGGAGCTGCTCATCCTGCGCCGCCAGACGCACCTGGATCAACTCACCGACAAGCTGCGTGAGCCACGTGTCCGTCAGGTCATCGAGCCGCTCCTGGCCGGCGCGACCCTGAGCAACATCCCCCTCGATGATCTGGATTATGTCACTGATTTGGGGCTAGTGACACGAACACGCGGCGGCATCCAAATCGCCAACCCCATCTACAAAGAAGTCATCCCCCGCACCCTGTCCATCATCCCCGAAGCCTCGCTGCCGGCGATCCATCCCACCTGGCTGACTGACGACAATCAGCTCGACCCGGACAAGCTGCTGACCGCCTTCCTCGCCTTCTGGCGCCAACACGGCCAACCGCTGCTCAAGAGCGCGCCCTATCACGAGATCGCCCCGCACCTGGTGTTGATGGCCTTTCTCCATCGGGTGGTGAACGGCAATGGGACGATTGATCGGGAGTACGCCATCGGCGCCGGTCGCATGGATTTGCTGGTGCGCTACGGCCCCACGCGGCTGGCGCTCGAGTTGAAGGTCTGGCGTGACGGCGCCAAAGACCCGCTGGCCGAAGGGCTGGCGCAGCTCGACGGCTACCTGAGCGGCCTGGGGCTGCCCACCGGCTGGTTGGTGATCTTCGACCAGCGCAGCCGGTCTGCGACCGTGCCCGATCTCGCGGAACGGACGACGAGCGAGCCGGCGACCACCCCCGCCGGTCGCATCGTCACCGTGGTGCGCGCGTAAGCCCGGCGCAACGACCCGCGACCCGCCGATCCGCCTTCAGACGGCGCGCAAGCAACCGGCGGCCGCCGAGCGATCCCTGTGGGAAGCAATCGCCCTGGCCCGCGCAATTCACACCGACAGGCTGTTGGCTGAAGCGACAGTGGCCCTGGCCGCGAACAGCAGCCCGCGCGATGACGGCGCGTGTCCTGAGAGCGATTACGATCTGCAGCCAAATGACAGTGATTGCGAAGTGATTGCGAAGCAAGACTACGGAGACCTGCCACGTTTACCGTCCCGCCGCCAACGCCTCTGCCACCGACAGCGCGCGGCCCGGCCGCGGGGTCGGCACGGCGCTCATCGTCGCGGCCGAGGAGGTCGCGCAGCGGGCCGGCTGCCGGCGGCTGTGGCTGATCACCACCAACGACAACACCCACGCGCTGCGCTTCTATCAAAAACGCGGCTTCGTCCTGGCCGCGCTCCATCGCAACGCCGTCGCCGCCAGCCGGGCGCGCAAGCCAGAAATCCCGCTGACCGGCAACGATGGGATTCCGATCCGGGACGAGATCGAACTGGAGAAGGTGTTCTCGTAGCCCGGTCAAGCCGAGTCAGACAGGATGTACAAGATGAACAGGATTACAACGACGAGGTGATCCTGTGAATCCTGTTCATCCTGTCAGAGCCTTGCTCAGAAAGCGCAGCCGACGGGATCCGATTCCTGACCGGCTCTGGCCTGCTCGGCAGCGATCGCCACCACCACATCTTCGATCGAGCGATTGCGCCCGCGCTCGGTAGCCGCGGCGAAGCGCTCCGGCGACAGCCCCGCCTCCAGCTCCCGCAGGCGCGCCTCCAGGTCTGCCCGCAGCGGTCGCAACAAAAGCGACGAGAAGACCGGCGTTGTCGGCCAGCTCAGCAGCGCAGCGCACAGTTCGGCCGCGGCCGCGTGTTGCCCTTCGGCCATCAAAAGTTCTGACCACGTGGCGAGGATGTCAATCGTTTGCCGGGGCGGACGCGCCGGGCTGGGCATCTGGAGGGCGCGGCGCAGGTGTTCACGCGCCTCGGCCGCGTTGCCGTGGGCCAGGGCGACCCGGGCGAGGCCGGTCAGCGTGACGGCGAAACCGTCCGCAAGGCCCTGGGCTTCGCACAGCGACAGCTTTTCACGGTAGAAGCGTCTGGCCTGCGCCAGGTTGCCGAGCGCCAGCTCGATGGTTCCCATGTTCTGCAAGGCGCTCGGCAGGAATTGACCGATCTCCCGCTGCGCCATCAGAGTGCGGCGAAAACAGGCGCGTGCCCGGAGAACGTCGCCCTGCCCGGCCGCTGCCACCCCAATCTGCAGGATCGCCAAAGAATAGTACACCCTGATTCCGTGAACGCGCAAGATGCTCAGATTTTCTCGCGCATATGCCTCGGCCTGATAGTGTTCGCCGAGAGAGATTCCCGTAGTAGCCAACACGAGCAGGCCAGCCAATTTGAAGAACGGCACGCCGATCCGGTCGGCCAGCGCGATGTTCTGCTCGGCCAGGCGTTGCGCCTCACGATCGTGGCCCAGCTTCAGAGCCGCGAATCCCAAACACCGGCATCCCAGCATCTGGGGGAAGTACCGGGCCTCGTCACAATACGGCCACAGTTTCAGATGACCGGCGTCCAGCTCAGGCAGCAGCACGCTTAGCCGTTGGACCGCTTCGCCATCATTCCCATGCTCTGAATAGCCCAGTGCAATCCTGAATTGGAGCCTCCAGCGCACTTCCTGCCACCGGGCGTCGCGCCCGAGCGCACCGTCCACTAGAACCTGCGCCAGCAGCGACTCAGCCTCGCTCACCCAGCCCTGCCATGCCGCCATGGACAATCCCAGCAGCTCATCGAGTATCTCGGCCAAGACTGTGGCCCGCACCAGCGCGATGTCGCGGCTGCGCTCAGGATCGTCATGCCCAACGGCTTCGTATTCTGCGAGCTGGCGTGCGTAGCTCTCCATTTGTGCTCGGAACACGCGTCCCCACCTTTGCGTCACGGCCATCCAGGAGAGTCCAGGAGCGAGGGACCTGACGGCCTCCAGGTTATTGCGCCCGGTGAACCAGTTCCAGGTAGCCAACAGATGATGGAGTTCGGCCGCCACTTCGGAAACGCTGTCCGGCTGCCGGTAGAAGCTGCCCTGGCGCGTCAGCAGAAACGCCAGGTAGAACGCCGCGTAACGATCATGCACGCGATCGGCGTTCTCTCCGGTGGCGCTTTCATGCTCGGTTGCCAGCTTCCGCGCGCAGTACTGCTTGATCAGCATGTGCATCTCATAGCGGCCAGTGGCTGCCGGGCGCAGCCAGGAAGCGTCAGCCAGGCTGCCCAATTCCGTCACGGTCGCCCCCGCCACGGCCGCGGCTGCCCCGTCCGTCCAACTGCCCTGAAAGACGGACAACTGGCGCAGGAGGCTCTGTTCCCGCGGCGCGAGCAGCCGCCAGGAATGGTCGAATGCGGCAGTCATGCTGCGGTGCCGGGCGGGCACGTCGCGCAGCGTCGTGGTCAACACGTCCAGGCCGTGCGCCAACTCGTCGGCGATCTTTGACAGCGGCAGCGTCCGCGCCCAGGCGGCTGCCAGCTCGATGGCGAGGGGGATGCCATCCAGCAAGCGACAGATGTGGACGATGCGCGGCGCATCGTCGGGGCTGGGCTGATACCCAGGGCACACTCGGCGGACGCAGGCAAGGAAGAGCGCGGTGGCGCTATAGGCCTCCAGGTTCGTAGTGACGACTTCAGTCGTTCGTTGGCGCGAGACTGGACGACTGAAGTCGTCACTACGTGCTGGCGGTTGGTACTCCTCCGGCGTCCGCATCCCCTCCAATGGCGCCAGCCATTCGGCCCGCACGTTCAGCCGGGCGCGCGACGTGACCAGCAGCTTGAGCTGCGGCGCGGCGGCCAGGATCTTCGTGACCAGGCCATAGCCGTCGCGGCGATCCGGCTCCGCGCCGGTCAGCAGGTGCTCGTAGTTATCCAGGACGAGGAGCATTTGCTTGCCGGCCAGATAGCTCAGCACGTGCTGATCCGGCTCGGCCGCGCCGAAGGCGGGGGCTTGGAGGGTGCGCAGGATGGTCGCGGCCAGCAGCTCGGCGGAAGGGATGGGGGCCAGGTCTACGAAGCACGCGCCGTGCGCAAAGCGGTCGGCCGCGGCCTGCGCCGCGCGCACCGCCAGCCGGGTCTTGCCGATGCCGCCGGGGCCGAGGATGGTGAGGAGGCGGCAGTCGGGATCGGCCAGCCGCGCTGCAATCTGGGCCAGCTCGGGCTCGCGGCCGATGAAGGGGGTGGGGTCGGGCGGGAGGGTGGGCGCGGGAGCGGGAGAGAGGAGGAGCGGGGGAGAAGAGGGGCGCGCAGACGCCGCACCGCTGCGGATGGTCTCGAAGAGGGCGGTCGTCTCCGGCTCCGGTTCGATGCCCAGCTCCTCCTGGAGGACCTTGACGCATTCGTGGTACTGGCGGATCGCCGCGGCGCGGTCGCCAGCCCCGGCGTGGAGCTGCATGACCAGGCGCTGGGCCGGCTCGTGCAGCGGATCGAGCGCCAGCCAGCGCCGGCCGTGCGCCAGGGCCGCGGCGTGATCCCCGCGGCCGGCCAACCCCTGGGCCAGCTTTTCGAGCGCGGCCGCCAGCTCCAGCCGCAGGCTCTCGGTCTGGAAAGTCTGCCAGGCGTCGAACTCGATGGCGTCTTCGAGGGTGAAGCCAGCCAGGAAGTCGGCCCGGTACAGCCCGACCGCTTCGGTGAGAGCCGCCAGGCAGTCGTCGCAGGGCCGGCCGCGGGGATCGTTGTGGCCGGCGACCTGCGCCAGCAGATCGTGAAAGCGCGCGACATCCACCCGGAGCGGCGGGCCCTGGCACGCCACCCCATCCCCTTCGACCACCAGCGCGCCTCTGCCGATGGCCTGGCTGAGATCGGCCAGGGTGCTGCGCAGTGCGGCGCGACCGTGCTCGCTGTCAAGCTCCGGCCAGAGCAGCGCGATCAACGCATCGCGGCTGTGGGCCTGCCGCGTGACGACCAGATACGCCAGCAGGGCCAGCGCCTTGCGCCGCGCGACCGTCACCGCCGCGCCGTCCCGCTCGACGCGCGGCTTGCCGAAGAGGAAGATGTCCAGGCCCGACATCGCGTCACCTCTCTGCGTCCCATTATACACCCAACCGCAACGTTTGAGCATGATGAATTGATCGAAAACAGGCGGCGGTAGCGCTCTTGTAGCGATCTTGTAGCGGTCGCCAGCTAACATGAGGCTGAAGCGCAGATCGCGCCCCCATCAACATCAGGAGGAATACCATGTTCACCCTTTCGCGCAATCGGCTGTTTCGGTGTGTACTGCTGTGCGGCTTGCTCCTGAGCATGTGTCTTGTCTCGGCGCCGGGCGTCTCGGCCAATGAACGCGTGCCGAGCGGTGGCATGCCGCTGTATGCGCAGCTCCCCTGCCCGGACTGCGTCCAACACAATGACGAGTGGGCTGTCATCCCGTTCTACAGACCGCCCACGTGCGTCCCTCTCGACTTCAATTTGCTCAACTACTTTGACCCCGGCGCTTTCGCCTGCACCCCGCCCACTACCACCGGCTTCGAGATTTGGGGGCAGGGGCCGGTGCCCAAGGTTTGGCAACTGCGCGGCCTGGGCGCCGTGCCGGTGTACTTCGTCAATTGGCCTGAGTTGCAGGCAGCCATGGCAGATGGAGAAGTGAAGATCGGCGAGTTGGAGAGCCTTCCGTCGCTCCTCCGCGGCACCGCGGCTTCCTACAAGCAGACGGCGCGCAATGAGGGGGCGCTGTCTATCGTCGTTCTCCAGATGATTGCCCGCGGCGTGCTGGAAGATGGGCGGAGCTTCGACGTAGAAAGCGTGGCCCACGGCCCGGACTTGAGGCAAGAGACGCGGATCATCTTCCGGTAGCCCGGACGGTGAGAGAGCCTTTCGCGCGCGATCCCTGCGATCCTGTTCATGTCGCGATCCGGCGACAGTCGTCGGCTACGATAGAGTTGAAGCGCAGATCGCGCCCCATCAATATGAGGAGATGTCCTATGAACAGCAAACACCCGTCAATGAAGCTCGGTCTCTTTGCGCTGGTCATCACCGGCGCACTTGTCGCCGCCATGATGTTGGTCGGCTGCATACCCGCCCCTCAAAATGTCCTGGTGGCAGCGAACAGCCTGGAGGGGGTCTGGATTGTGAGCGTCTCGATGTCCGGCCCAGACGCGCCGACATACACTGCCATGGCCAGTTTCCACCACGACGGCTCGGTGACCATGATGGAAAACGACGGCCGGTTGGGCATCGGCGTTTGGGAGAAGGTAGCCGATCACCGCTATGTGTGGACGATATGGGAGTACTGGAAGGAAGGAGAAGATTTCCTCCAGGCCAAGGTCAACAGCTCCCTCGAGCTCAGTAAAGGCGGAGATACGTACAATGACGCGGTTACCTTCCAGGCCTTTGTGGTGGGCAACCCGAAACCCATTGCCGAGGGTTCAGCGACCGGCGCCGGCGTCCGGATGCGCGTGAAGTAGGGCGCGGATGCTTACTGTGAACGGATAAGCAGATGCCGCGCGCGGCATCTGCTTATCCGCTTTTT
>VGOD01000289.1 GCA_016876015.1 Chloroflexota bacterium
CCCACAGTCCGGCGCAGTTGGTGGGACTCGAAGTGCCCGATGACCCCCTCACTTTGCTGGGCCTACCTCCGAAAGTGCTAATCTAACTTCCCAGGATTCTGAACCATGCCCGATCCTCGCATTCTCACCCCGCCATCTGATTGAGTTCAAACTGCCGGATGTCCTTATTGGCCTGAGCTTCTGGCTGCTGGCGCTGATCGTTTATCGGCTGCGTCCGACCAATCCCCTCAACCGCACGTATGCGGTGCTTGGCGCGCAAGTGGCTGTGCTGCTCGCGAGTTGGCGATTGGATTTATTCGAACGGACGGCTCATTTCGCTCCGTGGTTGTGGCTGCCTGAATTGCTCCGCAACAGCGCACCGTTAATCGCTCCAACGGTGGTATTCGCCGCCTTCCTGTTGACCAGCGAAGAAAGCCAACCACAGCGACCGCCCCCTTACCAGCATTGGTTGAGAGCTGGATATTGGATTGCCAGTATCACAGCCCTGATCTGGTGGATATCACGCTTCTTACTATGGCATAGCGGGTGGAGCCCGCTGGTCGGTTGGCTAGATGAGATTCCTTATCGAATAAGCCTGGCCGGCGGGATTGTGTGCGCAGCGATAGCGTTGCTCCGTGTCACTTAGGGCGTTGAAAAGAATAAAATCTCCCAGGCTGCTTGAGTCGGATCGCCTTTGGCCTCGTAGGGCCGCTCAAGCGCCATTTCGAGGCCGACATTGGGAGGTTTATTTCTTTGCGACACCCTTACGCCCTGCGTTCGCCTACAACTTCGTTACGCGTCAGAAGACGCGTAACGGGTGTGTTGCTTGGCATAGCTGTCGCTCTTCCTATGATGGTGACAAACTATCGGGCCGGGCTGTTTATGTCTGGCTCCAATTTCTGCTGCGGTGGCTTGGATCTGCGTTACCTGTATCTGGCAGTGCCGCTGGCGTTCGCGTTCGTGATCTTGCGTTACCAGACGTTTCGAGGCGTCCATCCGGCTTTTTTGGGTGTGCTGGTTGCATCAGGCAGCGCACTCCTGGCGAGTGTAGGGGACTGGCTGATTCGCCGATCGTCGCCCGCATTCAGTGACGGGGCCGCCGTTGTCTCCTCATCTGGCGCAGCCTGGGTGGCGCAGATACCACCGTTCGTCTGGCTCTTTCTCATCTTACTGATCGGCAGCACAGCCGGGCTTTTCCTGCCCCAATGGCTCAGTCGCCTGTTCCGTTGGGAAGCGACCAGTTACGCCTCTGCGCGCCAGTTCGGGTACATGATGCTTCAGCGGCTCAACCTAGCCACTTTGCCGGATGAGATGGTCACGGCTCTGGCGTCGGCACTGCAGTTGGATCGGATCGCCCTCTGGCTATGGCAGCCGGAGGCAGGCAGCTTCACCCTGGCGAGCAGCGCCGGCGCGTCAGGTGACACGCTGCCCGCTCGCTTATCTCCGCCGGCCGCCGTCCTGGAGCGACCGGTCTATATCGGGGCGGACGCGCCATCTGTTGCCGCATGGCTGTGGCCCCTGCAGACGTACGGCTTCGAGGCGGCAGCGCCGCTCAACGCACCGGCCGCTGCAGACGCGCCAGTCCCCGCCGTGGAGGCGCGCGTCGGCCTGCTGGCGCTCGGCAAACGCGTTAACGAGGAGATCTTCCATACACGTGATCTCGAAATCATCGAGCTGATCGCCCAACAAGCTGCGTTGTTCCTGCTGACCGCCCAACAGATCGAGCGCCTGCGGGAGGTGCCGCGCCGTGTCACCGAAGCGCAGGAGCGCGAGCGATTCCGGCTGGCCCAAGAACTCCACGACACTATCCAGCAATTCCTGGGCCGCCTGCCTTTCTACCTCCAGGTCAGTCGCACCAGCGTCCGCAGCCGGCCCGAACAGACTGAGGCGCTCCTCCAGCGCTGCATCGCCGACGTGGAAAGCGCGGCCCAAACGGTGCGACAGATCCGCGGGGAGCTGGCCCCGATCCAACTAGAGAGCAAGCTGACCCAACCACTGGTGGATTTGCTGGAGCGCTTCCGGGCGCGCACCAACCTGATCGTGCAGGCCGAGATCGCGGCCGACATGGACGCCAGGCTGACGCCAGCGGCCCGCCACGCTCTATACCGCGTGATCCAGCAGGCGCTCGACAACGTGGACATCCATGCCCGCGATGCCACTCGGGTCGGGGTCGTCGTGCGTAGCACCGACCGGCAGGTGCAGTTCTCTGTTACGGACGATGGTTGCGGTTTCACTGAAGCGCAGCGCGCCCAGGCCGAGGCGGCCGGTCATTTCGGCCTGCGCTCCATGCAGGCCAGGATCAGCTCGCTGGAGGGCGAGCTGACCGTGACCTCGGGGCCGGATGGCGGGGTTGTCATGCGAGGCTGGCTGCCTTTCCCCTGATTTTGAGGGGTTTTCCCCCTTTCGCTCGTCGCTCGTCTGGGTTATTATGCGTCAGGCAGCCTCATACATCGCCACTGCATCAAGAGGAGGAACACATGGTCGCCTGTCCGCGCTGCGGAAACCAGGATGCCGTCCAGAAAGTCAGTTCCATCGTCTCCGGTGGAACCTATGAGACCAACTACGAGATGCCTGCCCAGGGGCAACTCGGCGGGCACAAGTTCTACGGGACTGTGCAGCAGCGGGGAGTCGCTCAGACTGCGTTGGCGCAGAAGCTGAATATCGATCGCTCTGACAAATCATGGAAGGCTTTTGCCAACGAGCGAGCCACGGCGGCAGTAAAGGCCTTCAGGGATGGGAATCCAGCCCCCAAGAAGGGATGCTTGCCTCAAATCCTGCCCTGGCTGTATCTCCCCGGATGCCTTCTCACCATGTTCATTATTGCGTTGGTCGGTCAGTCCTTGTACGGGACGGATTTCGACATGATGGCAGCGTTTGTAATTGCAGTGTTCATATGGCTTTTACCCGGCTGGGGGCTATCAAAGCTGTCGCGCAAGATTCTGCCACCAGAACGCAAGAAGTGGGAGGCGGATCTTGCGAATACTAAGGAAGAAGCACTGGCTGAGGCCGCTCACATCAAAAGTCGAACTTTCACTCGTTGGGAACGCCTCTACTATTGCCACCGCGATGATCTGGTCTTTCTGCCTGAGGAGCATTTGTCTGCGCCTTCCTCCAACATGATGCACCTGCTGATGTGGGAGTAGCGGCAGGCGCTGATGACTCACAGCGGGAGGCCATCGTGCGATACAAGACGATCCTCTCCGGTCTCCACCCCAAAGAGGTCATCGCTGATGTGATTCGACGCAATAGCAGTACGGCCTTCCAGTCCGAGATCACCCGACTGGCGCGCACGGAAGAGGAAATCCGCTTCCACATCGAAGTGTGGCATCGCGAGTATGATCTTTACACCTGGCGCGAGACCGCCATGTTCGACCGGCCTGTGGCCGGGCAGTATCCGTGTATCAGCAATGCCATCGTGACGCTGCGCGATTGGCGGATCACCCATTGGGCATCGCCAGACAAGGCAGGTCAACTGGGCTGCGAGATCACCATAGAGCACGTGGAGAACGACGTCTGCGCCCGCACAGTCAGCAAGGCGCTGCAGAAGCTGCTCGCACCGGGGCAGTTGATCGTGGATCCGACCGATGCGTATTGGGATCAGCATTGGCCATAACAACAAGGAGCGCATCATGTTGAATCTACTCTATACCGTTCTTTTGTTTGGCTGGATATATCTCATGGCTCAGGCGGCAGGAGGTGCGATTTCGCCGGTGCTGACCGTGCTGGCAACGCTCGGCATCTTTGGGCTGTGCTGGACGCTGACACGTCGCGAACAGGGTGCGGAGAGCAGCAACGGCTGGGGCACAAAACTTTACGGCCACCGGCGATCAGCAAGCGGACACATCACAACCAAGTGGATTACGATCCTCTATCTGCCACTGATTCCGGTGCGCTCTTACGAGGTGCTGCGCGAGGAGCAAGGTCGCAGTCTGAATCTATTGGTCTACTCGTCGGACTCGTCTCGCCTCGTAGTGGTCCCCTTGCCCGGGCTGGGACTGTGTTGGCCCCAGGTCATCCTTACTGCTGCGCTGGCGTGGGGAGGTCTCGCGGCGGTGTTCTTCTTGATTTGGTATCTTGTACGAGTAAGGTAATAGAGCTGATCACTTACCGCAGGGAGATAGTTGTATGAAGATCATCGAAGACCCCGTGGTAGCACGACCGAAACCGATCAAACCCAGAAAGGCCGATCCCAAGCCAGCAGACAAGCTCTATCCGCCAGGCAAGCAGTGTCCACATTGTGGCGGCTTCAAGATATCAATCAAGAAGACAGAATCGGTTGGAGATCACAAATATGACTCAGTGATGGAGTGGCTCTCGCGACACAACCTGCACGGTCTGTATGATGCCATCGCCATACTATTCGGCCTAACGCTCATCGGTATACCAGTGACAATCTTCATGATGAACCTGGCGCTCAAGGATGGGTACGTCGAGCATCACGCGAAATACAGCTACGAGTGTCTCTTGTGCGGCAACGCGTGGGAATGGCACAACGATTCCCCGTGGCCGTATGTCTTCACACGTCCAGACCTGGTGCGCTTGGGCGAGACGAAGTTGCAGCAAGAGGCCTTGGCACAACAGCAGGCGCAACGCGATGCGGAGGCTTTGTACTATCTCACGCACTGTTAAGTCTACCAACATCTTGACAGCCCAGGGTCTTTGGGATTTTGCGGGGCGAACACTTGTTCGATGTCATATCAGGGTGTTTTGCAGCGATCCTACCCAAGATGTGGCGGCAAGACGCTTCGAGCCGGGCTATTATCCCGCAAAATCCCAGAGAGCCACAGCCCATCACGCTGCTACCAAAGCGGGTTCCTGCCAGATTTCCAGGGCTCTGGCCTTGCCGGCTGTCCGTGCGTTGATCTCTACCGGCGGGTCACAGTAGGATGGGCCGTACTTGGGATCGGCCGCCATCGGTTCCAGACCCGGAATCCCGGCCAGGCCTTTGATGGTCATCGCCTGGCCCGTGTAGCGGGAGACCGGCGGTTGCCAACCCAAGGCCGAGTGCAGACGGTAGTTGTTGTAGTAGGTCAGATAGCGATCCAGCGCCGTCTGCAGGTCGGCCACGGTGGCAAAGGTGCCGCGGCGGAGCACCTCGTCCGTCAGGGTCTGAATGAAGGCTTCGGCTTTGCCGTTGCCTTGCGGGTAGTACGGCGCCGTGGTCAGGTGTGCGATGCCTTGCTCGGCCAGCAGTTGGCCGAACTTGGTCAGGGTGTCCTCCCAGACCGCAACGAACTCCCGGCCGTTGTCGCTGACCAGTTCCTCCGGCTGGCCGCAGCGCCGGATGGCCTCTGCAGCCACCTGGGCCACCCACTCGGTGGTCGCAGCCAGCCCTGCGACGGCGGCCAGGGCAGAGCGGGAATAGTCATCCATGATGATGCAGATGAAGACCTTGCTGCCGTCGCTCAAGGTTGTGTGCTTGAGGTCAATATGCCACTGGGCGTTGGGGCGGCGCTTCTCGTAGCGCTGGTAGGCGATGCCGTCTGAACGGCCCTGGAGGGCATAGACCTTGACTGACAGCCCCGGCCGGTCAAAGATGTCATAGACCGTCTGGCCGCTGACCTGGCCGATGTCACGCTCTTTCAACTCGGCGGCAATGCGGTGCCCGCCCCAGCCGAACAGGTGGCGCAGGGTGAAGATCACCCCTACTACCACCTCCGGCACGTGATAGTGGATGGTGTGCGGCCGCCTCGACTGGGGGCGCAGCGCACCCATGCCCTCCTGCGCGGCCAAGCGGTGCCATTGCCGGATGCTGCTGGCACACAGGGGGCAGTCAGCGGGCCCTGTGGGCTGGTAGCGGGCCAGGGTCAGCTCAATGGCCCGCTTTTCCGACACCTGCTCCCGCAGCTTACGGTACAGGCGCACCACCTTGACCCGAAACTTGTACTGGCGGCGCAGTGCCTGCTTGCGCGCCGCACCAGCCCGCTGTTGCGCCCGCCGGGCCCGGTCAGCCCGCCGCCGGCCGCCGATGGTTTGGGCCTTGCTGACCTTAGCCTTGCGACGTTTGGATGCCGGTTGCGGCTTTGGCGCCGGTGTTGGCGCGTGTATCGGTTCTGGTTGGGGCTCTTGGGCGGTGCTCATCAAGGCGCTCCTGTGGGGTGGTGGCTATCGGTTCGACTGGAGCAAACCTAAACCAACCCGATGCAAATGTCAAGATGTCGGTAGACTTAACAAGCCTTGCGGACTTGTCTGCCAGGCGCAATCGTGGCATAATTCGGTCAATCACCCGATAGGGCGAATGACCGAAAAAGGCATGGCATGAGCAACTGGCGAGCAAACTCCTCCCTGGACGTCTTCACCGACCGTGTCCACGAGCTGAATATCCTGGCCCAAGCGGCAGCGGATTTGGCACGCGGCCGGCCGCA
>VGOD01000290.1 GCA_016876015.1 Chloroflexota bacterium
GCGCTCATCGTGCATACTTCAATCCGAAGGAGAGTGAATATGCTTCCCATTCTCGCCCGTCAGATCCATCTGGACTTCCACACCTCCGAGCACATCCCCAATGTGGGCAGCCGTTTCGACAAGACCCAGTGGCAGGAGGCGCTGAAGCTCGGCCGCGTCAACTGGATCAACATCTTCGCCAAGTGCCATCACGGTTGGAGCTACTACCCGTCGCAGGTCGGCGCGATCCACCCGACCCTGGGTTTCGACCTGCTTGGCGCGCAAATCGAGGCGTGTCACGAGATCGGCGTGCGTGCGCCGATCTACTACACGGTCGGCTGGTCGGTGCATGATGCCGAAACCCATCCCGAATGGTGTGTGCGCCGGGCGGACGGCGGCATCGCCGCAACGAACTGGGATGACAACGCCAAACCGGAGGATCGCAAGCCGGGGGGCTCCTGGCAGTTCATGTGTCCCAGCGGCGGCTATCTCGACATGATGCTGCGCCAGACCGAAGAGATTTGCCAGCGTTACCCCACCGACGGCCTGTGGTACGACATCACGGGCGGGCCGCCTTGCTACTGCGAGAATTGCCGTCGCGGGATGCGGGACGGCGGCTACGACGCGGCCGATTTCGACGCGGTCTTCCTCTACGGTACGGCCAAGTGGAAGCGGTTCTACGCCGAGTGCAAGAAGATCCTCTATCGCTATCACCCCGAAGCCACCGTCTACTTCAACGGCACGACGGTGCTCCACCCCGACACGCGCGGCCGCGACAACGTGCGGGTGCGGCTCTTCGACGACAACTCGCAGCAAGAGCTCGAAGACCTGCCCACCACCTGGGGCGGCTACGACAAGCTGCCGCTGCGCGCCAAGTTCTTCCACACCACGGGCAAAAAGCTGATCGCGATGAGCGGCAAGTTCCAC
The DNA here is from genome assembly GCA_016876015.1 of Chloroflexota bacterium. GTDB lineage: Bacteria > Chloroflexota > Anaerolineae > CG2-30-64-16 > CG2-30-64-16 > VGOD01. Next base: position 907 of record VGOD01000290.1, read on the forward strand.
ACGAGCTGGGGCGAGTTCGGCGGCTTCAAGCATCCCGATGCGCTGCGCTTCGAGGCCGGCTCGATGCTGGCGTTCGGCGCGACGTGCAACTTCGGCGACCAACTCCACCCGTCGGGCGAGATGGACCTGGCGACCTACGCCAACATCGGCCAGGCGTTCGAGTACGTGGAGCAGATCGAGGAGTACGGGCTGGATGCCGTCCCGGCCGCCAACCTGGGCCTCTGGTTCTCCAACTCGAAGGCGGACGACGAGGGCACAGCGGTGATGCTGCTGGAGACGCAGACCGACTTCCTGGTGGTGGATCCGGCGCAAGACCTGGCCCAATACGCGGCCATCATCCTGCCGGGCGCGGCCTGCCTGAACGCCGACGAGGCGGCGAAGCTGAACGCCTACGTCGCGGCCGGGGGGAGCCTGCTCGTGCTGGGCGAGAGCGCGCTGGATGCGGATAAGACACGCTTCCTGCTCGACGTGGGCGCGGACTATCTCGGCCCGGCGAGCTATGACGACGACTTCACGGTGGCGGGCGCAGCGTTGTTGCGTGGCCTGCCCGCCAGCCCCTTCCTTAATTATGAGGCCGCGCTGCGGGCGCAGCCCCAGGCCGGGACCGAGATACTGGCGACGATCCAGGAGCCGTACTTCAACCGCACCTACGGCCGCTTCTGCTCGCACCAGAACACCCCCTATCAGCTCCAACCCGCGGGGCACCCGGCCGGCCTGCGCAAGGGCCGCGTTATCTTCCTGCCGCACCGCCTGGGCAAGCTGTATCATGCACACGGCGCGCGCGTCCACCGCGATCTCTTCGCCAACGCGCTGGCGCTGATCTACAGCCGGCCGATGGTCGAGACCAGCCTGCCGAGCGCCGGCCGCGTCAGCCTGATGTGGCAGCCGGAGCAGGGACGCTACATCGCGCACCTGCTCTACGGCGCGCCGCTCCAGCGCGGCCGCTGCCTGGTGATCGAGGACTTGCCGCCGCTGTTCGACGTGCCGCTGACCGTGCGCGTGCCGGAGGCGATCACCGCCGCGTATCTTGTCCCCGGCCGCGTCGCGCTCCCGCTGGCGCGAGAGGATGGCGCGGTGCGCGTGACCGTGCCGCGGGTGCAGGGGCATCAGGCGGTGGTGTTCGAGGTATGAAGCATCAGACCCTTCGGGTTGAGTGAACACCCGAAGGGTTTCTCTCGAAAGATGTGGCGAGTATGTGGCTGTGTTTTGGTTTGTCGTCTATGCAGAACTGCGGTACGATCAAGGGCAGTCGAAAGGAGTATCCGATGTCGGTTCTTGTCTTACCCAAGGCCACGATGCAAGCTCTGCACGCCCTGACCGGCGAGTCGCGGCCGGATGCTGCGCTCATGCTGGTGATGCAAGATGCGCACACTTACCGAACGGCGCAGGTCACTGCTGGTTTGCGCGCGTTCGAAGCCAAGTATGGGATGACGTTCGAGGAGTATCGCGAACGGTGGGAGAGCGAAGAGCGAGACGAAGACTATGAGTGGGATGCCGAACAAGACTTCCTATCCTGGGAAGCGCTCACGACTCAACAACGCCGGCTCGCGGGGATTTCGCCATGGCAGCCCTGACCCCAAGGGATCTCCTTGAACAGGTTGTCGCGGCTTGCGCCTACTCAGTCGTTGTCGAAGCCTATACACTGCGTATTTTGGATCCCGACATCCTCAGTTTACGTGTTCATCTTGCCGATGGTTCATTCATTGAAGTCTTCTACAATACGATGACCGACCGTACCGCATTCGCTTTGATTGTTGAGGGCCAGCGTGTTTATGGTAAGGACAACGCCAAGATCGGCTGGCATATGCATCCCGCGAGTGATCCCAAGGCACATCATCCTTGTGAATCGGCATCATTCGAGGAATTCTTGGCGGAAGTAGTGGTTTTACGATTTCCTGCCGGCGATGCGAGATGAACCGATAGTGTCCTCATCTACCTTGCCCATCCTACACGAAAACCTCCCGCTGCTCGAAGTCGCCGACGGCGTGCTGCTCGACATGATCGCGGCTGATCCGCAGGCGCGCAAGCTGATCCTGGTGCGCCTGTCGGAGCGCGCGGCCATCGTGGCGCCCGGCGGCTTCGACGCGCTCCTGGCGCGTCTGCGCAAACTGGGCCATACCCCGAAGGTGGTGGAGGAGTGATGCCGGCGAATTCGCGCCGTTTCGATGCCGACCTGGCACGCGTCGGGGCCGCCGAGCTGAAAAGCATGGCGCGCATGTGGGGCGGCGGCAGCCAGACCCGCAAAGACCAGTGTATTGCCCTGATCCGGCAAGGGCTGGCCGACCCGGAAAAGGTGCGCGCGGCGGTCGCCACGCTGCTGCCGTGGGAGGCGAACGCGCTGGCGCTCCTCAAGGCCGCGGGCGGCGTGCTGGACGGGGCCGCGCTGTGCGTGGCGTTGCGCGCCACCGGCGCCAATTTGCCGGGCACGCGCACCGCACATAGCGACGACCGAGCCAACGTGCTCCCCGCGCTCATCCGCCGCGGCCTGGCGCTGGGAAGCAGCGAGTATGGCCCGACGTATTTCCAGAGCTACGGCTCGGCCAACGTTTACGCCGATGAACGGCTCCTGGCCGCGGCTGGCCTGCCGGAGATTGCGCCGTTCAAGATCAAGCCGATCTCTCCGCCAGATGCCACGATTCAACGGCGGCCGCAATCGGTGGCGCTCGATCTGATCGGGCTGCTGCAGGCGGTGGAGAACCAGGGCGGCGTCGGCCTGACGCAGAACGGCGCGCCCCGCGTGAACGACATGCGCCGGGCGGCGAAGGCCGTCGGGTGGACCGGGGACGCGACCAACATTGACGGCCTCGCCTTTCCCAACCTGGCGCTGGGCCTGATCCACGCGCTTTGGCATGGCGGCATCCTAAAGGGAGACGAGAACCTGTTGAACCTCGGCGCGCCAGTGAGCGCGTTCGCCGCGCAATCCTACGCCGAGCAGGTGCGCCAGGTCTTCAATGGTTTCGTGCAGGCCAACCAGTGGGACGAACGAGGGTCGCAGGTGGGCTACTTCGAGACCGCACGCCTGATCCAGGGCCGCCAGGCGCTCGCCATCGCGCTCGCCGCGTTGCCGGGCCAGGGCGCCAGCTTCTTCGCTGTGGATGATCTGGAGCGCGCGCTCTTCGAGCGGATCGGCCAATATTTTTCCCTCTCCTACCTGCCTGGGCCGCCGTACAGTTATGGTATGACCGCAGAGCAGGCCCGCCAGGAGTTGCTGGCCTGGCAGACGAAACTGCGCCAGAATTGGCTCGACCATGAACGGGTGTGGCTCGACCATGCGCTGACGACCTGGTGCTACTTCCTGGGCATTGTGGAGCTGGCCTTCCAAGACAAGGCGTTGTACGCGGTGCGCCTGACCGACCTGGGCCGCGCCATCTTGCACGGCGATGCGGCTCCCGCCATGCCGGCGCCGGCGGCCGAGGCGCGCGTCGCCTGGGTGGTGCAGCCCAATTTCGAGGTCGTGGTCTACCTCGACCGGGCCAGCCCGGAGCAATTGGCCTTCCTGGAGCGCCACGCCGAGCGTTTCCAGACGCAGCAATACGTCGCGCAGTACCGGCTCACCCGGGGGGCGGTCTACACCGCGCTCGAAAGCGGCTCGACCCTGGATCGGCTGTTGGCGACGCTCGAAGGTGGCGCGGGCCGGCCGCTGTCGCAGAACGTGGCCGCAGAGTTGCGCGAGTGGGCCGCGTTGCGCGAGCAGGTGACGCTCTACCGCCGGGCGCGGCTGCTGGAATTCGCCGACGCGGCCAGCCGCGATGCCGAGGCGGCGCGCCTCTCCGCCGCGCCGGTCGGCGACCGTTTCCTGCTGATCAGCGCCCAGCAGGCGAAACAGATGACCGGCGCTGGCGTGCGTGAGCATGTGAACTATGCCGCCGCGCCCGCCAAATGTCTGACCGCGGACGAAGATGGCATCGTGACGGCGACGCAACGCCCGGCGGACCTGTTGCTCGACGCGCAGGTCGGCCGCTGGGCCGCGCCGCGTCAGGATGGGCAGTGGCAGTTGACGCAGGCAAGCGTGGTCGCGGGCCTGCGGGCCGGGGGGACGCTGGTTGAACTGCTCAAGCTGCTGGCCGACCGGCTGATCCGCCCGCTCCCGTCGCTGCTCGAAGTGGCCCTGCGCGCCTGGGCGGGCGAACCGAGCGCCGTCGGGCTGGCCGGCGTCACCGTGCTCCAGTGCGCCCAGCCGGCCATCTTCACCGCCATCGTCGCCAGCCCCAAGCTGCGGCGCTTCCTGCGCGGCGAGCTGGCGCCCGACCTGGTCGTGCTAGATCGGGCGCAGTTGGACGCGTTCCAGGCGCATCTGCGCTGGGTCGGTCTGGAAGTCGCCCCGGAGTTGACCGTCAAGCAGCGCCGGCTATAACGAGCATAAAGAGAGCCACCCGATGCAATATCGTTTTCCTTACGACTTCGCGGGGACGATCACGATCCCCGACCGCAACCTGCTGGGCGTCTTCCAGGCGCACCCGCACAGCGATCGGCCCGAAGCCGAGATCATCGCGGCGGCCGTGCGTCACCCGATCGGCGCGCCGCGGCTGGCTGAGCTGGTGAAGCCGGGCGAACGGGTGCTGCTCTTGCCCGACGACGTGACCCGCGCCACGCCCGCGCACCGCATCCTGCCCTTCATCCTGGCGGAGCTGGCCGCGGCCGGCGTGCCCGATGCGGACATCCGCGTGCTGATGAGCCTGGGCACGCACCGCAAGATGACGCCGGCCGAGCTGACCGCCAAGCTCGGCCCGGAAGTCATGCAACGCTTTCTGGTCGAGAACCATCACTGGGAGGAGCTGGACAAGATGTACCGGGTGGGCGAATCGGCGTCGGGCGCGCCGATTTACGCCAACCGGGCCGCGCAGTGGGCGGATCATATCATCGGCATCGGCGCGATCTGCCCGCACGCCATCGCAGCATGGCCGCCGCGTTCGATCACTCGTGGCGGTTGCTGAATGCGCGGCCGCAGAGCATCCTGCGCCAACTCTCGGTTTTTCACGGCGGCTGCACGGCCGTGGCGGCCGAGGCCGTGACCGGCGCGCCGGCCGCCGATCTGGAGGAGTTGATTGACGCGTCGTGGCTGCGGGTGGACGCGCAGGGCCGCTACCGGCTGCACGAGCTGACGCGGCAATACTGTGAGGAGAAGCTGCAAACCGAGCACGCGCCGCACTGTGGTGAGACTCCCGACCAGGTGCGCGACCGCCATGCCGCCTATTACCGATCGCTCCTTCTGGCGCGGCAGGGCGAGCTTTACCGGCGGCCAGGCATTCTGACGGAAATGGCGCCGGAGTACGACAATCTGGTGGCAGCCTGGCGCTGGTTCGTGGCAACGGATGTCTGCGAGGCGGCAAGGACGTATCCTCTCAATAATCCGGGGAAACGGCGGTCACAGACCGCCTACGAGCCTGCTTTCAGGGGGTCTGCGACCCCATAGGCATCAAGCTAAGCCTTT